>JBCBSM010000001.1:325448-650896 GCA_039819165.1 Planctomycetota bacterium
TGCGTCGCCGGGATTGTCGATCACGGGTGCCGGCGCGCGACATCACGCACACGGCGGGCGCGTTCAACAAGATCTCGACGCGGACGGTGGACGGCTCGTCGACGGCTTGGTGTACGACGCGTCGGGCAATCTCGTATTCGACGGGGACTGCTGGTACCGCTACGAGGCGTGGCAGCGTTTGGTGCAGGGAGTCGAGGAGGACCCGGCGTCGCCGTTCGTGTTCGACGCCGACGGCGAGATGGAGGGCGTGGGCCCGTTGTTCGGCGACGTCGTGGCGGTATTCGCCTACGACGCGCTGGGGTGGCTGATTGGTTGGCAGTCACCGTACCCGGGGACGGCGATGAGTGGCGGACCGAAACCCAGTATTATGATGGCTCGCGTCGGATCGCCGAGCGGTGGCGGGATCCGATTATCACGCAAGACGGCGGGGGCAGCAACGGCAACCAGCAGCAGCAGGTGGGGCAACGCACCTGGTGTGGACGCAGCTGATCTTGGATCGGTAGAAACAGCCCGGGGCGCTGTGTCCAGCGCCCCGGGCCACTCAGAGACGGGCTATACGGATCGCCGCTCGAATCTGGTTACGGGCATCCCAGTGCGAACTCGTTCTGGAACGCCAGGAAGTCGAAGAGGGTGAGCATGCCGTCGCCGTCGAAGTCGGCGCAGAGGTCGCCGGAGGCGAAGAGGTTCTGGTACCCAAGGAAGTCGAAGATGGTGAGCACGCCGTCGCCGTCGATGTCGGCGCGGCAGTCGCCGAAGCCGCAGGGATCGCCGCCATCGCACACCTTGCGGATCATGTTGCCCCACAGGCGGACCGCCTCGGGACGCACGGGCCACTCGTCGATGAGGAACGAGCCGATCGTGCGGCGGGCGTTGGAGATCCACATGACCGGGCGGCCGGCGCCGCCGAGCTGGGCGAGGCCCTCGGAGCCCACCGCGAGGGTTGCGCGGCAGCCGTCGCTGCCCCACGGCCCGACGAACCCGCCCGCGGGCAGCGGGATGCCGGCGAACACCTGGTCGGCGCAGGGCGTCCGGGTCGAGGTGACATCGGGCGTGGCCTGGTGCGAGAAGCTCTCGCCGCTCGAGGCGCCCAGTGGCGCGAGCAGGCTCTGCCATCCACCGAAGCCGTCATCGCCCCAGGTCGATACGACGGCGGCGCCGCCCTCGTCGACGTAGTTGATGAAGGGGCCAAAGTCGGTCAGCAGTGTGCTGGGCATGTCGAGCAGGACGACATCCCACACACCGCTCAGCAGGGCCGCATTGAAGCCCGACTCGCCGACGACGGTCGCCGCGCCCAGGAAGTCGGCCGCCTCGGCCGCGTACCCGTTCACGGTGTTCTCGTCGTAGACCAGGATGCGCTTGTCGCCATCCCCCTCGCACAAGCGGTAGCCGGCGCCACCGCTGCCGAAGGGCGATGCGGTCACGCGGACCTCGACGCGGTAGGAGCCCGGGGCAAGCAGCACAGATCCACTGGACCAGCGCAGGTCGCCGAAGGCCTCGTCGAAGTCGCCCGTGGAGTCGCCGACGACAGTGGGATCGCTGCACGAGAACTGCGCCACGGTTGAGCCGCCCTGCGAGATCCGGACGTCGAAGCGATCGCCCGAGAGGAAGCTGTCGGTGATCTTGAAGATCTGGCAGCCCTCGGACACGTCGAGCGGGAACGTGACGACGTCGCCGACATCACCGAATGAGAAGTTGGTCCAGTCCAGGCAGGGCGAACTGCACAGCCAGCGGAGCTGCGAGGTCACCAGCTCGACGACCTGGGGCTCGACGAGGCTGTCGTAGTCGAAGCCGTTGGCCAGCGTGCGGTCGCCGTTGGCGACAACCGTGGCGCCCGGACCGACCGGGCTGTCGTGCGTGGATACGACGGTGGCGCCGCCTCCGGGCGTGAGCTCGTCGCCGTTGTCGGCCCAGAAGCCGTCGCTATCAACCATCACGGGGCTGGCGGCCCCCGCCCACGATGGGTGGCCGGCGTTGTCGTGCACCTCGCGGGGGGCGAAGAAGTCGACGGTTGCCGAGATGCCCATCGCGGCCTGGATAGCCGGGTCGGCGTCGGTGTTCCAGAAGGTCTGGTGGACCTTGGCGCCGTCGTCGATGCGATCCTGGAGGGCGGCGGCGTAGCCCGCACCGAAGAAGCAGCAGTTGTTGTCGATGATGAGTGCCGTGGTCGTCGGGTCGGCCGCGGCCGCATCGAGGGCGACGAAGTCGTCCAGGATGAATGTGTCAACGACGACGCCGGCGGCGGCGGCGGCGTCCTGGAGCACGGTGCGGCCCGAGGTCGCCGACGAGGAATCGAACAGCACGGTGCCCTGACCGAATGCCGTGCCCGCAGCGGCGAGCATCGCCAGAACGGAGAGTCGTTTCTCGATCTTCTCTAGTTGCATCTCAATATTCTCCAGTGATGTGGATGCGACACGGCGCAGCGACCTGCGTCGCGCGTCGGTGCGAAGGATCCCCGCTTCGGCGGGGCGAAACCGTCGATGTACGACAGGCAGAAGCCACGCCGGAACTGGCGTACAGCCGAGGTGTGCAAGGCGCGAGTTGGCTTCGTGTTGGGTGCATGGCCTCCCCGAGACGGAGGGAACTCATGCACTCCTCGCAGGGAATAGCCTACCCGCAAAGGTCGGGCGTGCGCGTCAAAAACGCCGCGAGCCTCGAGAAAAGCCGCGTGGTATCGGAGCTAGCAATCCAATCGCAAAACACCGCGACGAGCGCGGCGTTCGAGGTGGATCCGTATGTCTGCATGTTGCAACGACTAAAGCATGCGCTGCAAATCGGGAGTCATCACGCAGTCGCGATTAGCAGCCGATCTGGAAGGCGTTCTGGAATGCGAGAAAATCGAAGATCGTGAACTCGCCATCGCCGTCGAAGTCGGCCATGGGGTCTCGGGCGTCGAAGTCGTTGAGGAACTCGAGGAAGTCGAAGATCGTCAGGAGGCCGTCGCCGCCATAATCGGCCGGGCAACGGGTCGAGGTCCGCGTGAGCACGAAGCGGCCGAGTGCCGGCGTGCCGGTGAACGGGAATTCGCTGGCAATCAAGCGGATCGGCTCGGGCGGCACCGTGTCCATGTTGGGGCTGGTGTAGCTGGGGCCCGAATCGGTGCCGGAGTCGTAGGGCCGCAGGTCGAACTCGAGCGTCTCGACCCAGGTCCCGAGCTGACGCAGCGAGAGGCTCCGGGTGCCCACGAACCAGTCGGGGCTCGGGGCGATCATCGAGACGACGGTGACCAGCGGAAAGTCCTGCCGGACCTCGAACTCGACCGTCACCGAGCCGGGCGAGAGCGGGATGCCGCCACCGGAGATCACCGACAGCGCGTCGCCCGCGTCGATCAGGTCGTTGACCTCGCCGATCAGCAGCGTCTTGCTGCCGGTCTCGGCCATCGACTCCATGCCGTCGCTCGCCAGCGCGCCGGCTTCCCACAGCACGCCGTCCTCGTTATGGACCGCGCCGACGAGACCCGAGAAGTGCGGCCGGGGCGGGAAGGCCGTCGGGTGCGTGGCGGCCGACCAGTCGGCCTGGAACTCGAGGCGGTAGGTCGCCGAGCCGAGCCACGGCTGGGCCGAGGCGGCGGCGGCGAGTCCGAGGATGGCGGCGGTTGCGGTCGCGGCGTGCATGGATGGAGTCTCCGGTGGTGCTGCGTGCGGTCGATCACGAGTCCGGCCCGCATCTCTGCCTCGGAGGACGGGGTTCGCCGCGAACGCGATTGGTTCGCGCGATTGGCCGGGCCTTGCACCAAGCCTACCGCACGAGCCGGAGAAATCCATGGCCAGAATTGCGTAAACTCATACCTCTGAAAGGTTTAGAGTTTGTTCAAAGATCCATCCAAAGACTGAACTTGGCTGATGCCTCGCGGGCTAGCTTCGCCCGCGGCTTCGTGTCTCGCCGCGTTCAGCAGCCGGCGTCGAAGGCGTTCTGGAACGCCAGGAAATCGAACAGCGTGAGCGCCCCGTCGCCGTCGAAGTCGGCGGCGATATCGCCCGCATCGAAGGCGTTCTGGAACATCAGGAAGTCGAAGATGGTCAGCGTGCCGTCGCTATCCATGTCGGCGGCACACTCCACGGAGAGCAGCTCGAGCGTGTAGGTGCCGATCCTCGGCGCATCGGTGAACGGGAACTCGCCCACGAGACGGCGGATGGGCTCGGGCGGGACCGTGTCGACATCCCTCGAGCGGTAGCTCGCACCCGAGTCGGTGCCCGAGTCGTACGGCCACAGATCGAAGATGATCTCGTCGATCCACCCGGCGCCGTCACGGAGCGACAGGCTCTGGGTCCCCACGAACCAGTCGGGACTCGGGGCGATCATGGTCACCACGCTGAGCAGCGGGAAGTCGCTGGAGGTCTCGAAGGTGACCGACACGCTCCCGGGCGAGAGGGGAATGCCGCCCCCGGAGATCAGCGTCTGGGCCGTGCCATCGGCGATGTAGCCGTTGACCTCGGTCACCAGCCGAACCTTGCTGCCGGTCTCGGCCATGAGTTCGATGCCGGGGGTGGCGAGCTGGCCGGCCTCCCAGAGCTGCACGCCATCGTTGTGGGTGCCCCCGATCAGCCCGGAGAAGTGGGGGTCGGGGGGGAAGGCGCTGGGGTGGGTCGCACTTGACCACTCGGCGTCGAAGGTCAGGCGGTAGGTGGCGGTGCTGCCCTGGGCCGACGCGGTGGCGGCGGCGGCGAGGAGCGACAAGCAGGCGGCGGTGCGGAGCATCTGTCTTCCTTCTGGCTGGACCATGCCTGGCTGAGCCAGGCCTAGCTGAATCATGCGTGGCTGAATCCTGGGTGGCTTGGCCGATTCGGTCGGTGCCACGCCCTCCATCGTGGTTACGGACTTGGTCGGGTCTCCCCTCGGGGTAGCCCTCCATTGTGTCGGGGGCGTCCAGCATTCCTTGCATCCGAGAATCCTGCAAACCTCCAGCAAGGGACCGCGGCGCCCCATGCTGAAGACGCCCGGCCGGGCGGCTAGCGTTTCGCGTGACGCTCATACAAGACCAGATCCAGACCCGGAACCTCATCGATGGCCAGTGGACGGATGCCGACGGCGGTGCGACGTTCGCGGTCACCAATCCCGCCACCGATTCCCACATCGCCGACGTACCCGATGGTGGCGAGGATGATGCCCGCCGAGCGATCGATGCGGCCCACGGCGCGTTCGAACCCTGGGCGGGCCTGGCCGCGTCCGATCGGTGCGAGAAGATCGCTCGGCTGGCCGAGTTGATGCACCGGGATGCCGACCGCCTCGCGACGCTGATGACCACCGAGCAGGGCAAGCCGCTGGGCGAGTCCCGCGGCGAGATCGCCTACGCCGCCAGCTTCCTCGAGTGGGCCGCGGGCGAGGGCCGCCGGCTCTACGGCGACATCGTGCCCGCGTCCGCTGCCGACAAGCGGATCCTCGTGCTCAGGCAGCCCGTGGGCGTGGCGGCGATCATCACGCCCTGGAACTTCCCCGCCGCGATGATCACCCGCAAGCTGGGCCCCGCGCTCGCCTGCGGCTGCACCACGGTCATCAAGCCCGCCGAGGACACCCCGCTGAGCGCCCTGGCCATCGGCGAGCTGGCGCTCGAGGCCGGCATCCCGCCCGGCGTGGTCAACATCCTGACGGGCGACCCCAGGAAGATCGGCAAGGCGATCTTCTCCGACAGCCGCGTTCGCAAGCTGAGCTTCACGGGCTCCACCGAGGTCGGCCGCACGCTGATGGAGCAGTCGGCCGAGAACCTGCTGCGGCTGTCGATGGAGCTGGGTGGGCACGCGCCCTTCCTGGTGTTCGATGACGCCGACGTGGACAAGGCCGTCAGTGCCGCGGTGGCCTGCAAGTTCCGCAACGCGGGGCAGACCTGCATCTGCGCTAACCGCTTCTACGTGCAGAACGGCGTCTACGACGCCTTTATGAAGGGCTTCGCCGAGGCCATCGAGTCCCTCGAGGTCGGCGAGGGTCTGCAGGACGGCGTCAACATCGGCCCGCTCATCAACGACGGCGCCGTCGAGAAGGTGGAGACGCACGTGGCCGACGCCAACGACAAGGGTGCCACCGTCCGCGTGGGGGGGCACAAGGTCCGCGTCGACGGCCTCGCCGATCGCTTCTATGCGCCCACCCTGCTGGACGGCATGACCAGCGAGATGCTGTGCGCCACCGAGGAGACCTTCGGCCCCGTTGCGCCGGTAGCCCGCTTCGCCAAGGAGGACGAGGCCATCGCCGCCGCCAACGACTCGCCCTTCGGCCTGGCGGCCTACTTCTTCACGGGCAACGCCTCGCGGCTTATCCGCGTGGCCGAGGCGCTCGAGTACGGCATCGTGGGGGCCAACGATGCCGCACCCTCGACCGCGCAGGCGCCCTTCGGCGGCGTCAAGCACTCGGGCTTCGGCCGCGAGGGCGGCAGGTACGTGATGGACGAATACACGAACACGAAGTACGTGAGCTGGGGACTCTGACCATGCCGACGACATTCCGCGTGATTGCCGCTGCCGCCGTGGCCGCATCGGCCGCCGTCCTGCTGGCGGGCTGCAGTTCGGGGCCCTCGGTGCGGGCCGAGACGCTCGACGCCGATGCGCTGCGATCCGCCCGCACGCTGGGAGCGGCGGAAGCCGGCGTGGCCGCGCCGCCCGGCGTGCCCGCCGAGGTCAGCGAGTGGGTCGTCGCCGCCGTCACCCGAGAGCTGGGCGACCGCGGCTACCGCACCGGGCCCGAGCCCGACCTGCTGGGCCGTGCCTTCGTCGCCGTCGACGACCAGGTGGTCGAGTTCGTCAACTGGGACCGCTTCAACTGGGGCGAGGGCAGCTACGTCTACGCCTACCAGGAGGGCGAGCTGGTCATCGAGTTCGTCGACGCCCGCACGGGCGACCTGGTGTGGCGGGGCATGGCCGAGGGCGTGGTGAACGCCGACGCGGTCAAGGCCGACATCGACGACGCAGTGGCGGCGATGTTCGAGCGGTGGCCGACGCTGAAGGGCTAGCGGGACCGCGCGACGGCTTACCCCCCGATCGCGCAATGGCCAAACGCGACCAAGGCGCCCGGTCCGCCGGGCGGCTCGGTCGCGTTCGATCATCGGGCGGCGGTCGGCCTCTGCCGCGTGCCGAACCCCGGGTGCCGCCTCCCTGACTTTCTCCCCCTCCGCCCCATTGCCCACTCCCCATTGCCCACTCCCCATTGCCCGCTCCGCACTCCCATTGTCCGGGCGTGGGTCCGCGTGCTCACGCACGCGGCTCGGTTGAGGCCGGCCCGTCGGGTGCCGAGGCCCGCCCTTCTACAATCTTCCACGCATCACGGAGGAAGCCATGCCCACCAACTCGGAGTCGCTCGTCGCCCGCCGCCAGGCCGTGGTGTGTCCCGGCGTGGGCATGCTCAGCCCGATGACCGCCGCCTCGGCCGCCGGGGCGATCATCACCGACGCCGACGGCCGCGAGTTCATCGACCTGGCCAGCGGCATCGGCGTGATGAACGTCGGCCATAGCGACCCGGCCGTCGTCGAGGCCATCCGGGCCCAGGCCGGCGCGCTGCAGCACGCCTGCATCCACGTGGCGACCTACGAGCCCTACGTCGCCCTCTGCGAGAAGCTCGTCGAGCTGTTCCCGCACCACGAGCAGCCGGGCGACTCGACCAAGGCCATGCTCGTCAACACCGGGGCCGAGGCGGTCGAGAACTCGATCAAGATCGCGCGGCAGGCGACCGGCCGGCAGGCGGTCATCTGCTACACCGGCGCCTTCCACGGGCGGACGCTGCTGGCCGCCACGCTGACGAGCAAGGTCGGCCTCAAGCAGCACTGCGGGCCGTACGCGCCGGAGGTCTACCGGCTGCCCTTCCCCGCGCCGCTGCCGGGCGAGGATCTCTTGGAGGATGCCGTCGCCGAGCGGGAGCTGCGGCGGCTGCGGCGGTCCTTCCAGGACACGATCCACGCCGACCAAGTGGCGGCGATCATCATCGAGGTGGTGCAGGGCGAGGGCGGCTTCCGCGTCGCGCCGGCGGCCTACCTGCACGAGCTGCGGCAGATCTGCGACGAGCACGGCATCGTGCTGATCCTCGACGAGGTGCAGGCGGGCTTCTGCCGCACCGGGAGGTGGGCGGGCTACGACCACTTCGGCGTCAAGCCCGACCTCTCGCCCTGGGCCAAGGCCATGGGCGGAGGCATGCCCATCTCGTGCGTCATCGGCAAGGCCAGCGTGATGGACCGCGTCGCTCCGGGCACGCTGGGGGGCACCTACGGCGGCAACCCGGTCGCCTGCGCCGCGGCGCTCGCGACGATCCGCCGGATGGAGGAGCTGGATCTCAACGCCCGCTCGACGGCCATCGGCCACCAGATCCGCGACGCCTTCGAGGGCCTCCGCGACCGATTCGACGAGGTGACCGACGTGCGGGGCCTGGGCTCGATGATGGCCGTCGAGTTCCATGAGGGCGGCGATCCGCACCGGCCGGCCGGGCGGCTGGTCAAGTCGATCATCGACCGTTGCCGGGCCGAGGGGGTGCTGGTCATCGCCGCCGGCGTGGACGGCAACTGCATCCGCGTGCTCGCGCCGCTGGTGATCACCGACGAGCAGCTCGGCCGGGCGCTGGGCGTGCTGGTCGGAGCGGCGGAGTCGTGCATCGCCGCATCCCGCGAGTCGGGCCGGCCGGCGGCCGCAAGCGCTTAAGATGCCCGGGCTCGCCGGCCGATGCCGGTAGCCGTGCTTCTTGGGCCTCGGAATCTCCCTCGGAAGGAACGCATGCGTCCGTTCGCCATCGCCGGGTTGCAGCTGGAAGTCTCGGGCCGTCGCTCGAACCTCGCGCACATCACCGATCGCATCGAGATGGTCATGCACCTGTACCCGTGGGTGCAGATGGTGCTGGTCAGCGAGCTGGCGACCTTCGGCGGCTGGACCGGCCACGCCATGCCGCTACCCAGCGAGGTCGAGGATGCGTACCGCCGGCTCGCCGCTCGGCACGAGGTCTGGCTCGTGCCCGGCTCGCTCTACGAGCAGACCGACGCGGGCATCTACAACACGGCGCCGGTGATCAACCCCGCCGGCGAGGTCGTGGCACGGTACCGCAAGATGTTCCCCTTCCTGCCCTACGAGGCGGGCGTGCAATCGGGCACCGAGTTCTGCGTGTTCGACGTGCCCGAGATCGGCCGCTTCGGCCTGAGCATCTGCTACGACATGTGGTTCCCCGAGACCAGCCGCACGCTGGCGGCGATGGGGGCCGAGGTCATCCTGCACCCCACGCTGACGCCGACGATCGACCGCGACGTGGAGCTGTCGATCGTGCGGGCGACGGCGGCCATGAACCAGTGCTTCGTCGTGGACATCAACGGCGTGGGCGACGGCGGCAACGGCCGATCGATCCTGTGCGCGCCCTCGGGCGACGTGCTCTACCAGGCCGGCAGCCACGAGGAACTGCTGCCCATCGAGATCGACCTGGATCGCGTGCGTCGCAGCCGCGAGGTGGGGCTCAAGGGGCTGGGCCAGCCGCTCAAGAGCTTCCGCGATCGGCATGTGGAGTTCGGCGTCTATCAGAAGGACTGGCGGGACGGCGGCTACCTCGACACGCTCGGCTCGCTGGAGATGATGGCCCGCGGCAGCCGCGCGGGCATCGCCTTCGGCCAGAACCATCCGCACGCCGACGCCAGCGTACCTCCGCCCGCGGAGGATCCCGGCGTCCAGGCCATGGGCGACACCACCCGCCCGCCCGGCACGGGCAAGGAGGCCACCGCGCTCGAGCCGCCGGTCCACGCCGACGCGGCTCCGTCCCACGGCGTCGGCCCCGCCGCGACCCCGACACCCGGCGGCGCGGTGACGCCGTGAGCATCGCTACGGGCCGCCAGTACAGCGCCTTCCAGCTGCGGAGCGACACCTGGAATGAGCTGCAGGTCGCCTGCACGCGACTGCTCGATGGCACGCTCGATCCCGAGCACGAGCAGGTCGTCGCCACCGTCGCCCAGCGGCTGGACGTGCTGGCGCATCTGGAGCCCTACTGGGCCTTCCCGGGCCCGTCGTACATGGCGCGGCTGTCGCAGCTGTTCGCCACCCGCTCCTTCGGGGAGCTGGCGAGCACGGTCGCCTCGCTCAGCCGACAACTCATCGGCGACACCTACCGGGCCCGGGGCGGATCAACGCAGGATGATCCCTCCGAGGCGTTCGGCCGCTACGCCCACGCCGCCCACGCGTCTCGCTGGTCGTCGCCGGACGGCCGGCACGTGGCCCGCGACTCCCGCGGCGGGCCGGCGGACATGCTGTACTTCGAGGTGCTCATCGTCGACGGCATCGATGCCTACGACCATGACGAGCTCCGCGACGGCCTGCTGGCCTGCCGGCGGGAGAGCGACCCCTTCGTCTACGACGTCGTCACCGTGCCGAGCTTCGAGGACGCGGTGATCGCCGCCCTCTTCAACCCGACCATCCAGGTCGCGTTCCTTCGGTACAACTACGCGATGCAGACCCAGAACCACCACCCCGCGCTCAAACGCTACCTGGACCGCTTGGCGGCCGAGGGCGTACCGGTGTGCCACGGCGTGCAGCGGAGCGTGCAGCTGGCCAGGGTGCTCAAGACGCTCCGCCCCGAGCTCGACCTGTACCTCGTCACCGACACGCCGCTGGAGGACGTCGCCGGCAGCCTCGGGGCCAACTTCCGGCGGACGTTCTACCGCCTGGAGAACTACATGGAGCAGCACCTCAGCGTGCTGCGGGGCGTGCAGGAGCGTTACGGCACGCCGTTCTTCGATGCGCTGCGGAAGTACAGCGCCAAGCCCACCGGCGTGTTCCACGCGCTGCCCATCGCACGCGGCAAGTCGATGGCCAATTCGCACTGGGCCAAGGACTTCTACGAGTTCTACGGGCAGAACCTGTTCCTGGCCGAGACCAGCGCGACCAGCGGCGGGCTCGATTCGCTGCTGCAGCCCCGCGGGCCCATCAAGCGTGCCCAGGACATGGCGGCGCGGGCCTTTGGCGCCCGGCAGACCTTCTTCGTGACCAACGGCACGTCGACGGCCAACAAGATCGTGCTGCAGGCGCTGATCAATCCCGGCGACATCGTGCTGGTCGACCGCGATTGCCACAAGAGCCACCACTACGCCTTCGTGCTCAACGGCGCGATGCCCGTCTACCTCGATTCCTATCCGCTGCAGCGGTACAGCATGTACGGTGCGGTGCCGCTCGAGGAGATCGAGCAGCGGCTGATCCAGCTGCGGGATGCGGGCAAGCTCGATCGCGTCAAGATGCTGCTGCTCACCAATTGCACCTTCGACGGGCTGACTTACGACCCCGAGCGAGTGATGCGCCGGGTGCTGGCGATCAAGCCCGACATGGTGTTCCTGTGGGACGAGGCCTGGTTCGCCTACGCCCGGTTCAGCGACACCCTCCGTGGCCGCACCGCGATGGCCGGCGCCCGCACGCTGCGGCGGGAATTCCGCAGCGACGAGTACGCCGAGGCCTACCGCCGTGCGAGCGCATCGGGCGATCCCATCGACGCAAACGGTGAGCCGATGCCCGACCCGGATCGCGTTCGGGTGCGGGTCTACGCCACCCAGTCGACGCACAAGACGCTGACCTCGCTGCGGCAGGGCTCGATGATCCACGTCTACGACGAGGACTTCGAGCAGCGTGTCGGCGAGTCGTTCCACGAGGCGTTCATGACGCACACGTCGACGTCGCCTAACTACCAGATCATCGCCTCACTCGACGTCGGCCGCCGCCAGGTCGAGATGGAGGGCTACGAGCTCGTCGAGCGGACGGTCGACCTGGCCATGACGCTCCGCAAGCGCGTCAGCGAGCATCCCGACATCCAGCGGTTCTTCCGCGTGCTGCGGCCGGCCGACATGATCCCCGCCGACCGCCGGCCCTCGGGGCTGGAGTTCTACTTCGACCCCGAGCAGGGGTGGGGGCGGATGGACCGGGCGTGGCGGATGGACGAGTTCACGCTCGATCCGACGCGGGTGACCCTCGATGTATCGGCGACCGGGGTCGACGGGGACACCATGCGGCACCTGCTCATGGATCGCTTCGACATCCAGATCAACAAGACCTCCCGCAACACCGCGCTGTTCATGCCCAACATCGGAACAACGAGGGGCGACATCGCCTATCTCGTCGAGACGCTGGCGGCGCTCTCGCGGGAGTTCGAGGATCGGCTGTCGACCGAGAGCGCCGCGGGCCTGAGCATCCACAGTGCGCGGGTCGATTCGCTGTGCCAGGGGCCCGCGCTGCCCAACTTCAGCCGGTTCCACGAGGCCTTCGGCTCGCCCGATTCGCCCGAGGGCGACCTGCGGCGGGCATACTTCCTGGCCAGCGATGGCGCCAACATCCAGTGGACGCCGCTCGACCGGGCGCTCTGGAGCCGCATCGGCTCGGGTGAGGAGCTGGTCTCGGCAGCATTCGTCACGCCCTATCCGCCGGGCTTTCCGATCCTGGTCCCCGGGCAGGTGCTCAGCGCGGAGATCGTGGAGTACCTGCTGGCGCTGGACGTCAAGGAGATCCACGGCTACCACCCAACGTACGGCCTGCGCGTATTCGTGGAGGATGCGCTGGACCGCGCCCGCGAGCGGGAGGCCCCGATCGCGCAGGGTGCCTAGCCGAAAGGACCGTCCGCCATGAGCCAGACGAGCACGATCGACGCACCGACCGACGCCGCGTCGACCGAGGAGCGCCACGCCGCGGTGGCCAAGGCCAAGCCGCTGCGGTCCAACCGGGCGACGCGGCGGAAGCCCAAGACGCTGCGTGGCATCTCGGAGATCCGCCGCTTCTTCCACCGCAACGACGAGCCGATCTACTTCATCAGCGCGACCAACTTCAACCTGCTCGGCATGGACGAATGGATCCGCAACTTTACCTTCATCTGCTACATCGATTGCTTCGACGGGCAGCATCCCAACGTCTTCGTGCCGCCCGAGCGGCCGCACGAACCCTTCGAGTCCATCGAGGACATCAACAACTACCTGCTGCGGCACCCGGCCGTCAAGAAACTGATCCGTGATCGAGGTAGCGAATCCAAGAGCAACGGCAAGGCCGTGTTCCTGATGTTCGACGAGACGACCGAGAAGCTCTGCGCAGAGCTCGGTGTCGAGGTGTGCTTCCCGTCCGCATCGCTGCGGAACGCCGTCGACGACAAGATGGAGACCACCCGCATCGGCAACAAGGCCCGCGTGTACAGCGTGCCCAACAAGCTCGCGAAGGTCCGCAGCTACGAGCATCTTCGCAAGGCTGCCGGGCGGCTGGGCGACGATCTCGTGATCCAGACCGCCTACGGCGACTCGGGGCACACGACCTTCTTCGTGTCCAGCGAGAAGGACTTCGCGAAGCACGAGGCCGACATCGTCTCGGCCCCCGAGGTCAAGATCATGAAGCGGATCCGCTGCCGCGGCAGCGCCCTCGAGGCGTGCGTCACACGGCACGGTACCATCGTGGGCCCGCTGATGACCGAGCTCGTCGGCTTCTCTGAGCTGACGCCCTACAAGGGTGGCTGGTGCGGCAACGAGGTGTTCGCGGATGCCTTTGACCGCCGCATCCGCCGCAACGCGAGGCGGGCGGCGGCGGCCTTCGGCGACCAGCTCCGCGAGATGGGTTATCGCGGCTACTTCGAGCTGGACTTCCTGACCGACCTCGACACGGGCCGCGTCTACCTGGGCGAGTGCAACCCGCGGATCACAGGCGCCAGCAGCATGACCAACCTGGCGGCCTTTGCGCACGCCGACGCGCCGCTGTTCCTCTTCCACCTGCTCGAGTGGATGGGCATCGACTACGAGCTGGACGTCGAGGAGCTGAACGAACGCTGGGCCGATCCGGACAACATCGATAGCTGGAGCCAGCTGGTGCTCAAGAGCACCGACGACACGGTCGACCAGATCACCCAGGCCCCGCCCTCGGGCATCTACGAGCTCGACGGTCGCGGCCAGATGCGGTACGTCCGCATGCAGACGCACCGCCGCACTGTGCAGTACGAGAACCGGGCGTTCTACCTGCGGATTGCCGGCGTGGGCGACTACCGCTACGAGGGCGCGGACCTGGGCATCCTCGTCAGCCCGGGCCGCTTCATGGACGACGACTTCAAGCTCACCCGCCGCGCCCGCCAGTGGATCGCCGGCCTGCGGGGCATGTACGGCGGCGAGGGCGTCGCCCCCGCCGAGCAGCCCGAGCCCACGGGCTTCAAGCTCCTGTGAACCCGCCGGCCGACACGCGGCCCCGCTTGCTCTTCCGCGCGCTCGATGAGGCCGAGCACCGCGACGAGGTGCGCGACGTGTTCTATGCGTACTGGCCGTCCTACCGCTCGTGGATCGCTCGCAGCGGCCGCACGCCGTCGGCCCGCCGATCGCGCGAGGCCTACCTCGGCTGCATGCCCGAGATGGAACCCGTGCTGGAGCACCAGCGCGACGCCTTCGGCACAGAGGCCGAGGTCCTGCGGCTCCTGACGCTCTATGCGCCGCCGCCGATGGTCCGGGGCTGCTCGCAGGCGGTCTGGATCGGCGATGGGGACGCGGCGCTCGTCCGCAACTACGACCACGCGCCGCAGCTCTCCGATGGCCTCGTGCTCCGCGCCAACTGGGGCGGCACACGCACGCTCGCCATGACCGATTGCCTCGTGGGCGCCCTCGACGGCATCAACGAGCACGGCGTGGCGATCGCGCTGGCCTTCGGCGGCCGACCGGCGCACGGCGATGGATTCGCCGCCTCCATGCTCGTGCGTTACGCCCTCCAGGTCGCATCCACAACCGATGAGGCGGTCGACGCGATGCGGCGGGTGCCGTGTGCGATGACCTATACGTTCCTCATCATCGATGCCCAAGCGCACCACGCGACGGTGTACGCCGCCCCGGACCGCCTACCGAAGATCGACCACCTGCCCGCCTCGACCAACCACCAGGGCAGGATTGAGTGGCCCCGCTACGCGGCGTTCTCGAAGACGGCCGAGCGGCTCGCGCACCTGCGGGCGTGCCTGGATGCGAACCCGTCGCTGCACGAGCTGCAGCGGGCCCTGCTCGAGCCGCCGCTGCACCGCACCGGCTACGAACGCGGCTCGGGCACCCTCTACACGGCGACCTACCGCACCGCCGACCGCTGCCTGGAATTGCACTGGCCCGATGCTCGCATGGCCATCGGCCTCGAGGGCGATATGCCCGAGCCGCACCTGGCGGTGTATGACACTTCGTAGCGTCGTACCAGGCTCAGCGTGCACGGTCATGCGGGGTGGGACGAAAGCGGGCGACGCGACTCGAACGCGCAACATTCAGCTTGGAAGGCTGACGCTCTACCATTGAGCTACGCCCGCGGAAGCGTTCAAAGGCAAGTGACCCCGACGGGATTCGAACCCGTGTTGCCGCCGTGAAAGGGCGGAGTCCTAAACCACTAGACGACGGGGCCACAGCGATCGATCTGCAGGCAAGGAGGATAGCAAGGCCGACCCGGAACGTCCCGAGGAATTGGCTACTCCGCGGGACCGCGCTGCGCCGCATCGAGGCACAGGATCTCGAAGGCCACGTGGGCCGCCAGCAGCGCCGTGTAGCCACCGGGGTCGCGCTCGGGCAGGACCTCGACGATGTCGGCCCCGACGATCGATGCCCCCCGCATCCGCCGCAGCAGCGCGAATGCCTCGCGCGGCGTGAGTCCGCCCGGGCAGGGCGTCCCCGTGCCCGGTGCGTAGGCGGGATCGATGCAATCCACATCGAAGGTGGCGTACGTCGCCGAGCCCGCGGTGCGATCCAGGAAGCCGCGGATGGCCGCCTCGCCCTCGCCCGCATCGAGGTCGTCCTGGCTCACGATCGTGATGCCGTGGTCGCGGGCGTAGGCCAGGTCGTCCTTGCTGTTCAGCGGCCCCTTGATGCCGATCGAGATCATCCGCTTCGGATCGATCAACCCATCCTCGATCGCCCGGACGAACGGCGAGGCGTGCCCCCATCGCTCGCCCCAGACCGCGTCGACCGTGTCGAGGTGGGTATCGAAGTGGACGGCCGCTAGCGCCTCGCCCCCGCGCCGCTCGAAGGTCGCCCGCATGTTGGCGTAGGCGATGGAGTGATCCCCGCCGATGGCCAGCAGCTTCGTATGCGTCGGGTCGGGCAAGGCGCGTGCAAACCCGGCCACGGCATCGAGGGTGCCCCTGCAGTCGTAGGGCTCGACGGGCGCATCGCCGGCGTCCGCGAGCGACAGCACCTCCGGCACGTCCACGTCGTGCGGCATCGAGTAGTGCTTGAGGTACTGCGACTCCGCCCGGATCGCCCGAGGGCCGAAGCGAGTGCCCGGCCGGTAGGTCACGCCCGAGTCGTACGGCACGCCGTAGACCAGCCAGTCGATCGGCCGAGCCTCGGACTCGACGTCCTCGAGCCTGGGATACCGACCGAACGTGCAGATGCCGCCGAAGCGGGGTTGCAGCCGCGGGTTGGGGAGCTGGGTGCGTCGCTCGTTCATCAAGCCTCCCTCACAGGCTCCGCGCCGGCGTGATCACGCCGCGGCACTCGCCGAAACCGATGCGGCGGAAGCCCTCTCGCTGGCAGTAGCCCTTGATGATGACCTCGTCGCCGTCGGCCAGGAACTTGCGTTCTTCGCCGGTGGGCAGGGTGATGGGCGTGCGATCGGTACCGGGGACGAGCTTCGGCGGATCGGCGAACGCGTCGCCGTTCCAGGTCAGCTCGAGCAGGCAGCCGCGGCTGTCGCGCGTCTTGCCCGAGACGGTGCCGCTGGCCAGCAGGTCGCCGGGCTGCATGTTGCAGCCGTTGGAGCTGTGGTGGGCGAGCATCTGGGCGAGGGTCCAGTACATGTCGCGGAAGTTGCCCGTGCTCAGCTTGACGGGATCCATCTTCTTCTGCCGCATCTGCTCGGAGGCGAGGTACACCTCCAGCGTGATGTCGAAGCCGCCGGCCGACGTGTTTGCCTCGCTGGTGAGGTAGGGCAGCGGCTGCGGATCGCCAGCCTGTCTGGAGAAGGCCGGCGTGCGGAAGGGCGCGAGCGCTTCCATCGTCACGATGTACGGGCTCACGCTGGTCGCGAAGCTCTTGGCCAAGAAGGGGCCCAGCGGCTGGTACTCCCACTTCTGCAGGTCGCGCGCGGACCAATCGTTGACCAAGCACAGCCCGAGCATGTGCTCCTCGGCCTGTTCGATCGAGATGGCCTCGCCCAGCGCGTTGCCGCGGCCGACGACCACGCCCATCTCCAGCTCGTAGTCCAGCAGCTTGCAGGGGCCGAAGGCGGGAGACCCGCCGTCCTCGGCCGGCGCCTGCTGGCCGACGGGCCGGCGCACGTCGGTGCCGCTGGCGATGATGCTCGACGCCCGGCCGTGGTAGCCGATGGGGATGTGCTTGTAGTTGGGCAGCAGCGGGTTGTCGGGGCGGAACATGCTGCCGACGCTTGTTGCGTGGTAGAGGGAGGCGTAGAAGTCGGTGTAGTTCGGCACCGTGGTGAACGTCGAGTACATCTGCACCGACTCCGCGGCCCACACATGTGGTTCGACTGCCGCGTGGTCCGGCGATCCGGCACGAAGCCAGCGCACCATAGCGTTACGAAGCGCTCGTCGAGCGACTGGGGAAGCCTCGGCTAGTCCGTGCAGATCGACCGAGTTGAATACGTCGAATCCGTCGATGTCGTGCTCGTGCTCCCATTCCTTGGTCAATCCAGCGAGATGACAGCCGGTGAGCGACAGAAAATGGTCGCCGATGGGTACTCCGACGTGCACACCCACGGAACCATCGTCTTCTCGAAGATCCGGTGAGAACGCGCACAGCGGCAGATTCTGGATCGGAAAGTCCGTCCCCGGGTCATTCGCGCTCTCGACCCAGCTCTCCAGGCTCGGGTCGTGGGTCTCGTCGATGGCGTAGGGCATGCGTTCTCCGTCTCTGGGCGAGCCGCAGTGTACGGGCCGTCGGCGCCGACGCGGAGCACGCCGGCTTGCGCAGCGAAGCGGACGGAACCTCTGGCTATCCTGCCGATCCCGATGCGTCGCCGCTACGCCCAGATCGCCGGCTCCATCGCCACGCGGCTCCGCCTGCGGCGGGACTGGTACATGGTCGCCTTGGGCGCCGCCGTCGGCACGCTGACGGGCTTCGGCACGCTGGGCTTCGCCGAGGCGCTGCACCTGGCCGAGCACTGGGTGCACGAGGCCCAGGTCGCCCTGCCGCTGGGGCTGCTCTGGCTCATGCCCTTGATCGGGATGACCATCACCGGCGTGCTGGTGCGGGCCTTCGCGGCCGAGGCCAAGGGCCACGGCGTGCCGCAGGTCATCCGCGCCCTGATCGAGAAGGGCGGCCGCATCCCCGCCCGCGTCGGGCTCACCAAGGTGGCCGCCAGCATCGCAACGGTCGCCAGCGGCGGGTCGGCGGGCACCGAGGGGCCCATCGTGCAGATCGGGGCGACCGCGGGCTCGGTCGTGGGGGGCTGGCTGCGGCTCAATAAGGAGCAGATGGGCACGCTGCTGGGCTGCGGGGCGGCCGCGGGCATCGCGGGCATCTTCAACGCGCCCATCGCCGGCGTCTTCTTCGCCCTCGAGATCCTGCTGCGGGACTTCTCGCTGCGGACCTTCACGCCCATCATCGTCGCCGCGGTGTTCAGCGCCGCGGTGACGCACGCCTTCACGGGCGAGAACGAGGCCATCTTCAGCGTGGCCGAGCTGCAATCCCGCGACGTCCAGTTCACCGCGTTCGAGATCCCCAGCTACATCCTGCTCGGCGTCCTCTGCGGCATGGTGGCGGTGGGCTTCAACCGCATGCTGCACGCCTGCGAGGCCATCTACGACCGCCTGCCGATCCACTGGCTGCTCAAGCCCATGTCCGGCGCCATGCTGCTGGGCGGGCTGGGCATCGCGTGGGTGCTGATGTCCCGGGCCGGCGGCACGCCGATGGAGGTGCCCAGCTTCTTCGGCAACGGCTACGAGACGATCCGCAGCCTGCTGGACCCGGGGTGCTACGACGGCTCGCTCGCGCCGGGCGAGGGACCCTCTCGGGCCTTCTGGCTCATCGCGCTGCTGGTGCTCTTCAAGGCGATGGCGACCAGCCTGACGCTCTCGAGCGGTGGCTCGGGCGGCGTGTTCGCGCCCAGCCTGTTCCTCGGGGCGGCCACCGGCGCGGCGCTGGGCACGGCGCTCTTCCACGTCGGCCTGCTGCCCGAGAACAGCAGCCCCGCGGCCTACGCCCTGGTGGGCATGGCGGCGGTCGTCGCGGGCTCCACGCACGGCCCGCTGACGGCCATCCTGATCCTCTTCGAGCTGACCCGCGACGTCTACGTGCTGCTGCCGATCATGCTGGCGGCCGTCATCGCCACCCTGATCGCGCAGGCCTTCGACCGCGACAGCATCTACACCTATCCGCTCCGAAAGGCGGGGCTGCGGGTCGGCCGCACGGGCGATCTGGCGATCCTCCGCAAGATCTCCGTCGCCAGCGTGCCGGTTGCCGCTCTGCCCGGCGAGCCGGTGTACGCCAGCGATCCGCTCAGCAAGCTCATCACCATGCACGCCCAGCAGCGGGTGCCCGACTTCATTGTCGTGGGCCAGGATGGCGGCTACATCGGCATGGTCACGGGCCACGACATGCGGACCGCGTTGATCGACCGCGAGGCCATCCCGCTGCTGCTCGTCGCCGAGCTGATGCGCGACGACTTGCCGGTCATCCACATCGGCGACACGCTCGACGTCGTGCTCGATCGCTTCGCCGCCGACGACGTGTCAAGCCTCGCGCTCGTCGGGCCTCCAGACGTCGCGGGCAATCGCCGGCCGCTGGGCCTGATCACCCGGGCCGCCGTGCTCGAGCGGTACAGGCAGGCCCTCGAGGACATCGCCTGAAGGGCCCTCCTCGCGCATGGGAACCGGCCGAAGGGCGCCGCGTGTGCGGGCACCGATCGGCCGGCCCAACTCGCCGCGCCGCGGCCCGGCGTGCGAGCACCGGGCGTTGGTCCGCCGAAGATCGGCGGTCGACGGGCGGGCGAGGCATCGGCGGGGCTCTCCCTCAGTCCACCGCCACCACCGCGAGCGCCGCCGCCCGGTGCGGCTCACGCCGATGGCGAGATTTCTTTGTCGTGCTTGCTGCCGCCGGCACCCGCAGAGAACCAAAACCCCTGGGCTCAACGAAAAGAGCCGCCCGCAGGCGGCCCGAAGCATCGCTCTTCCTCGACATTCGTGCTACGCCTCGGCGTTGCGTCCCGTATCACGGGGCCGCTTCTAGAGCCACTCGGCGTGAAAGCGGGTGAGCGGATTCGAACCGCCGACATTCACGTTGGCAACGTGACGCTCTACCACTGAGCTACACCCGCGAGCGGCCGAGACGATACCCATCGGGGTGCCATGCGTCAACGCAGCGGCCGGATTCGTGCTCCCGTTTTCGCATTTGGTTTGGCATGCACGCCTTGACGTAAATCGGGTATCATGAGGATCTTGGGAGGCAAGACCGCATGATGCGCATCTACGCCGGCAACCTGCCGCGGAGCGTCGACGACGATGCCCTTGCGAACCTGTTCTCGCCCTTCGGCGACGTCGCCTCCGCGGGCGTGGTGCTCGATCGCGAGACCGGCCAGAGCCGCTGCTTCGGCTTCGTCGAGATGGGTGAGGACGCGGCCCGGGCGGCGATCGGCGGCCTCAATGGCTCGGAGTTCGCCGGCCAGCGGCTCATCATCAACGAGGCGCGCCCCCGCACCTGACCCGGGGGCCTAGCTGCCCTCGTCGGAATCCGCGTTCCTCTTGGCGGGCTTGGGCGGGGGGCCGATCACCACGCCGACGAATCGCGTGCCCTCGGGCGGGTCGCCGTCGAAGGCCGACGCGGCATCGCCCCCGTCGATGAGCCGGATGTCCCCGCCGGGCAGCAGGGCGGCCGCGGCCACGGCCCCGGTGCTCGGCGGATCCTCGGCGCTCCACGTCGTGCACCGCGCCAGGTCGGAATCCATCTGGAAGAGCAGGTGCCGCAGCGGGCGGCCCCATTGCAATGCGGTGCCGGGCCGATCGCCGTCGCCCAGCTTGGAGGGGTCGTCTCGTCGCCACACCAGCACGCGGCCCGCTCCGAATCGAGCGGCAGCCCACCGCGTCACCACGCCGTCGACGTCGTCGTTATCGGTGAGGGCGATGAGGCGGCCAAATTCGGGCGTCGCGACCTCTTCCTCCATCCAGCGGGCGTCGGTCGCATTGCCGAGGGCCGTCGGCACGCCCCAGGAGGTCGCCCGCGCGATGTTCGCGGCGTTCGTGTCTACGAGCTTCACGGGCACCCTCTGGGCGATCAGTTCCCGCGCCAGTTCGCGGCCCAGCCGGTGCCCGCCCACGACGAGCACGCCGTTGGGCTCGCCCGCCCGCACGCCCAGGATGGAGGCCAGCGGTCCCGCCACCGCGCCCGCCAGGGCCACCGTCGCAACGATGACGAGCAGCACCAGCGACTCGATGCGCTGGGCGTTCTCGGCCAGATCGGGGCGGCCCTGGACCTCGGCCGCCAGGGCCGTCAGTTCGATGGCCACGATGGAGCCAAGCGAGGCCGCCACGATGCCCCGCGGCGCGATCACCGACGCGAACAGCTTCTCGCGGAAGCCCAGCATCGTCCGCACCGTTGCGGCGAACACCGCGATCGGCCGCACGACCACGATCAGCAGCAGCACGAAGAGCCCGTCGGACCACTGCAGCGACCGGACCCGTTCCAGTTCGACGCGGGAGGCCAGCAGGATGAACAGCGCGCCCACCAGGATGACCGAGGTGGTCTCCTTGAACCGGCGCATCTCCTCCGCGCTCGCCGACGCGGCGTTGGCCAGCAGCATGCCGCACACGGTGGCGGCCACGAGCCCGGCCTCCTTGGCGACGACTTCCGCGGCGCCGAACGAGATCATGCAGGCCGCCAGGCCCATGAGCACGAGTGTCTGGTCCTTGAGCTGCTGCGTCCGCCGTGCGCGGCGGAGCCACCACGCCGCGGCTGCCCCCGCGAGCGCGCCGAAGCCCAGCCCGGCGATCGCTGGCACGCCGTACTGCTCCAGCAGCATGAGCGGCCCCGTCGCTCCGGGCCGCGAGATGCTCAGCCGGACGATCTCCAGCGTCGAGACGGCGGCCACGACGCCGATGGGGTCGATCAGGATGCCCTCGGCCGTGAGCGCCGAGTGCAGGCCGGGCCGCAGCGGCGTCCGCCGCAGGATCGGCTGGATCACCGTTGGCCCGGTGACCACCAGCATGCTGCCCAGCAGGATCGACAGGTCCCACGGCAGGCCGATGACGTAGCGGCCAAGCACAGCCGTGAGCGCCCAGCTGACGATGATGCCCACGGTCAGCAGGCCGCGCACGGCGCCTGGCGCGCGCGCGAGCGTCCGCCGATCGAGCCCGAGCCCGCCCTCGAAGACCAGCAGCCCCACCGAGACCGACACGACGGCCAGCAGGCCGGAGGTGCCCATGGCGTCGCCGTTGATCAGGCCCAGGCCGCTAGCCCCGAATGCGAAGCCCGCCACCAGCAGGAACAGGATGGGCGGCTGCTTGAGGCGATCACCCAGCAGGGTGATCGCGGCTCCCACGCCGAACGCCAACGCCAGACTCTGGACCGCACCTCCGCTCGCCATCGGCCCGGAGTGTACCGAGGCCGTGGGCGGTCATCCCGCCGCCGCGGGCGACCCACGACGCGGCGCGAACCAGGCCCGGCGGTCGCCCGGCCGCCTATGCAGCGGTGGGCCCGTGCTCACCCGGTGGATATCGCCCAGCCACGCGAGCGTTGCAAAGCGGGCCCGCCGGGCGACCTCCCAGTAGGCGTCGTCTCCGCCGATCGCCGCCCGGTGGTTCGCTTCGATGTCGGCGACCGCGGCCGCGTCCAGTCCCTCATAGCTTGCCACGTCGACCACCGAGGCGCGGAGCACGTAGCCGCCGCCGGTGACCCGGAAGTAGACCTGCTCGCCGATCTCCAGGCAGCCGAAGGGCTCCCGCCTGGTGCGGCTGAAGCGGCTCTCGATGGTCTTCGAGCCGCCGAGGATCGCGTCGGCGACCCATGGTCGCACGATGGCGACGTGGCCGCGGGGCGGTCGAGCTGTCACGGGCCGGTCCCGGCGGACATCCGCCGCAGCGCGCTGGTGGTGCTCAGGCCCTCGACCAGGTCGAGCAGCTCGACCCGGCCGCCGGCGGCCTCCACGATGGACTGTCCGGCCACCTCCCGGCCCCGGTAGTCCGCGCCCTTGACGAGCACGTCGGGCACAAGGTCTCCGATGAGCCGCTCGGGCGTGTCCTCCGAGAACAGCACCACCGCGTCGACCGATTCGAGCGCGCCCAGCACCCGGCCCCGGTCGTCGGCGCCGTGCACGGGCCGGCCCTCGCCCTTGAGCCGCCGCACCGATTCGTCGTCGTTGAGCCCGACGACCAGATAGTCGCCGAGCGTCGCGGCCCGCTCGAGCAGCGACACGTGGCCGGCGTGCAGCACGTCGAAGCAGCCGTTGGTGAACACGACGGTGCCGCCGCGGCGGTGGACGGCCGCCAGATCGCCCCGCAGTTCCTCCACCGTGCGGACCTTGCCCGACAGCCGGCCCGCCTGCCGGAGCAGCTCGCGGTGCACGTCGGCCAGCGGGATGGGCTTGACCCCGAAGACCTGCACCTCCAGCCCCGCCGCGGCGTTGGCGAATCGGACGGCGTCGGGCCAGTCCACACCGTTGGCCCGCGCCGCGGCCAGCCCGGCCAGCATCATGTCGCCCGCGCCGGTGACGTCGTAGACCTCGCGTGCGACGGTGGGGATGGTGATCGGCTCGCCGCCCCGCTCCAGCAGCAGCGCCCCGTCTCGGTCGAGCGTGAGCACCAGCGCGTCGCAGTTCAGCCGCTCCGAGAGCGTCCGGGCCAGCGCCTCTCGCTGCTCGGCTGCCTCGGTGCTCGGCACCCCCGCGGCCCGCTCGGCCTCGCTGCGGTTGGGCGTGATCGACGTGCAGCCGGCGTACCGCGAGAAGTCGTCGCGGGCGGCGGGATCCACCAGCACCGGCACGCCGTGCCGACCGGCCAGCGCGATCACGTCGCGGCACATCTGCGCGTCGCACACGCCCTTGTCGTAGTCCTCGAGGCACAGCACGTCGGTCGCAGGAAGTGCCCGCTCCAGATCGGCGAGCAGCCGCGCCCGGGCCTCGTCCCCCAGCGGCTCGCGGGACTCGAAGTCCACGCGGAACATCTTCTGCGGGTGGCGGTGCTGCGCGAGACCGATGAGGTTGCGCTTGACCGTGGTCGGTCGCGATGCGTCGGCAACCAGCCCCGCGACGTCGACCCCCCGGGCCCGCAGGCTGTCGCAGAGCTGCGCGCCCTCGTCGTCCTCGCCGCGGACACCGAAGGCCCGCACCGTGCCGCCCAGCGCCACCAGGTCCTCGGCCAGGTTGCCCGCGCCGCCCGGCATCGATTCGCTGCGGCGGACGCGGAGCACCGGGACGGGCGCATCGGCGCTGAGCCGCTCGGCGTCGCCGTACAACTGCTGGTCGAGCATGTAATCGCCCACGACGGCGGCCGAAAAGGGCTTCCAGCTCTCGATCGCGCGCAGCAGCGGATCCATGGCGGAGTCTATCGACCGTCGCTCGGGCCGTCGTCCAGCGGATCCTGCCACAGCGCCGCCTCGAGCGCCAGGGCCTGCAGCGCCTCGCCGCCCGAATCCAGGGACAGCTCCAGCCGGGGTCGCGCCACCGGGCACGGCCAGGCCGCCGGGTCGATGCGACGCAGCTTGGCCCAGTCCTTCTGGGTCACCAGCAGCGCGTCGGCGTCGGCCGCCCGCGCAAGCAGCCGCCGCATCGTCGCCGGCGCGTACGGATCGTGGTCCCGCAGCACCTCGGCGTGCATCGGCGGGCCGAAGCGGCGGGTGGCCTCGGCGATGAACGCATCGGGATTGCCAATGGCGCACGCGATGGCGTACCGCTTGCCACGGAGCCATCGATCCTCGCGGGCGTGGTCGCCGGTCGCATCCAGCACGTCGAGCGCCGCCCAGCCGTGGCGGGCGGACACGCAGATGGCGTGCGGCGCGGCGTCGAGCAGCCGGCGACGCAGGTCGGCCAGCGCGGACGGCTGCACCGCCTCGGCGTGCGTCAGCACGATGGCGTCCGCCCGGGCGAGCGCGTCCACTGGCTCGCGGAGCCACCCCGCGGGCAGCATCCGATCGGCGAACGGGTCGCGCGTGGCATCGATCAGGACGACGTCCAGCTGCCGTGCCAGACGCCGGTGCTGGAATCCATCGTCGAGTACGACGACGTCGACGTCCGCGCCGTGGTCCTCGGCGAAGAGCTCGATCAGGCCCGCGATGCGATCGCCCCGGACGGCGAGCGGGACGTCGGGCAGCACCTCGCGGTGCACGGCTGCCTCGTCCGACAGCCCATCGCGGGCGGCGTAGCCCCGCATGGCGATCGCGGGGCGGTGCCCGGCCTCAACGAGCCATCGGCAGATGAGCTGGACGGCCGGCGTCTTGCCGGTGCCCCCGACGCTCAGGTTGCCCACCGAGATCACGGGGCGGTCCATCGTGACCACGCCGCGGCCGGAATCGTACTTGGCGTTGCGGCGCGCGATGATCGAGCCGTACGGCCAGCGCGCCAGCAGCGCGAGCGGCAGCAGCACGCCGGGCAGTGGTCCGCGCAGCGGCCCGGGCATGGGCCCCGGATCACCCCTCACGGCCGTTCCCCGGCATCAGCGTGCGCCGCAGCGACTCGTGGACCTCGCGGCGCATCTCTTCGCGCTTCTGCCGCGCGATGCGGACGTTGTTGGCCATGTCGACGAAGGCTAGCGCGATGACGAGGCACAGCAGCGCCGTGGCGATCAACCAGACCATCGCGAACGACCGCGGCTGCGCCGTCGACACCACGCCGAAGGCGACCGCGAGCGTCGGCACCGCGATGAGCATCACCCAGCCGTTGGCGGTGCGGATCCGCCGCCGGCTCTCGGGCATGTGCGCCGTGCGCAGCACGATGAGGTGCCCGGCGACCACCACCAGCGTGAACATCGCCATGGGCACCACAAGCCAGATCGGCAGCAGCCCGCTCACGCCGCGCACTCCGGGCCGGCGGTCGCCGCGGCGATCATCCGCTGCAGCACACGGATCGGCAGACCCACGACCGCCTCGGGGTCGCCCTCGACGGCGATGGGCCAGCCGTCCGCCAGCCGTTCGGTCAGGTTGTAGCCGCCGGCCTTGCCCCGCCAGGAGCCCGACTCGATGTACGCGTCGAGGGTACGAGGCTCGATCGGCCCGAAGGCCACGGTGGCAACTTCCGCGGCCAGCACCCGGCCGCCGCCCGGCGTGAGCAGCGCGAGCCCCGTCACAACACGCTGTGCGCCGCCGACCATCCGCTCGAGCATCCGGCGGGCCGCTCCGGCGTCTCTCGGCTTGCCCACGATCTCGCCGCCGACCTCGCACACGGTATCGGCACCCAGGACCCAGCCCAGACCGCGACACTCGCGATCCACGGCCCACGCCTTCAGGTAGGCGAGCGCCACGGTCCACGCCGCCGCGGGCGTGCCGGGCGGGGGGCGGAGATGGCCGTCGTCAAGGGCCGCCGGCCGCTGCTCGAAGGGGATGCCCGCGCCGCGGAGTATCTCGGCGCGGCGGACACTCCCGCTGGCGAGCACCAGCGGCGGCATTCCGACCGCCGGCGTCGCCAGAAGCGGATCTACAGTCCCCGGATGCGAGCGCACATCGTCCAACCCGACATCATATGGGAAGATCGGGAGGCCAACTTCCGCAAGGTCGAGGCCCTGCTGGAGTCCACCGACGTTGCCCGGGGCGATCTCGTCCTGCTGCCCGAGATGTTCGACAGCGGCTTCTCGCTGCACGCCGACGACACCGCCGACGAGGACGGACGGACCCGGGCCTTCCTCGAGCGGCTGGCCGAGGACTATGACGCCACCGTGCAGGCCGGCCGGACGATGCACGCCTGCCCCGGCGGCCGGTGCGACAAGGCCCGCAACAACGCGCTGGCGATCGCACCCGACGACCGCGGCGACGCCCGCGTCTTGGCCGACTACGACAAGATCCATCCCTTCAGCTTCGGCCGCGAGCACGAGGTGTTCGCCGGCGGCCGCGACGTGGCGGTCTACCGCTGGGCCTCGGACGCCGACGCTCTCGTGGTCTGTCCGGCCATCTGCTACGACCTGCGATTCCCCGAGCTGTTCCGCCGCGGCCTGCAACGCGGGGCGGAGCTCTTCGCGGTGATCGCGAACTGGCCCGCCGCCCGGCAGCACCACTGGCGGACGCTGCTGCTCGCCCGCGCCATCGAGAACCAGGCCTTCGTGCTGGCTTCGAACCGGACGGGCCGCGACCCGCACCTGGAGTACGCGGGCGGCTCCATCGCCGTCGATCCACGGGGCGAGGTGCTCGGCGAGCTGGGCGACGAGGAAGCCGTGCTGACCGTCGGCGTGGATCCCGAGGCACTCCGGCAGTGGCGTTCGGCCTTCCCGGCGTGGCGGGACGCCCGGCTGCCAGGAGCACCGGCCGCCACCCCGTCCGGTGATTCCCCGGCCCGGAGCACCCATAGATCCGGTTGACTACCTTGTTTGGGGATTCTCACGCGCGCATCGCAGCTGCGAGATTGCTCGGGATGGGGTCCTTGGTTCGCGGGTGCCGCTTTGTGAGGTTGGAGCCGGACACCCGGGGCCCAGGGACGACGTACAGATGCGAAAGGCGGCACGCCCGTGATCTCGCCGGCGACCCCGACCAACGAGGCCGAGCGGCTGGCAGAACTGCGGGCGTTGCAGCTGCTGGATACGCCCCCCGAGGAGCGGTTCGATCGCATCGTGCGGCTGGCGTCGCGGATGTTCGATCTGCCGATCGCCTACGTCGCCCTGGTCGACGCCGACCGCCAGTGGTTCAAGGCGACCTGCGGCCTTGAGACGACATCGACCGAGCGGAGCATCTCGTTCTGCGGACACACGATCCTGCAGCGCACGCCCCTGGTCATCGCCGATACGCTGGATGATGCCCGCTTCTTCGACAGCCCGCTGGTCACCGAGCAACCGGGTGTCCGCTTCTACGCGGGCCATCCGCTCCGCGGCCCGGGCGGCCACAACGTGGGCACGCTCTGCGTCGCGGACCATGTGCCCCGGCCCGCCGCTAGCGTGCCGCTCGATAGCTTCGGCGACCTCGCCGGGATCGCCGAGCACGAGCTGGGCATGCTCGACGTCATCGAGGCCCAGCGGGAACTGTTAGACGCGAAGCGGCAGCTGCTCGTCGCCACCCGCCGGCTCGAGCACGAGATCCGCAACGCAGCGGACTACATCCAGTCCCTGCTCCCCGAAGACATCGAGCGGCCCTGCCTCCGCATCACGTCGCGGTTCGAACCGTCGTCCGAATTGGGCGGTGACTTCATCGGCTGCGTGCCGCTGGACGAGGCCCGCGTGGCCGTGTTCCTGCTGGATGTTGCCGGGCACGGTGTGGCGGCGTCGCTGCTGGCGGTCTCCATCGGGCAGGCCATCCGCGAGCATCTCGGCGATCCGGACCTGGCCGCCGATCCCGGTGCGCTGATGTCCCGCGTGAACGCGTCCTTCCCGATGGAGCGGCACGGCAACCGCTTCGCGACGGCGTGGCTCGGGATCGTCGACGAGGTCGAGGCCACCGTTCGCTACGCCTGCGGTGGGCATCACCCCGCGCTGGTGATCGGCCAGCACGGCACGCGGCATCTCGCCGCCTCCGATCTACCGCTCGGCGTGCTCGACGGCACCGAGTACGAAACCGCCCAGGCCTCGCTCGCCCCGGGCGATCGGCTGTACTTGTTCTCCGACGGCGTGTTCGAGGTCGAACTGCCCGGCGGCTCCCAGATGGGCCTTGGATCCTTCGAGGCCCTCGCGGAGCGCACCGTGCGGGGCGGCGGCCGCATCGGCGACCTCATCGAGGCCGTCCGTTCGCGTGGGGGCTCCGAGGACTTCGCGGACGATGTCACCGTCATCGAGGTCGCCCTCCGCTAGACGACCGCGAGGCCCCGCGCGGGCTAGGACATCACGCCCGCCACCGGGGGCCGCCGTACGCTGCGCGATGATGCCGCCCAAGCCACTGCTGAGGCCGACCGATCGTGGTCTCGCCTGCGCCGTCGGCGGCTTGCTCGTCGATCCGTGGCAGCCAGCGCCCGTCGCGGTCGTCACGCACGCGCACGCCGACCACGCGTGCCGCGGCTGCGGCCGCTACTACTGCGCCGCCGCCGGCGCTGGCGTGCTCCGCACCCGCATGGGGGCCGACGCCGAGATCCACGCCATCGAATACGGCACGCGCTTCACGCTGGCCGACGAGTCGGGCGAGGCCGAACTGTCCTTCCATCCGGCGGGCCACGTGCTCGGCTCGGCTCAGGTCCGCATACGGGCGATGCGTGGTGCCCAGGACGACCGCGTCTGGGTCGCAAGCGGAGACTACGCCACGCTGCCCAACCCAACCTGCGACGCCTTCGAGCCCGTCGCGTGCGACGTGTTCCTCACCGAGAGCACCTTCGGGCTGCCGATCTATCGGTGGAGGCCGCCCGCCGAGGTGCACGCCCGCATCAACGACTGGTGGCGGGAGAACGCCGGGGCAGGCCGCACCAGCGTCGTGTTCGCCTACGGGCTGGGCAAGGCGCAGCGGGTGCTCGCGGGCCTGGACGCGTCGATCGGCCCCATCGGTGTGCACGGCGCCGTCGATGGCTTGCTGGGCGACTACGCCGATGCTGGCGTCGCGCTGCCCGAGACGGTGCGGGCCGTCGGCGAGCACAAGGCGGCGCTCAAGGGCCGGGGCATGATCGTCGCGCCGCCCTCGACTATGGGCACGCCTTGGCTGCGTTCGCTCGCCGGCGGCCGCAGGGAGGGCGGAGGCATGCGGACGGCGATGGCCAGCGGCTGGATGGCCGTCCGCGGTCGGCGCCGCTGGCGATCGGTCGACGCCGGCTTCGTGCTCAGCGACCACGCCGACTGGCCCGGCCTGCTCGATGCCATCGAGCGGACCGGCGCCCGCAGCATCGGCGTGACCCACGGTAGCAGCGAGGCGCTCGCCCGCTACGTCCGCGAGGTCCGGGGCCTGGACGCCTTCGTCGTGCCGACGCGATACACCGCCGAGGACGACGCGAACGCGGAATCCGACGACACCCCCGACGACGGCGGAGGAGCGTGACCCGTGCGGCGCTTCACGCAGCTCTACGACGAGCTCGACTCGACCACCGCGACGAGTGGCAAGGTGGCCGCAATCGCGGCGTACTTCGGTGAAGTCCCATCCGCCGACGCCGCCGTAGCGCTGTACTTCCTGTGCGGCGAGCGGGTCAAGCGGGCCATCCCAAGCGCGCTGCTGCGCGACCTGGCCATCGAGGCGACCGGCTATCCGCCTTGGCTGGTGGGCGCGTGCTATGAGCAGGTCGGCGACCTGTCGGAGACCGTCGCGCTGCTGCTGCCCGAGGCCGAATCGCCCGGCGAACCCATCCCGCTGCACGAGATCTACGGGCGGTCCATCGAGCCGTTCGGCGGGGCCAGCGACGCCGAGCGGGCGGACAGCATCCGCCAGGCCTGGGCCCGGCTGCACGCCCGCGAGCGGCTGGTGTTCCACAAGCTCATCCGCGGTGGATTCCGCGTCGGCGTCCAGAAGAAGCTGGTCGTGCGGGCGCTAGCCGAGGCGACCGGCCTGGACGCCGCGATACTCGCACAGCGGCTAACCGGCCGGCTCGAGCCGACGCCGGAGTTCTACGCCTCGGTGGTCGCGCCCGCGGGCCACGCCGCCGACGCCGTGCGGCCCCTGCCCTTCTACCTCGCCCACCAGCTCGACGGCTCGCCCGCCGATACGCTCGGCGAGGCCACGGACTGGATCGCCGAGTGGAAGTACGACGGCATCCGCGCGCAGCTCGTGCGCGATCGCGAGCCGCTGCTGTGGTCCCGCGGCGAGGAGATCGTGTCCGAGCAGTTCCCGGAGATCGTCGCCGCGGCGCGCGGCCTGCCCGAGGGACTCATCCTGGACGGCGAGGTTCTCGGCTTCGACGGCGACCAGCCGGCGCCCTTCGCTTACCTGCAGACCAGGCTCAACCGGCTGCCCAGGTCCGCGAGCCAGATGGGGCTGTTCGATCGGCGGCGGATCGCGTTCGTCGCGTTCGACGTCCTGCGGGCGGGCGAAGGCGACCTGCGCGATACGCCGTTCGAAGTACGCCGCAATCGACTCGACGTCGTGCTGCCGCACGGGGACGAGGCACTCCGCCGCAGTGCGCCGATCGCCTTCGAGTCATGGAATGAGCTCGCCGAGCTGCGTCAGCAATCCAGGCAGCGGGGCGTCGAGGGCGTGATGCTCAAGCACCGCCGCGGCGTCTACGGCCTCGGCAGGACCAAGCCGGGCGACGGCACGGGCTGGTGGAAGTGGAAGGTGGATCCCTATTCGCTCGACGCGGTGCTCGTTATGGCGCAGATCGGCAGCGGCCGCCGCGCCGGGCTGTTCACCGACTACACCTTTGCGCTGTGGGATCGGGCGGACGGCGTACGGCAGCTCGTGCCGTTCGCCAAGGCGTACAGCGGCCTGACGCAGCAGGAAATCGAGCGCGTCGACGCATTCGTGCGCGGCAACACGATCAAACGCATGGGCCCCGTCCGCGAGGTCAGGCCCACGCTGGTGTTCGAGCTGGGATTCGAGGGCGTCCAGATCAGCCAGCGGCACCGCTCGGGGCTTGCCGTCCGCTTCCCGCGGATGCTCCGCTGGCGGCACGACAAGAAACCCGACGAGGCCGACACGCTCGATGCGCTGCGGGCCATGCTGCCGCCCGGGGACCGGCCGAGCTAGCACAGCGCGTAGCCCTCAGGTTCCGAGCAGCCGCTCGGCCGCGTCGATGCCGCTGAGGTAGGCACCCTCGATCCGCCCGCCGCGGCACCAGTCGCCCGCGAGCGCGAGCCCGTCGCCGTGCAGCGGAGCCTCGAGAGCATCGCCGCCGGCCAGCGCGTATCGCCAGCGATGGGCCGCTGCGTGGACGATCAAGGGACGCTCCACGTCGAGTGCCGACGCAAACGCATCGACGAGATCACCCGCGACATCCGCCGGTTCGCGGTCGATCGATGCCCGGGACCAGTCGCCCCCGGCGTGCAGCACCCACCGCTGGCCCGGGGCGCGTCCGGGCTTGCTGGCCTCGCGGCTGGCCCATGACAGCGGGTTGCCCTCGATGTTGACAAAGAGACCGTCGCCGGGCGCCGCGATCGGCTCGGCGGATTCGATCATCGCCGCCCAGCATGGTGCCATGTCGATCGAGGTCGCGACGCGTTGCAACGCCGGCATTGCGACGAGCAGCGCGGCGGCCTGCGGCGCGGGGACGGCCACGACGACCGCGTCGCACCGCAGCAGCGACTCGCCATCCTTACCGCTCAGCAGCCAGCCAACACCGTCGCGCTCGATGGCGGCCACGCGGACGCCGAACCGTACCGCGAGGTCCTTTGCGGTCCGCTTCACGATGGCGTTCATGCCGGGCGTGCCGACGTAGCGGGCGGGGCCGTCGGGCTTGGGCGTGGCTTCGCCGGGCGCGTCGATGGCGACGATCGTGCCGGTCCACTGCTGCGCGGCTCCGGCTTCGACCCACCGGTCGACTACGGCGGCGAAGCGATCGTCTCGCACGGTGAAGTACTGCGCCCCGTGATCGAACGTCAGCGCGCGATCATCGGCATCGTGCCGCCGGGTCGAGGCGCGGCCGCCCGGGCCGCGGCCCTTGTCGAACACCCGAACCTCGACGCCGGCGGCCCGCAGCCGCTCGGCGGCGGCCAGCCCCGCCAGCCCGCCGCCGACGATGCCCACGATGCCGGGCGAGCCGGCCGAACGATCATCGCTCATGCGGCACGCTAGAGCGCGCGACGGCCGCAGCTCGTCGGGGCCCTCCCGGGCCGGGTATACCGCCAGCACGACGCGGAGCAGGAACGATGCAGGCTCGTGCGTTGGCCCTGATTAGGGCCTCGGCCGTCGCCGAGCGAGCACCCGCATCTCGGCCGTCGCCTCGGGGTTCGATGCGTGCCCGCCGACGCGTTCCCGCACGATCTCCATCGCGTGGTCGACGAGCATCCGCGTCAGCCGCTCGGGCGTAAAGGGGTGGGGATGCAGGTCGTCGGGCTCGTCCCGCAGATCGACCAGCAGCCACGCGAAACCGCCATCGACGAGCAGCCGCGCGATCTCGGCGACGACCCGGCCCGGATCGGCGACGTGGTCCAGGCAGTTGTCGCACGCGACGACGTCCGCGATCGCCGTCGGCAGCGGCACGACCTCACCCGGCGCCGCGATCGGCACGAATCCGAGCGGCGACCGGGGGAACAGGTTGCACGCGCGATAGCCATCGCTCAGCGGATCGATGCTCGCCGCCCACCGCCAGCCGCCGAGCGCCGCGAATGGATGCGGTCCGCCGCCGATCTCGACCAGCATTCGCGACGCCGCCCAGTCGTCGAAGTCCGCGACGGCGATCTCGTCATTGAGCCACGCGGCGAGTTCGTCCCGCCGGCCCCGCTGCCAGCGCGCGAAGGCCTCGTGGAAGTCGCCGTCGATGGCCGGGTGCGAGCCGGGCACGCGGACGGTCCGCTCCCAGAAGGCCAGCTCGTCGCGGAGGCGGCGTTCGAGGTGGGCATCGCCCAGCGGCGCGACGAGCGAGCCATCCAACCCGCCCCGCCAGGCGTGCCATCCGCCAGCACCGGCGATGGCCGCCTCGATCGGGGCGAGCCCGGGCCGCATGATGCGTCGAACGAGCTGCTTCGCCAGCGATCGCACCGCCCAGCGTACGCCGCCGCGGGGGGCAACCCATGGTGGTGTCTATACTGACCGATGGCGCCCGCCGCAGGCGCTTCGGAACGCGACCATCGTGAGCCTGGAACCAGCACCACGCAATCCCGATCGCCTCGATCTGCCCAAGCAGATCGTGGTGCTCAAGCGGCAACTGATCCACGAGGCGTCAGTGGCCGTCTCCATGATCGAGCAGTCGGTCGATGCCCTGCTGCGGCTCGACCGTCCGCAAGCCAAGGCCGTCCGCCAGCAGGACGAGATCGTCGATCGCCAGGAGATCGAGATCGAGCAGGCCTGCCTCAACCTGCTGCTCATGAACCAGCCCGTCGCGCGGGACTTTCGGGCCGTGCTGTTCGTCATGAAGGTCAATACCCAGATCGAGCGTGTGGGGGACCACGCGACCTCGATCGCCAAGGTCGCCAATCGCATCGCCAAGCTGGGCCTCGAGCCGCGCTGGCCCACGGCCCTCATCGATCTGGCCCATCGCGTGCCCGCCTGCTGCCACCGCACGCTGCGGGTGGTGCTGGACGACGACGTCGACGCGGCCCGGTCCATCATCGCCGAGGACGAGATCATCGATGATCTCGAGAAGTCCCTGTTCGGCGAGACCATCGACCTCATCCGCGACGATCCCGACGGCGACATCGCCGGCCTCTACATCTATCGCGTCGGCCGCGAACTCGAACGCACCGCCGACGTGATGGCGGGCATCTGCCGGGACCTGATCTATCGGGATACCGGCGAGAATCTGCGGCATCGCTAGGGTTCGCGCATGCCCGGCTTCTTCGACGGTACCAGCTTAGAGCGTCCTGTGACCTGCGAGCGTTGCAGACAGCCGCACGCGGCGTGTGCGTGCCCGCGCGATGCCAAAGGCAGGGTGGTCGACCCGAGCGCGCAGCATCCCCGCGTGCGTCGCGAGAAGCGGCGGGGCAAGTGGGCGACCATCGTTGCCGACCACGGGCTGCGGGAGGCCGACTCGAAGGCACTGCTCAAGGAGCTGCGCACGAGGCTCGGCACCGGGGGGGGCCTCGGCGACGATGGCGAACTCGTGCTGCAGGGCGACCACCGCGACGCCGTCGTCGCCCGGCTCGTCGAGATGGGCTACAGGGCGAAGGCGGCGGGCGGCTGAGGTTGGTGGACTAGACCGCCATCTCCTCCACGCTCGGGCACGTGCACACGAGGTGCCGGTCGCCGTAGGCGTTGTCGACGCGGCCGACGCTGGCCCAGAACTTGCCGTCGCGGAGCCACGGCAGCGGGTAGGCCGCCCGCTCGCGCGGGTACGGGTGCGTCCATTCGTCGCCGATCAGCGAGGCCTGGGTGTGCGGGGCGTTCTTGAGCAGGTTGTCCTCGCGGTCGGCCTCGCCCCGCTCGATCTCGGCGATCTCCTCGCGGATGGCGATGAGCGCGTCGCAGTAGCGGTCCAGCTCGGCCTTGCTCTCGCTCTCGGTGGGCTCGATCATCAGCGTGCCGGGCACGGGCCACGCCATGGTGGGGGCGTGGAAGCCGTAGTCCATCAGCCGCTTGGCGATGTCGTCGATCTTGATGCCCGCGGACTTGTCGCCGCCCTTATCAAAAGCACGGCAATCGATGATGAACTCGTGCGCCACCAGGCCCTTCGCCCCGCGGTAGAGCACGTCGTAGTGGCCCTCGAGCCGCTTGGCCATGTAGTTGGCGCTCAGGATGGCGACCTCCGTCGCCCGCTTCAGCCCGGCCGACCCCATGAGGGCCATGTAGACCCACGAGATCGTCAGGATGCTCGGCGAGCCGTACGGCGCGGCGCTTACCGGGCCGATGGCCCGCTCGCCCGCGCTCTCGGGCCGCCGCACCGGATGGCCCGGCAGGAAGGCCGCGAGCTCGTCGGTGCAGGCGATCGGGCCCATGCCCGGGCCGCCGCCGCCGTGGGGGATGCAGAAGGTCTTGTGGAGGTTGAGGTGGATGACGTCGGCGCCGAGTTCGCCGGGGCGGCAGAGCCCGACCTGGGCGTTCAGGTTCGCGCCATCCATGTACACCCGGCCGCCGTGCTCGTGCACGATCGCGCAGATGTCCTTGATCGTCGGCTCGAAGACGCCGTGCGTGCTGGGGTAGGTGATCATCAGGGCCGACAGCGTGTGGGCGTGCTGCTCGGCCTTGGCCCGCAGGTCGGCCATGTCGATGTTGCCGTCGCCGTCGCACTTGATCGCGACCACCCGCATGCCGGCGATCACCGCGCTGGCCGGATTGGTGCCGTGGGCGCTCGTAGGGATGAGGCACACGTCGCGGTGGCCCTCGCCCCTGCTCTCGTGGAGGGCACGGATCACCAGCAGTCCCGTGTACTCGCCCTGGCTGCCCGCGTTGGGCTGCAGGCTGACGGCGGGCAGGGCGCAGATGTCGGCGATCCACCCCTCGAGTTGCGCGAAGAGTTCCTGGTAGCCCCGCGTCTGCTCCGCCGGCGCGAAGGGATGCAGGCCGCCGAACTCGGGCCAGGTCACCGGCAGCATCTCGCTGGTGGCGTTGAGCTTCATGGTGCACGAGCCGAGCGGGATCATGCTGTCGGCCAGCGAGAGGTCACGCCGCTGCAGCGCCGCCATGTAGCGCAGCATCTCGGTCTCGCTGTGGTGCGTGTTGAAGACCGGGTGGGTGAGGTAGCCGCTCTGCCGCTGGAACGCCGCCGGGATGTCCACCCGGGCGTCCTCGGCCAGTCGATCGAGCGTTGCGGCGTCCGGCCGATCGCCGAAGCACGCGAGCAGGTCCGCGAGGTCGTCGAGCGTCGTCGTCTCGTCGAGCGTGACGCCGATGCTGCCCTCGCCGAAGTCCCGCAGATTCAGTCCCAGCTCGTTCGCACGGGCCACGATGCCGCCGGCGTCGATGCCCGAGGGCCGGATCCGCAGCGCATCGAAGACCAGGTCCTCGTCGACGGCGTGGCCCTGGCCGAGCAGCCCCCCTCGGAGCGTCTGCGTGAGTGCCCGAATGCGGGCGGCGATCCGCCGGAGCCCCTCTGGCCCGTGGTAGACGGCGTACATGCTCGCCATGATGGCCAGCAGCGCCTGGGCGGTGCAGATGTTGCTGGTCGCGCGGTCCCGCTTGATGTGCTGCTCGCGGGTCTGGATCGCCATGCGGTAGGCGTTGTTGCCGTGCGCGTCCTTGCTCACGCCGATGATCCGGCCCGGCATCTTGCGGGCGTAGCTCTCCTTGGTCGCGAAGAACGCCGCGTGCGGCCCGCCGAAGCCCATCGGCACGCCGAAACGCTGCGCGCTGCCCAGGGCCACGTCGGCCCCGAATTCGCCCGGCGGCTTGAGCAGCGTGAGCGCCAGCAGGTCGCACGCACAGATGAGCATGCCGCCCGCCTCGTGCACGCTCTTCGCCAGCGCCTCGTAGCACTCGATGCGGCCGTCGGTCGCGGGGTACTGCACGAGCACGCCGCACACCGCCGAAAGGTCCACGCCGTCGAGGTCGAGCGGCCCGCCGTCGCCCCGGCCGGGTTGGCCCTCCGCGATGACCAGTTCGATGCCCAGCGACTCTGCCCGGGTCCGCACGACGGCGATGGTCTGCGGGTGGCAGTCGCTGGCCACCACGAAGCGCGGCTTCTTGGGTGACACGGACAGGCACATCGCCATCGCCTCGGCCGCCGCCGTGCCCTCGTCCAGCAGGCTCGCGCCCGCCAGCGGCAGCGCCGTCAGGTCGCTCACCATCGTCTGGAAGTTGAGCAGCGCCTCGAGGCGGCCCTGGCTGATTTCGGCCTGGTAGGGCGTGTACTGCGTATACCAGCCCGGATGCTCGAGCACGTTCCGCTGGATGACGGGCGGCACGATGGTGCCGTGGTAGCCCATGCCGATGTAGCTGCGGCGGACCTCGTTCTTGGATGCGAGTTGCCGCAGCTCGGCCAGCAGCTCGTGCTCGCCCCGCGCGGGACCGACATCGAGCGGCGCATTGGTGCGGATCTGCGCGGGCACCGCGGCCTCGATGAGGGCGTCGAGGGATGCATATCCCAGCGTACCGAGCATGTCGGCCACCTCGGCCTCGTCGGGGCCGATATGCCGATGCACGAACGTATCGGTCGGACCGAGGGGGCGGCCGGCCCGCTCGCGCGCGTCGTCGGTGGTCCGCCGGGCCGTGGACGGGCTATCCATGCTGGTCGTCAATGGGCGATCCTCGCGGGGCACGTGTGTTGCGATGCCGACGCGGCGGCGGAGCGTCCGGGCTCCGCCCGCGTCGCCTCAATGATAGGAAAGCGGCCGCCCGATTCCGACCGCAGGGGGGCGATCCGGGGCAGCCGCATGCCGGGCCGGGCAAACGCGAAGGTCCGAGTTCTCGCGCCGAGCGCTTGCCTCAGGGGCAGCCGACGGCGAAGGCGGTTTGGAACGCCAGGAAGTCGAAGACGGTGAGGCGTCCGTCGGCATCGAAGTCCGCGGCGAGGTCGCCCAGATCGAAGGCGCCCTGGAAGCCAAGGAAGTCGAAGATCGTCAGCTCGCCGTCGCCGTCGAAGTCGGCCCGGCACGGGCCGGCCTGCCCGCCGCCGAACTCGATGGCCCCGAGGTCGACGATCGGGGCCGTGCCGGCACCCGTGTCGGGCGTATCCGGATCGTCGAAGAACCGCACGCCGCCGAGCAGGTCGGCCGTGATGCCACCGGGCACGCCCGCGTTGTCGCCGGCGTCGATGGTCGGCGAGCCGGGAAGCGGGGCGAAGGCATCATCGAGCCGCGGATCGGCGAACACCACGCCATCACCGATGGTTGCCGACGCCGTGCCATCCACAATCGAGAAGGCCACATCGGCGATGCCGGGCCCGCCGATCTCGATGCTGCGCGGATAGACCTCGTTGCCGCTGAACACGCTGTTGCGCACGATGGGCCTCGACTCACGCTGGGCGAAGAGCCCCCAGTCCTCGTTGTCCACGATGGTCGAGTTCGCGATGATCGGGGCCGATGCGTTGGTATAGATTGCGCCCGTGCCGGTCAGGCTGTCGGCGATGAGGGTGTTGACGACCTCGAGCGTGCCGCCAGCGGCGATGTACAGGCCACCGCCAAACGCGGCCTTGCTAGCGATGATGCGCGCCGAATCGATGCGTCCGTTCACGTTGCTGGTGTAGATCGCCCCGCCACCGAACGTCCCAAAGACACGCGGTGGTACGCTGGCGGCGCCGCCGCTATCTCGAATCTCGCCGTCGCCGTTGTCGATCATGTCCAAGCCGCGCGCGTCCAGAGTGGCGCTCCGGACCGCGATGGCGCCGCCCAGGCCGCGGCCCAGGTTGCCCCGGAAGCTCGTGCCGTCGATGGTCAGGCTCCCGCCGAGCACGTAGACGCCCGCGCCGCCGTTCGCGGCCAAGTTGTCCGTGAACGAGCCGCCGCGGACGGTGACGTCGGTCGCCAGGGCGTCGATGCCACGATTGGTGTTGGCCACGAAGGCCGAGTCGATGACGACCAACGAGCCACCGTCGGCGTCGATGGCCCCGCCGAAGCCCGCACCGGTGAACGTGAAGCCCTCGACCGTCAGCGTGCCGACCGTGGTCAGGATGGGCGCGTCCAGGCCCGAGCCGTTCAGCGTCGTCGCGCCGGCACCATCTTCGGAACGGAGCGTGACGGCCAACTCGCCAACCAGCAGCGCCTCGTTGTAGCTGCCGGCCGCCACCAGTACGGTGTCCCCGTCCACGGCCAGATCGATGGCAGCCTGGATGGTCGCCGCGTCCGCGGGCACGCGGATCGTTGTCTGCGCCACGGCAGCGCCCGCGGCCAGCAGCACGGCCAGGGCACCTGCGGCGGTGGTCGTTCTTCTCTTCGCTTCGATCTTCATCATGGTTGTTCTCCCCTGCGGCGGTGTTGCCGCCCTGCTGTCCTTCGATATCCATGCTGAACCGGACGAATTCGCCCGACGCGGGCGGCCCGGCCGTACCGATCGCCCGAGATGAGCGTTCGATCGCTCCCTATGCGTGGAATCGTCGATGCGGGAATCCTGGATGCATCCAGCCGGAAGATTTAGCGCTCGAGTGCGCCCGCGAGGAATCGCAGTGTCAGCGGATTGCGGGACGGCTACGCGCACCCTGCATCGAAGGCGTTCTGGAACGCCAGGAAGTCGAACAGCGTGAGGTCGCCGTCGCCGTCGAAGTCCGCCGCCGGATCGCCCGCGTCGAAGAGGTTCTGGAAGGCGAAGAAGTCGAAGATGGTTAGCTCGCCGTCGCCGTCGAGGTCGCCCGCGCAGGGCACCGGCGTGATCAGCAGCGCCCAGTCCTGGTCGGGCAACGAGGGTGGCTCGCCCAGCGGCACGCTCGACGCCGCCGGCGCCCGCCTCGGCTCGCCCGCGAAGGCGCCGAGCCTCGGATCGAACCACCGCAGCTCGGCCTCGAGATCGGCGTACGAATCGAGGTCGATCGAGCCCGAGGGGCTCGCATCGGGCAGGTACACCCCTATGGGCCCGGGCCCGCCGTCGGCCGGCGCGAGCACGACCGCGCCGCCCCAGAGCCCGTCCTCGCCGCTGACGAGCGAGGCGTCGGGCGCCATCGCCCAGAACGGCAGGTTGTCCTCGATGAACCGCCGCGCGATGGTCGTCTCCCGCCAGACCTGCTCGAACTCGCGGAAGTCCTCGAGCGACTGGTCGCGGTTGTTGATGAACCACTCGACGCCGCCGCCGGCCAGCAGCACGTCCCACGTCATCCGCCGCCGCACCTGGTCGAAGTCGTCGCCCGTGTCGCGGGTGATCGAGCCCGGCTCGTCGATGTGCACCACCAGCGGCCGGCCCTGCATGGTCGAGAACGTACGGTAGTCGGCCACCACGTCATCCCACCCGTCAAGCTGCCGGGCCCGCTGCAGGCTCGTCAGGTCGAAGTCGGCCTCGCCCACGAAGGGCGCCCACGGCCCGCTCGATGGATCGAACGGGTTGCCCGCGTTGTGCACCGTTAGCGGATGGTCGTAGGGGTCGACCGCGGACAGGTACTCGGCGAACTCCTTTATCGCGGCGACGTCGAAGAGCGGCGAACCCAGGTTGTACTCCTCGCTCATGTTCCACGTCAGCGCGTTGTGGTAGCCGAAGCGGGCGACCAGCTCGCGGTAGAACAGCTTCCGTTCCACGCCCAGTGTGCCGTCGTCGAGCTCCTGCTTGTTGGGCTGCTCGGCCTCGTTGAGCACGAAGTGCAGCTTGATGCCCAGCCGCTGTGCGTGGCCAAACACGATGTCCCACTGCGCCAGCTTGCTAATGTCGTGGCGCAGGTTGTCGTTGCCCGTCGCGCCCGCGGGGTTCACGGGACCAACGTACGGCCAGCTGTCCCGCGCATCGCCGCCGATGTTCATCGGCAGGAAGTAGATGCTGTTGATGCCCTGGCTCTCCAGGTAGTTGAGCGCGCCGATGATCGCCCGCCCGGCGTTGGCCATCGGCGGATCGGTGCGATCCCAGTCGGGGTCGCCGGCGTTCCAGTCGCCCGGATGGCCGCTGAACTCGTGCAGGCCCGACGGCGTCGACGGCCCGGCGCCGCCGTCGAAGGTGTTGTCGAAGCCGACGTAGCCCAGCCAGTTCTCGGGGCTGTCGGCGCCGCCCTTGATGTAGTACGAGCCGTCCGCGAATCGCAGGTAGTGCTCGCCCGTGTAATCCAAGCGTCCCTTCGCGAGGAACCCCGGCGCGTCGGCATCGGGCGCATCCACGGTGAAGGTGCCGGACGCGCTGTCAAACGCCAGCGGCGCGCCCGCGTCCGGGTCCAGGTCGACGGCGACCTCGTCCCCGCCGCGGAAGCTGGCGACCCAGGTCCAGTCGCCCGTCGCATCGGGCGCGAAGCGGACCCGCCACGCGTCGCCCTCGAAGCTGGTGGCGGTGGGGCCCGTGCCGTCGCCGGCGAAGAAGCCCGGCACGTCGAACACCCGGCCATCGGGCGCGGTGAAGGCGACCTGCAGCCGCCGATCGAGGAACGGGCTGGGGTCGCTCAAGGTCTCGCTGAGCACCTCGCCCGAGGCGAAGTCGATCGCCAGCGGCTGGTAGGCGATGGGCTCTGGCGGGTCGAGCGTCTGTCCGTGGGTGGGGGTGATGAAGCAGGCCCCAGCCACCGCGGTGATGACGGCCAGGGGCAGCGGACGCGCGGACGACAACGGACTCTGGCGGCTCGCCATGGCGGACTCCTCCTGCTTGCCAGAATCCTGCATATTGCCCAATATGTCAATAGATCCGGCCTTGTGCACGGGGAAGCCCGATCCCGGCCGCGGCCATGTTCGGCGGCCGGCCGCCGGACAGGACCCGGCTCCGCTCCCGGTAGTCGCTGCGTCGGGCGACTCCACGCCCGGGGGTGCCTTGGGCGGAGGCTGCGCCGCGCGTGAGGCGGATGCGCGGTTGCCGCTCTGAGCACGGGTGCGCTCCGTGCGCCCATCGACGCCCCTCGCGGCCCTACATCCAGAGCAGGAGGCAGCCATGCCGTTGCAGCTCCCGTCGTGCGCGTCCGCCCGCACCTCCGCGTGGAAGGAGGGCCGACGCGCATCGCGAACGCACCGGGGTGCGCACCGCCGGGTAACCGGCGGACGCCGCGCTGTCGCGCTGCTGGTCACCGTTGCGGCCGTGCTCGCCGCCGGCGATGCCGCGCACGCCGACCAGATCACTTGGACGGGCCTGGGCACGCCGGGCGACTGGAGCGACCCGGCCAACTGGTCGCCCACGGGCCCGCCCGATGAGGACGACGACGTCGTCATCCCCAACGTGGTGCCCTTTCCCGAGCTGCCCGAGATGGTGTGCGTCAACTCGATCACGGTCGCCGGCGGCGTCACGATGGAGGGACCGGATGGCGGCGCCAAGATCACCATCAAGGCCGCCGAGGCCGTCGTCATCGGCGAGTCGGACTCGCCCGCGGCCATCTGCGCGACCGATGGCACGCCGCGGAGCATCCACGGCGGCGGCGTGTGCATCGAGGGCTCGACGGTCGCGATCTGCGGCACGATCAAGGCGGGCGACGGCTTCGAGGCCCGCGGCGTGCCGCAGGGACGCGGCGGCTCGATCGACATCTGCGGCACCGGCGACGTCGCGATCAAGACCAACGGCGGCGGCACCGTCGCCGGGGGCAAGGGCGGCGGCGGCCAGCGCAACGGCGATGGCGGCGGCGGCGTCACCATCGCATCCAAGCAGGGCAGCGTCACCGTGTGCGGCGACGTCCGCGGCGGCGACGGCTACGACCGGCCGGCCGACTCGCGCGATCCCGCGGGCGACGGCGGCGACGTGGCGATCTGCGCCCGGGGCGACGTCACCATCAAGCAGATCGCCGATGACGACCTCGTCAAGGGCGGCGACGGCGGCGACGGCCAGGTGCCCGGCGCGGGCGGCGACGTCGAGGGCAAGACCGAGACCGACAGCGTCGTCGACACCGGAGAGGGCAAGGTCCGCGGCGGCGACGGCGGCAACCACGTCAAGCGCGACGCCAGCGACCCGACGAAGAAGGGCGGCGACGGCGGCGACGTGGCCCTCAAGGGCGACCAGGACGGCGAGAAGGTCGGCGTCATCCGCCGCGGCGACGTCAAGGGCGGCCAGGGCGGCGCCGACGACCCCAACGATCCCGCCACGCCCGACAAGGACCGCGGGCCCGATGGCGACGAGGACATCTGCGGCCGCAGGATCCTGGCCGAGGTGCCCGACGAGGACGACGGTACGCAATCCCGCTCCATCGACTGGCGGGCCGACGAGGCGATCGCGCTCGGCCAGTTCGCCGGCCGCCCGCTCCGCGCCGCCGAGACCATCGTGATGCTCGCCCCCGAGATCGACCTGACCGCCGACGTGCGGGGGCGCATCCTCGACCCCGGCGTCCAGGCCATCCTGGCGGGGCCGCTGGTGGTCGATCCCGGCACGCCGCTGGACGAGTTGGTCGGCGGCACGATCCTGCGGGACCCGCCGTGGATCGACGGCCTCGACCAGTCGATCGCCATCGAGCCCGAGCCCTGCCCCGACTCGCGCAACTCCGGCTGCGACGCCGCGGAGGCCGCGCTCGGCGGCGGCGTGTGGGGCTCGCCCATCGGCGGCGGCGTCTGGGCCCGCGGCGGAGACGCCGACGCCGACTGGTATCTACTCAGCGGCGGCGAGCCAGGCGCGACCGCCGAGGTCCGCTTCGACGCGCCCTTCGACGCGCTCGTGACGGCGCTCGACGGGCCGACCTGCGATGCGCCGGCCGTGCTCGAGGCCTTCGTGCCCCGGGGCGAGCCGCTCCGCGCCACCGTGGAGTTCCGGAGCGACGAGATCGTGCTGTCGGTGCGGCCGGTCGTGCTCGATCTGGACTGCGATCGCGGCAACCGCTACACCGCGGCCGTGGCGTTCGCGGTCCGGCCGCCGTGCTACGCCGACTTCGACGGCGACGGCGAGCTGACAGTGTTCGACTTCCTGGCCTTCCAGAACGCCTTCGGTGCCGGCGACGCCGCGGCCGACTGCGACGGCAGCGGGTCCCTCAACATCTTCGACTTCCTGTGCTTCCAGAACGCCTTCCTGGCCGGCTGCCCGTAGGGCGGGCGCCGCGTCGGCGGGCCGCCGCCGGCCGTTCGCAGAAGAGGGCCACCCGGCGACCCCGGCCGGCCGAGGATCGCCGGGCGGCCGCCCCCGATCGCGGGGGCATTGCCCCTCTTCACCAGAGCACCGCTTTCGATCGACCGACCGCGGCCTCGGATCGCCGAAACGCGACCACCCGGGCGTCGCCCCGGATCGATCGGAGACGGCATCCGAGGCGTGGGAAGCCGCTTTCGATGCGTAGCGATGATCCACATCGCTCGGGCGATCTTGGGTGCCCGATGTCCCGCAACTTGGTGTACACTCTGCACACAGCAAAGGACATAACACATGCGTTACCTGATCTCGGCGGCCGTTTTCATGCTCGCGTGTTGTACCGGCACGACCGCGCAGCCGTGCCGCGGGCCGATCTTCCACACGCAGGTCTACGGCCCGGGGGCGAGCGATATCGAACTCGCTGATGTGGATGGCGACGGCGACCTTGACAAGGTCGTCACGGGCGACCGCCGCACCGCTGCGGTCGCCATCTGGCTCAACCGCGGCGATGGCGTGTTCGGATTCGACGGGGAGTACGGCACCTTCGACCACGCGGCCGACGCTGCCTGCTCGGACATCGATCGCGACGGGGATGTAGACATCGTCGTTGCCCATCCGTTCGAGAAGGTCATCCGCGTGCTCATCAACGACGGCGAGGGGCGTTTCGCCAATGGCGGCGAGATCATGTTCTACTTCCAGGTGCTACGCGTCGAACTCGCCGACCTAAACGGTGACGGCCTCCCCGACGTGCTGGCGTGGAGGGACGGCCTCACCGTCGTGCACAACCTGGGCGGAGGCACGTTCGAGCCGCCGCCATACGAGTCGGTTGGCATCGATCTGGCGGATCTCGGCGATGTCGACGGTGATGGTGACATCGACCTGCTCGGGCGCTCGACTCGGCCGCCGCGCCACGACGTGGCGCTCTTTCGCAACGACGGGAGCGGCCAATTCGAGGACGTCCCGCTGGCCGACACTCCAAGGTCCCTGGCGGCGGCGGCCTTTGCGGACATAACCGGCGATGGCAGGCAGGATGTCGTATACTGGCCCGAGTACCAGATGGCCTCCGTCGTGCTTCAGCGGGCCGATGGCACGTTCGATCCCCCCATCCCGGACGCCGGACCGCTCGGTACCTCGTGGACAACGGTCACCGATTTGGATCTCGATGGCCTCGACGATGTCGTGCTCGCCCACGGCGATGTTCGCCTGGTTCGTTCGTTGGGCGGAGGCCTGCTCGATGAGCCCGTGTCGATCGACGCCGGCCAGACCGCCTACTCGGTGGCCGTCGGCGACCTCAACGGCGACGGCTACCCGGATCTCGCGGCTGCAAGCGCCGCCGCGGTCGTGCTGAGCGATGGAGCCGGGGGCTACGGGCAGCGGCTGGCGTCGCCGAGCGGCGAACTGCTCGAGCGCATGACCACGGCGGACTTCAACGGCGACGGCATCCCGGATGTTGCGGGCATCCGCGAGTATCTCGGCGAGTGCTGGGTGCTCCTCGGGCTGGGGGACGGGCGGTTCGGCGAGCCGCGGCTCGTCGCGGAGAACCACGAGCCCATCGACGTGCTAGCCCACGACGTCAACGAGGACGGCGCGTCCGATCTGCTGATCACAAACACCCGGTGGCAGGTGGGCCTGCTGCTCAACGACGGGGCCGGCAACTTCGGCGCCGAGATGCACCACGAATCGGGCGAACGAGTCGGGCGCATGGCTCTGGGCGACCTGGACGGCGATGCCCGCGAGGACCTCGTCGTCGTCAACCATGAAAGCAATAGCCTCGGCATGTTCTTCCTCGACGGCGGCGAATCGCTCGGCACGGTCTTCGAGATCGCCGTGCCGCTGCGACCGATCGACGTCGAGATCGTCGACCTAGACGGCGACGGCGACAACGATCTGCTCGTCGGTCACCAGATCCTCTCCTCTCCGACGGTGCTGCTCAACGATGGCCCTCGGACGTACCGCCAGCTGCCGCCGATCGACGTGCAGTACGACATGCTCTTCGTAGACTCGGCCGACTTCGATCGGGACGGCGACGCCGATGTCTTGGTGACCCACGACGGCGCCTTCCGACTGCTGTACAACCGGGGCGACGCGACCTTCTCCGTTGGCGACCTGTTTAGCTGGGGGTCACGCATCGAAGAGGTGCACGTCGAGGACATCGACACCGACGGCTACCCCGATATCGCCTACATCAACGACGACTACCCCTGCGTGCTCTGGAACACCGCGGGCTCGTTTACGTCTGAGAGCTGCTTCGATTCGGCGGGCTCCTACCCGGACGGCCTGACGGTCGCGGACGCGAACCTGGACGGTCGGCCCGATCTGCTGGTGGGCGAGACGTGGGATAACGTGGTCACCACGCTGCTCAACCAGTGTTCGCGGGCCTGCGCCGCCGACATGGACGGCGACGGCGAGTTGACCCTCCTCGACTTCCTGGCATTCCGCGATCTCTTCGACGCGGGCGAACCCGCGGCCGACCTGGACCACGACGGCGAGCTGACGCTCGTCGACTTCCTGGCCTTCCAGAACCACTTCGCGGCGGGCTGCTGAGGCCGTGGCGCCGCGGGCGGCGGCCGACGCTCGCTCCGTCGGATCGGGCGGTGGAAATGCCCAGTGCGGAGCCGCCGGTGCGGCGTCGCGGGTCCGATCGGTCTCACCGGGAGCCCAAGACGCGGCATGCAGAGCCCGTCAAGCGGCATTGAGACCGCAATGCGCAGCATCCGGAGCTCGGCGCGCGGCGTGCCGAACTCGCGATGTCACATACCGCGCGCTGAAGACGGCATATCCGGCGCGATTGGCCTCGGTTTGGGCCGCCAAGACCGCCCTGAGAGGCCCCCGGGGACGTGGCCTTGGGTCGCAGAATCGCTGTACAGACTGACGCTCCGCAGGCCGGGGCGGGCAATCACTCATTGCCAACTGGCGGTTAGCGGGCGTGCAACTCTCGATAAGCTGGCACAGCGGGACAGCAAGGGTCGAGCCCAGCGAGGTCGGCCCTATGCTCGCTTGCTCCCCCGACGCGCATGGGCATACGGTACTTGATCGGTGTGTTCGAACGCGCAGGAGCGTCGCGAGGGGAGCACAGCCATGGATGGCCGCCAACGCACACTCCCGTTCCGCCGGCCGCGTTCGGCAGCCGGCCCACGCTTCGCGGAGTTCTTCGCGGGCATTGGCTTGGTCCGCCTGGGACTGGAAGCCGCGGGCTGGTCGCTGGCATACGCCAACGACATCGACGCGGGCAAGCTGGCGATGTACGACGCTCACTTCGGCGATGCGGACGAGCACTTCCATCTCGGAGACGTGCACGCTATCGACGGCTCGACGCTGCCGGACATCGAACTCGCTATGGCCTCGTTCCCGTGCACGGACCTGTCGCTGGCCGGTGGGCGGCTGGGCTTCGGCGGGCCGCAGTCCTCGGCGTTCTGGGGTTTCATCAACGCGCTCAAGGGCATGGGCGAGCGCCGGCCGCCGCTGGTGATGCTGGAGAACGTGGTCGGCTTCCTCACTTCGCACGGTGGCAACGACTTCGCCGAGGCCATCGCGGCGCTCAACGAGTTGGGATACTCGGCCGACGTGTTCACGCTGGACGCGAAGTGGTTCGTGCCGCAGAGCCGGCCACGATTGTTCGTCATCGGCTCGACCATCGACGATCCAACGGCCACAAGCACGCCCTCTGAGTCGCGCATACGCCCGAAGCTCGTCACCGACTTCGTCGAGTCGCACCCTGATTTACGATGGGGCTTCCGCGATCTGCCCGAGCCGCCGCTGCGATCCGAGAAGTCGCTCGCGGACATCTTGGAGAACCTTGACCCGCGCGACGCCCGGTGGTGGAGCGGCGAGCGAGCTGAGTACCTTTACAACCAGTTCTCCGATCGCCATCGCGAGATCGCCGACGCGATGATTCGCAAGCGAAAGTGGTCCTACGGCACGGTGTTCCGCCGCGTGCGCATGCAGCCCGACGGCGAGAAACGGTCGATGGGCGAGCTGCGCACCGACGGCGTAGCTGGTTGCCTGCGCACGCCCAAGGGCGGCAGCGGGCGCCAGATCCTCTTCAAGGCTGGCTACGGCCGCTACGCCGCGCGCCTGCTCAGCCCCCGCGAGTGCGCCCGCTTGATGGGCGCTGACGACTTTGTGATCGAGACCGGTGACAACCCGGCGTTCTTCGGCTTCGGCGACGCTGTGTGCGTGCCAGCGATCACGTGGATCGGGGAGCAGTATCTGAATCCGATACTGCCGGGGCGATCAGGGCGGCGGGCGAAGGCGGCGATGGCATGACCCAGACTGATTTGCGCGGCTTGCTCCTTCTCATTGACCAAAAGATGAAGCAGGCCGAACGTCTTGTACCGGCCCGTTTACAAGCAGCGTTGGCGCTTCTCGAACGCTTGCGTAGCGAGGCATCGCTTGATCTTGGCCGACATCTGACGAAGTCGGGGCATTCAATCAAATCGCAAGAGACGCTCGCTCAGAAAGCACTTGAGAGATTCGACTTGCCCTTGGTGAACAAGACTTCGGGGAGGCGCTCGTCAAACCTTCACGACTGGGCCCCGGACGTTTTAGCTTGGCTCGATAGCATTGGGTTCGAGCAAGCATCTTCAGCAAGGCAGACCGAGATACTCGAAGCGTCCCAGCAGGTGCTTGCCGAGCGAATTCGCCAAGTGCTTGAGGTCGATCCGCTCAAGCTGCGAGTGGAAGATCGCACGGCTGAATTCGCAATCAGCGACGTACTTGATCAGGCTGCGCAACGCGGAAAAGTGGGCGATGTTGCTCAGTATTTGGTTGGAGCAAAACTTCACCTGCGCTTTCCAGAACGAGCCGCAGACATTCTTGTTTCGAGCGCATTTCAAGGCAATCGACGATCGCACACCGATGCGGAAGCTCGCCTAGGGGACTTTGAGTTTTCTGACTGCATCTTCGAGGTGGCTTCTGGAAGGCCAGATGAGGCGCATCTTGACCAAGTCGCTACGGCACTTGCTGAATCAAGGCGGCAGTTCTGGTTGCTCGTTCGTTCACAACGATTGAGCGCCTGGCGGCAGGAGTTGATCGCTTTTGACGTCGATCTGCGTCGCGTTGTTGTCGCTTCAATCGAGCAGTTCGTCGGCCAAAATCTGTCAGAACTGGGCGAGTGTTCATCCGCGGGTACCCGAGAGCAGATTGAGAATCTGATCCAGATTTATCACGAGTCTTGGGTCGGGCCACTAGCGGCGACAGGAATCGACATCGAGATTGTGTAATGGCGCTTTCACGCAGCCAAGTCATGGCCCGCGTGCGTGCCTCAGATACAAGGCCAGAGCGAGTCGTACGCTCGATTGTGCACAATCTCGGCTACCGCTTCCGACTCGACGGACGGCACCGAGGCCAGAAGCTACCCGGCAAACCCGACCTCGTCCTGGCCCGCCTGCGCGCCGCCATCTTCGTCCATGGCTGCTTTTGGCACCAGCACGACTGCCCCCGTGGCGATCGGCGGCCTGCGACGAACGCAGAATACTGGAACGCTAAATTACAACGCAACATCGAGCGCGATGCTCGGGTGCAACGTAAACTGCGATCGGCGCGCTGGCGCGTGCTCGTCGTGTGGGAGTGCGAGCTCAAGGACGCCGACAAACTGAGGCGGCGAATCCGGGCGTTCCTTCAAAGGTCCGAGCGTGCGGTGGCATCGCCATAGTCATTGCTTTGGCGTTCGTTGCTCTGTTGCCCTCAAGCCACCCCCGCCCCACGCCGATGCCGCCCCAAAAGCACCGGCGGCGCGACGCTGCGGAGGGGTCCCGGCGGACGCGTTGCCCACTCGTGGAGACACCCATGCGTTACCCGACCCGCGACGCGGACTTCCTCCAGTAGGCCCGCGACCACGCCACGCTCTGGCTCGGCAACGGCACGCCGCCCGACATCGGCATCTCCGCCGCCCAGGCCGCCGCCATCGAGGCCCTCGTCACCTCCGCCGAGACCGCCTACTCCGGCCAGCAGACGGCGCGGGACGCCACCGAGGCCTCGACCGTCGTCAAGAAGGACGCCTTCGAGGTCCTCAAGACCAACCTCGGCGCCGCGGTGACCACCATCGAGGCCTACGCCAAGACCACCGGCGACGAGGGCGTCTACGCCCGCGCCAACATCGCCCCGCCCAAGCCCGCCGCCCCCCGCACCGACCCGGTGCAGCCCGGCGACCTGAGCACCCGCCTGCTAACCGACGGCTCCATCGAGCTGAAGTTCAAAGCCGCCACCGGCGGCGGCGCCACCTTCACCGTCGAGCGGCAGACGATCGCCGGCGACGGCACCATCTCCGGCTTCGCCTACGCGGGCCAGGCCGACGACAAGACCTTCGTCGACAACGCCATCCCCGCCGGCCTGAGCACCATCAACTACCGCGTCCGCACCCGGCTGACCAACGGCGAGGTCAGCGAGTGGAGCCAGCCCGCGGCCGTCCGCTTCGGCAGCACCGGCAGCGGCGGCGGCCCCCTCTCGATCGCGGCCTAGCACGCAAGTCGGCACACAACCAAGCACGTACCGGGGCCGCCGATCGCCCCCGTTTTCGTTAGAGGCGTGGAGCGCCGCCCGCTCACCCAAGCGGGAACACGTACACGACCACCGCCTCGTCCTCGGTCGCGCCGGCGTGCGCCGCCCGCTCGGCCAGCACCCGCTTGTAGACCGCGCGGGCGGGGGCGTTGTCGTGCTCGGTGGCGAGCCAGGCCTCGGCGTAGCCGCGGTCGCGCAGCAGCGCCAGCATCCGGCGGACCAGCTCGGCGCCGATGCCGCGGTTGCGGTGGGCCTCCAGCGTCGATAGCTCGTTGATCCACGCCTGCGGCGGCTTGTCGGGGTGCAGGTAGCCGTTGGCGGTCGCGAAGCCGACGGGCACGCCGACGTCGAGCGCCACGATGATGTGGTGCCGCCCATCGGCGAGGAACGCGTCGCACTGCTCGGGGTCGATCGGGTTGTCGAACAGCTCCGGCGGCGCGGCGAGCAGCAGCGGTGCGTCGGCTGGGCCAAGTTCGCGATACTCGATGCCCAGGACGATCCCTCGCTTCTGCGTCGACTGTTCGTCGCGGCGCATCCGCTCCGCTGCCTCAGCCGAACCACCGCAGCCGCCAGCTGCCCTCCTCGAGCACCATGTCCATGAACGTCCAGCGGAGGCCCTGCTGGGCCATGCCCGTCAGGCGGATCCGCATGACGTGGCCGCCCTGGGGCTCCATGAACACCATGGGCGAGTGCTCGCCGAAGGGGCCGATCCTGCCGAAGAACTGCATGACGTCCCGCTGGCGGGCCTTGAGCTCGTCGAAGGCGGCCTCGGGATCGACGTTGCGGTCGAGGAACTCCTCGCGGGTCATGTCGCTGAGGATCTGCTCGGTGAACAGGTCCCGCTCGTTCTGGATGAGCGTCTGGCGGATGTGCACCATCAGGTCGCGGCCCGACCTCGAGAACAGCGTGATGGTGCCGTCGGGGTGTTCCACGCGGATCGGCGAGGGCTCGAGGCTCCGCGCCGTGCCGTTCGATGGCGCCTCGCCGCTCAGCCTGTGGAACAGCGAGTTGCGGGGCGTGACCGAGAGCTCCTGGTATTCGCACGCCGGCACCGCCGCGAGGATCGCGACGAGGCCTCCGAGGATCGCCGTCCTGTTAGGTCCCCGCGTCATGCGTCGCCCCGGGCGCCGCGGCGCGGCTCGCGCAGCCGCACGCCGGCCCGCACGGTTCGCGGACGGCCTCGGCCGGATCCGGCAGCGGGCCCGCGAGGTGCACGATCTTGCGATTCAGGAAGTCGGCGTGGTGCTCCAGGTGCCAGGTGGTCGTCGCCAGCATGCCCCGCACGCTCAGCTCGCCGTGCTCGGGGTGCAGCGCGAGGCGATCCCGGCCGCCTTCGGCGAGGTCCCAGAGCCAATCCAGGGTCCACCGCCGCAGGGTGTGCACGACGGCGATCGAGCCGGCCACCGGCGGCGACACCGCGTCCTTCCGTGTGCCGGGCCCGTACAGCGGGCCGTCGATGAATGCCTCGTAGTCGAACATCCCCAGCATGGGCCGATCCTCGGAGATCGCCTGGCGGATGCGATGCAGCCAGACCATCTCGGCGTCGGCGAGGTGGGCGGCCAGCGCGCGGATCGGCCAGCGGCCGCACCCGGCCCGCGGGTCGAACGCCAGGTCCATGTCGGCCTCGGCCAGGTGGAACAGCCTCGGATCGAACCACTCCACGCCCACCGAGAACCGGCGGAGCAGGTCCTCCCACGACAGGGCGCGCAGGGCATCGGTCTGGGCGACCTCGAGCTGCCCGCACAGCGGGCCGTCGCACGCGGTCAACCCCTGGGGCTTTAGGGACATGGAAGCACCTCCGCAGCCATGCTACCGCCATCGGACGACGCTAGCCTGCCGCGTGAGCCCCGCAAATGCAAGCCCCAACGAGGTTTCCAATGATCGTGCGCCCGCGGGCGAGGACGGCTGGTCGCTCGGCCTGCGGGTCATGACGATGCCCCGCGACACCAACCAGTACGGCACGATCTTCGGCGGCGTGATCCTGAGCTACATCGACCAGGCCGCGTTCGCGGAGGCCCGCCGGCATGGGCTGCACCGCTGGGTGACCGCCAAGCTCGAGCAGGTTGAGTTCCGCCAGCCCGTGAAGGTGGGGGACCTGGTCACCCTCGAGACCCGGACGACACGCTGCGGCACCTCCAGCGTGGGCGTACACGTCCGCGTCACCGCGCAGCGTTACGGCAGCCACGAGGTCGTCGACGTCACCGAGGCGCAGCTCACGATGGTGGCCGTCGGCCCCGACGGCCGCCCGGTGCCCATGGCCGACGCCCCAACGGCACACCTAACATAGGACGTGCAAAGGCCCGCCGGTTTCTCGCCCGCGGTGGACCCGTCGGCCCCCGCCGCACGAACAGGAGACCGCCCGCATGCCGCGTGAGACCCGGAGGACGTCGTTCCTGGCGATGCTCTCCGGTGGGGGTCGGACGCTCATGAACCTGCTCGATGCCATCGACGACGGCCGGCTGGATGCCCGCGTCGGGGGCGTGGTCGCTTCTCGCGAGTGTCCCGGAGCCGATCGGGCCCGCGATCGCGGCCTGCGCGTCGCCGTCGAGACCGGCGAGATCCCCGCCGAGCGGCTGTGCGAGCTGGCCGGCGCGGCCGACGCCGAGTGGATCGTGCTCTGCGGGTACCTGCGGCGGGTCGCGATCCCGCGTGAGCCCGGGCAGCCGTGCGACTTCTCGGATCGCGTGGTCAACATCCACCCGGCCCTGCTCCCAAGGCACGGGGGGCCGGGCATGTATGGCGAGCGGGTGCACCGGGCCGTGCTCGAGGCGGGGGATGCACATAGCGGTTGCACGGTGCACCTGTGCGATGACCGATACGACACCGGGCCGATCCTCCGGCGGGCGCGCTGCCCCGTGCTGCCGGATGACACGCCCGATTCGCTCGCCGCACGGGTCTTCGCGCTCGAGTGCGAGGCGTACCCGGCGGCGCTGCAGGAGCTGTTCGCCGCGAGCGCATGAGGGAGGGGCAGCGTTGAACTTCAGCACTCCGTGGACCATCGGGCGGGTGGCGACCATGGCCGCCGGCGCGCTCGTGCTCACGCTGAGCGCGCCGGCAAGCCGCGGTGCGTCGGCCGCGTATGCGGCCTTGCATGTCGTACCGGCGGAGGCCGCGCCGCGCACTCCGCTCGACCGAACGAAGAGCGACGAGGACATCGAGGCCGAGGCCGCTGCACTCGCGGCCTCTGGCGATTTCGCCGGCGCCGCGATCCGCTATCGGGAGCTGACCAAGCGCCGGCCCGATTCGTTCGTGGCGTGGTACAACCTCGCCTGTGCGCTCGCCCAGCTGGAGCACCCCGACGAGGCCTGGGGCGCGCTCGAGAGGTCCATCGAGCTGGGCATGAACGACCTGACGCACCTGCGGCTCGATCCGCACATCGAGCCCCTCCGAGGCGGCGAGCGCTTCGCCGACCTCGAGGCCCGCTGGCCGGAGATCATGGAGCGGCAGGCCGAGGTCCGCTTCGCCCGGGCCATCGAGCGCTTCGGCCGCGGCTACCACACCCAGCGGGACGACCTGCTACGCGTGCGATTCGCCGTCGGGCAGCCGCGGCAGACCTTCGACATGGCGCACGAGGAATTGCACATCGTCTCGCGGTGGGCCATGGAGCACCTGTTCGCCAACCTCGCGGACGCCGAGGACGGCACGGTGCCGTGGGTTACCGTCGTCATCCCGACCGACGCGGACTTCGCGTCCTGGGCCCGGGAGCGGCACGGCGATGCGGCCCGCGGCCCCACGCAACAAATCGCCGGCACCTACGACCACGACCGCAAGGAACTGGTCTGCAAGGACCTGGGCTCGACGCTGCGGCACGAGGTCTTCCACGCGCTGCACTACCGCAGCCAGTCGCTGCACGCCCAGCGGCACGCGGCCTGGGTGCTCGAAGGCCTCGCGGCGCTCGTCGAGGACTTCGACCTGGACTATCAGGGCACGCCGGTGTTCGTGCCCTCGTGGCGGACCAACGCTGCGCGGCGCGCATTCCGCGGCGGCCGGCTGAAGACCATCGAGCAGCTCACGTCGATGCCCGACCACATCTTCGTCGGCCAGTCGCCGCTGCTGCACTACGCCGAGGCCCGCACGCTCATGCTCTACATGTACGCGGCCGGCCGCTTGGCCGAGTTCTATCGCAACTACGTGGACACGTGGGAGGAGGATCGCACGGGCCTGGCGGCCATCCTTCGGACCTTCGACGCCACGCTGCCGCAGATCGAGGCGTCCTACCGCCGCTGGGTGCAGAGCCTACCCACCGCGCCCGAGCAGATGCACCCACCCGCGGCGACGCTGGGCATCGACGTCGACCCCGAGCGGGGCGAGGGGCTCGCGGTGATCCGCACCGTCCGCGGATCGCCGGGCCGCCGCGCGGGCCTGCGGCCCCGCGACGTGCTCGTCGCCGTCAACGGCCAGGGCACCCGCGACATCAACGAGCTCTACCGCGTGCTGGGCCGCTACACGCCCGGCAACCTCGTGGTCCTGACCGTCCGCCGGGGCCGGGAGATCCTGGAGCTGAACGCCCGCTTGGGCCGCAGCTCGGATTACGAACAGATCGTCGTGCCCGGCGGCTGATGAGCGCCCAAAAGGTGCGTGCATTCCCGGGAACGAAACGGGCGTGCTTCCGATATACTCCCTCGTACGAGGATGCCGCATCGCGACGCGGTGCGGGCATCCGGCACCCGCAGGCCCCGCGAGCACGCCGGGCCCCAACCGCAAGGAGTCCCGCATGCCGACGAATCGAATCCGCCGCCTGACCGCGCTGGGCAGTGCCGCCGTCGCGCTGGCGCTCTGCGTCGCGCAGCCCGCCCTCGCGGATGACCGACCCGCCGCCGAGATCCTCGCGGATCTCGCCGGCACGCAGATGCCGCAGTTCGATCGCGCACGCGCGGACGCCGAGGGCGCCGAGTACGTCGCCGCCTTCCGCGCGCAGAGCGAGGAGGCCGGCCGCGCCCGTGCGGTGCTCATCGGCGAGCTGCACCAGGCCCACCCGGGCCACGAGCAGCTCGACGAGCTGCTGCCCGAGCGCTGGCAGCTGCTGCTCAGCGGCGGCGAGCTGGATGTTGCGGCCGCGGAGACCGAGCGCGTCGCGTCCGATTCCCAAGGCGACCTGGCCGTCGACGCCCTGTACTTCCACGCGATGACGACCGTGTACAAGACGCAGGCCGAGGACAGCTCGGCGGTGCTCGCCGCCGCGGCGAAGTTCCGCCAGGCCGCGCCCGCGGATCAGCGTAACGCCGAGCTGCTCGGCTACGCCACCTACGGCGATGCGGACGATGCCACGCTGCTGACCATCTACAAGGACATCCAGGCCAACTTCCCCGACGCCCGCGAGGCCCGCTCGGCCGCCTCGAAGATCTTCCAGCTCGAGCGCGTCGGCAAGCCCTTCGAGCTGTCCTTCCAGGACGCCATCACGGGCGAGACCGTGGACATGAGCCAGCTCCGTGGCAAGGTCGTGGTCATCGATTTCTGGGCGACCTGGTGCGGCCCGTGCATCGCCGAGCTTCCGCACATGAAGGAGCTCTACGCGACGTACAAGGACAAGGGCGTCGAGTTCGTGGGCATCAGCCTCGATGCGCCACGGAACGAGAGCGACCCCTCCAAGGACGGCCTCAAGAAGCTCCGCGACTTCGTGGCCGACCGAGAGCTGCCCTGGCCGCAGTACTACCAGGGCAATGGCTGGGAAAGCGAGTTCTCGACGGGCTGGAAGGTCCGCTCGATTCCGACCATCTTCCTGGTCGACCAGCAGGGCCGGCTGGTGACGCCCAACGCGCGGGGCAAGCTCGACACGCTGATCCCCGAAACGCTGGGCATCGAGAAGGCCGGCTGAGCGCAGCCGACAGCTAAGCGACATCCAATCCGGATCTGTACGGACAACGCCCGCCACCAGCGGGCGTTGTCGTGTCTACCTTCGTCGCATGACCGAGCACGGAAGCGCCATCGAATCCAAGCCCCTGGCCGCGCCGCCACAGGCCGAGCGCATCGACCCTGAGGCGGTCCTCGTCGACGCCATGGATGGTGCCGCGCGGTGGACCATCCCGGTCCACGAGCACGGCTTCGTCGCGCTGGTCGACGCCATGCCCCGGCTTGTGCCCGAGGGCCAGACCGCGGATAGCGCCATCGTGCAGGCCGCCCGGGTGAGCTACGGCGCGGGCACCAAGCGGGTGCACGAGGACTGGGGGTTGCTTCGATACCTGCTCCGCCACGAGCACACCACGCCCTTCGAGATGGTGGAGTTCAAGTTCCACATGGCGATGCCCATCTTCGTGGCCCGCCAGTGGATCCGCCACCGCACCGCCAACGTCAACGAGTACTCGGGCCGCTATTCGGTCATGCCCGACCGCTTCTACCGCGTGCCGCTCGAGGCCGTCCGCAAGCAGAGCACGAGCAACCGCCAGGGGGGCGAAGAGGTCTTCGATACCACCGACGAGCAGCAGCTGCGGACCGCGCAGGAGTTCGTGGCCTACATCGATCGCGTCGAGGCGCTCTACGCGCAGTACGAGCAGCTCATCGAGGCCGGCGTCAGCCGCGAGCTCGCCCGCGTCGGCCTGCCCACGAGCCAGTACACCCAGTGGTACTGGAAGTGCGACCTGCACAACATCCTGCGCTTCCTGAAGCTGAGGCTCGACTCCCACGCCCAACTCGAGATTCGCGCCTTCGCGCAGGCCATGCTCGCGCTCATCGAGCCCATCGTGCCCGCCACCATCGAGGCGTGGCGGGACTACCACCAGCACTCCCTGCGGCTCACGCGGCTCGAGATCGACGCGCTCCGCGACGAGCTGGGCGGCGGCCCGGGGGAACTCGCAACCAAGAACACTCGCGAGCGGGCCGAGTGGGAGGCCAAGCGGGCCGGCCTTGGCCTGCCGACGCGGGGCTAGCCCATGGCGCTACGGCTCGTCCAGATCGTGCTGCCCAAGCGCCACGACGTGGAGGTGCGCGAGGTCATCGGCCGCCGCGACGCGTCCACGCTGTGGGTCGAGCCCGCCGCCGACGACCGCATCCGCGTCAGCGTGCTGCTGCCCAAGGAGGAGTGCGACGACCTCGTCCAGCGGATCGACGGGCAGTACTCGGCCGTCGAGGGCTACCGCCTCGTGCTCGCCGCCATCGAGGGCACGCGGCCCAAGATCGAGGAGCCCGCCGAGCCGAAGGCCGGCGAGGATGGCGAGGACGAGGCGCCCCGGCGTCGCAAGCCCTTCTTCGGGTCGCGTGTCGCGTCGGACGAACTCGTGCAGGAGGTCGCGTCGGGCGCGAAGCTCACGCGGGTGTACGTGGCGATGGTGGTGCTGTCGGCCGTCGTAGCGGCGGCGGGGCTGATCCAGGGCAGCGCGGCGGTCATCATCGGGGCCATGGTCATCGCGCCGCTGCTGGGGCCCAACATGGCCCTGGCCCTGGCGCTGACGATCGGCGATCTCAAGCTCGCCCGCCGGGCGCTGCTGACCAACTTCGTTGGTTTCGTGGTGGCCGGCGGCCTGGCGGCGGGCATCGGCGTGCTCGCCCAAGCGGATCCGCAGTCGCCCGAGATCGCCGCGCGGGTGTCGCCCAAGGCCACCGACATCGCCATCGCGCTGGCCGCCGGCGCCGCGGGCACGCTTGCGGCGACCACGGGCGTGCCGGCCATCCTCGTGGGCGTGATGGTGGCCGTCGCGCTCATGCCGCCGCTGGTGACCTCGGGGCTGCTGCTCGCCAGCGCGGCGGCCGAACCCGTGCAGGCCCTTGGCGCGCTGCTGCTGGCGATCCTCAACGTGATCTGCATCAACGCGTCGGCCATGGCGATGTTCCGCCTGCAGGGCGTGGCGCCCTACTCGCTCTACGACGAGCGCCGGGCCCGCCGCTCGTCGACCTACGCCATCCTCTGCTGGGGCCTGCTGCTTGCCGCCCTGACCGCGATCGTTCTGCTATGGTCTCGCGGCGTGCAGCCCCACGCCGATGGATAGCGGCAACGCGGGCCACCCGGCGTCGCGCATGCCGCACGGCGATCATCGCAGCGATGCACGCGAGGGAGACCACCGATGAGCATCGCGAGGGACAACCGTTGCCGAATCCTGGCCGCCTTGGGGCTGGCCTGCGCCTCCGCAGTCGCAGGCGGCTGCATCGCGGCCGCGGCCGTACCCGTCATCGCCGCCGGTGCAGTCGCGGGCGAGAAGGGCTACGCGTTCTGGGATAGCGGCACGCTCAAGTACGTCGACGAAGCCAGCTTCGAGGAGATGAGCAGCGCCGTCGACGCCACCAACGAACGCTTGGCCCTCGTCACCGAGGACCGCATCGACGTCCCTCGCAAGAAGGGCGAGCAAGGGGCGGCCATCAAGCGCCGGGTCTGGACGCTCAGCTCGGACAACGGCAGGGTCCTGGAGGTCACCATCGCCCCCATCACCGAACGCATGGTGAGCGTGTCGGTCGAGTCCGGCCTGCTCGGCAGCCGCCCGGCGGCCCGCATGTACGCCGATCGCCTCAAGGCCGAACTCGAAGAGCGGCGGATGCCCGTGGACTCACGCTCCTAGCCGCACCCCACGCCGAAGGCGTTCTGGAACGCGAGGAAGTCGAACAGCGTGAGCTCGCCGTCGCCGTCGAAATCGGCGGCGGGGTCGCCCAGCGCGAACAGGTTCTGGAATGCAAGGAAGTCGAAGACGGTCAGCTCTCCGTCGCCATCGAGGTCGGGCGGGCAGTCGATGGTCGCGGGCTCCCACACGACGAAGTTGTCCGGCTGGCTGCCCTGCGTGGGCACGATGTCGCCGACCTGTACGAGCGCTCCGTCGTTTTCGACGCGGAACGCGTAGATGCCGCTGAGCCCGTCGAACACCGTCGAGTTATCGGTGACGTAGAGGAACTCGCCGGCCGGCAGCGTTAGTGTGCCCACGGTGCCCAGTGTGCCCTGGCTGCCGACATCGAAGCTCGCGCCGGTCGCGCTGAGTGCACCGGTGACGGCGTCGGTGGCGAAGCCCTGCACCGTGGCATCCCGGCCGTGACCCGCGAAGACGTAGCGGCTGTCGCCCGTAACCGTGACCCACGCGGGCGAGTCGCCCGGGCTCGCGAAGGGCGAACCGCCGATGAAGCCGAGGCCACCCCCGGACGCCACCGAGAACCCGAGCACGTCGCTGCCCGTGCCGCTGATGCCGCCGCCGGCGTACAGCCAGTCGCCGTTGGGCGCCAGCGCCATGTCGAGGGCGAAATTGGGGCTGGTGAAGACGCGATCGACGAGCAGCAGTTCGCCGTCATCGTCGACTTCGTAGCTGGCGACGTTCGCGGCGCCGCCGCCGAAGTCCGAGTCCTGCACGAACAGCAGCCGGCGCCGCGGATCGCTCTCCAGGTTGGTGATGAAGGTGCCGGTCTCGGTCGCGTCGGTCTGCACCAGCGAGCCCTGCCCGGGCTCGGCACCCGGGGTATACCGGTACACGCGGGCGGTCGAGTCGCCCAGGGCGCTCTCGGCGACGGCCACCAGGTCATCGGCGACCCACGCGATGCCGAGCGGCGCGTTCGGAACGAGGAATTCGTCGAGCTGCTGCAGCGTGCCGTCTCGTCGAACCTCGATGATCGTCAGCTGCTCGGGGTCGAGCGCCGTCGCGTGGCCCGTCGCCAGGAATCGACCGCCGGGCGAGAGGGCGATGCCCTCGACGTTGGTGCCGCGCTCGGCGGGGTCGCCGGCGGGGCGCTCGTCGATCACCAGGTAGTCCACCTCGACCAGCCCGCCGTCGGGCCCGGGCTGGAAGCTCGTTACCGCGCCGAGCAGGTTGCCGTTGTTCGCGACGAGCACGGTCGGGTCGGCGGCCTGGCCCAGTGCAAGCGGGGCGGGCACGAAGGCCACGATGAGCGACGCACGGAAGCATCCACGCATGGGGTGATCTCTCCTGGTCTGTGGGGTCCATGGAGCATACCGCGGGCCGCCGACCGCGTGCTCCTGCTGCACCGCCGGTGGGCACGAAACTGCGGCAGTGCCGCGTTATCGGGTTCGCATGGCATCCGAATCGCACCGGCGCGCCCACGACGCCCGGGGCGGCAAGCATGCGGCATGCTCCTGCCGCTCCCGACGCTCCCTCCGCCCGCCCTCGTCGAACCCACGGCGGTCCAGGAAGCGCAGGACTCCCCGGACGCCGCCGACCTCCCCGCGCAGGACGCCTTCGACGAAGCGACGGGCCCCTACGACTTCACCAACCCCGAGCCGCTCTCTGGTACGATCTTCACCGGCCGGCCCAGCTTCGGCGTGGGCATCCGCACCGTGCCCATCGGCCGTTTCCAGATCGAGACCGGTTATACCTTCACCCAGGACGAGGGCGACTCGTCGCACACGCTGCCGACCACGCTGCTCCGCGTCGGGCTGACCGACACGATCGAGGGCAGGCTGTCGACGCCGGGCTTCACCGCTGCCGAAGGTGCCGACAACGGCTTCGGCGACCTCGTCCTGGGCGTCCGCTTCGAGGTCCAGCCGCCCGATGGCTGGGTGCCCGGTGTTGCGCTGCAGCCCCAGGTCACGCTGCCCACCGGCGACGCCTCGCCGTCCGACGACGTTGATCCATCCGTGATCATCCCGCTGGCCTGGACGATCGACGAGCGGACCTCCGTGGGCTCGAACCTGGGCCTGCTGGCGGTGACCGATGATTCGGGCGACACCGAGGCGACCTTCACGATGTCGGCGCTCATCAGCCGGGCCGCCACCGATCGGCTGTCGTTCTTCGGGGAGTACTTCGCGGTGTATCCGGGCAGCGGGGGCGACCAGCAATCGCTGGACTTCGGCGCCCTCTACCTGCTGACGCCCAACGTGCAGCTCGACGCGGTGGTGGGCTTCGGGCTGAACGAGGCCGCCGCCGACTTCTTCACCGGGGCCGGCGTGTCGTTTAGGTTCTGATCGGATGGGCGGAGCCATCCCCGGCGCCTCCTGCGGCCGTCCGGCGACCTATCCTGTCCGCCTATGGCCAAGACCCGCGAGATCAAGAAGCGCATCAAGGCGGTCAAGAACATCCAGCGGATCACCCGCACGATGCAGATGATCGCCACCAGCAAGTTCGCCAAGGCCCAGGGCCGGGCCGAGTCGACCAAGCCCTACACCGAGGGCATCTTCGAGCTGGTGCAGGAGCTCGCGGCCACCGCCGGCAACGTCGACCACCCGCTCATCAGCGGGCCCGACGGCGGCTTCCGGGACGACGCCAGGCCGCTCACGCTCGTGCTCACCAGCGACCGCGGGCTCTGCGGCCCGTACAACGGCTCGGTCCTCCGCACCGCGATGAAGCACCTTCGCAGCGACCCGGCCATCCGCGAGGGCGACATCGACCTCGTGGGCAAGAAGGGCGCCGCCTTCCTGAAGTTCAACGGCCTGCCCATCGCCCGCCAGCACACCCAATTCGGCGACCGCCCCGAGTTCGAGGACGTGCAGGAGCTGGCCCAGAGCTACATCGAACGGTTCGAGGCCGGCCGCATCACCGGCGTCACCGTGATCTACATGCGGTACATCACCGTCGCCCGCCAGACGCCCGAGGTGCTGCAGCTGCTGCCCCTCAAGCCGCCGACGATCGACAACGCCGCGAAGGACGGTGCGTTCTCGGCCGAGTACGAGTTCAGCCCCGACGCCGACGAGCTGCTGGCCGACCTGCTGCCCGAGACGGTGAAGGCCACGCTCTTCCAGGCGTTCAACGATGCGGTGGTCAGCGAGAACATCGCCCGCATGGTGGCGATGAAGGCCGCGACGGACAACGCCGGCAAGATGGGCAAGGCCCTCAAGCGCAAGTTCAACCGCGCCCGCCAGAGCCAGATCACCACGGAGCTGACCGAGATCGTGAGCGGAGCGGCGGCGCTGGGCTAGCCGTCAGCTTGTCGCTGATACCAATGCACCGCCGTCGTGCCGTACTCGTGGGTCTCGGGGCCGACGGTGCCATCGATCTCCAGCGAGCCGCGCACGAACTCGGGCTTGGCCGGCTCGTTGGCGTCGGCTGATGCGATCGCCTCGAACAGCGCCTCGATCTCGTCGGCGTCCTGGCTCTCCAGCGAGCCGTCGTCCAGGCTCAGCTCGATGACCTCTTCCTGGGCCGGCGTGGGGCGTTCCCCCTTGCTGCGGCGGCGGGTGGGCGGCTGCGGTTCGTCGATCTCGGCGATCTGCAGAAACGGCCAGGGCGTCCGCAGCAGCAGGTAGCCGTCCTCGGTCAGCCGCTCGGCGAACCTGGAAGCCTGCCGGAGCACCCGCTGCCAGGCCTTGGGGTCCCGGGCGATCGCGTAGGGCGGGTCCATCATGACGATGGTGACGGGATCGGGGCACCGCGCGAGCGCGAGCGGGCCCAGCGCGTCGGCCTCGATCACCTCGCAGCGGTCGGCGACGCCCACGGCCTCGATGTTGCCCCGCAGCAGCCCCTCGATCCTGCGGTCCCGCTCGACGAAGACCGCCCTGCGGGCCCCGCGGCTCAGGGCCTCGAGCCCGAACGAGCCGGTGCCCGCGAAGCAGTCGAGCACGGTTGGCTGCTCCTGCATGTGGCCCGACAGCATGTTGAAGATCGACTCGCGGACGCGGTCGGGGAGGGGCCGGGTGGTCCTCTCGTCGGGCGGGCCCTTGATGGGCGTTCGCTTGAACTCCCCGCCGATGATCCGCATGCCCACGCCTAGGCGTCCGGGTCCCGGGCCTCGGCGTCGTCGCGCTCGGCGACGGTCTCGGGCTCGCCCGGGTCGCCGTTGAGGTCGACAACCTCCAGCCGTACGCGGCGGACGCGGGTCTGCTCCGCAGAGGTCACCACCAGCCGCAGGCCGTTCTCGGCCCAGACGTCGCCGATGTCGGGGATGCGTCCGAGCCGCGTCGACACGTAGCCGCCCACGGTGTCGAAGTCCTCGTCCTCGGGCAACTCGACCGCGAGGGGGCGGAGGGCGTCGTTCGCGTCGTCGATGCGCATCTGGGCGTCGATGTCCGCGGCGCGGTGCTCGGCGTGCACCAGCACCTCGGGCTCGTCCTCGGGCGTGTCCTCGTACTCGTCGTGGATCTCGCCGAAGACCTCCTCGACGATGTCCTCGATGGTGACCAGCCCCGCCGTGCCGCCGTACTCGTCGGCGACCATCGCGATGTGGACCCGCTCGGCGATCATCTCGCGGAGCAGCTCCCGCACGGTCTTGGTCTCGGGTATGAAGAGCGCCTCGCGGAGGATGTTCTGCAGCGTGAAGTGGCCGGCGTCGTCGTTGCCGGGTTCGGCGAGCCACTTGAGCAGGTCCTTGGCGTAGAGGAATCCGGCGATCTCGTCGAGGTTTCCGCGGTAGACCGGGATGCGGCTGTGGTGGCTGTCGCGGACGTACCGCTTGACGGCCTCGAGGTCGTCGGTGTACTCGAGCGCCTCGATGGTCGTGCGTGGCGTCATGATCTCGTCGACGGCGGTCGAGCGGAACTCGACGACGGCCTCGATCATGTCGCGCTCGGTGGGGTCGACGCCGCCCGACCGCTCGGCCTGCTCGACGGCGCTGAGGATCTCGGCCTCGCCCCGCCGCGCCTCGGCGTCGGCGCCGGCGAGCCGCCGCACGACCTCGTCGACGAAGTGGTAGGTGATCAGCATGGGCGCCAGCGGGATGACCAGCACGCGGATGACCGGGGCCATCGTTCGCAGGGTGGGGCTCCAGGCGTGCCGCGCTATGCCCGCGGGCAGCGCGACGTTCGCGAGCCACAGCACGATCGCCCCGAGGCCCACGCCCAGCAGCGGCGCGAGCCAGGAGCCGATGGGCAGCGTGCCGTCCTCGTTGGGCACCAGCCTGGAGTCGAGCGCGATGGCGAAATCCATCGCCAGCGCGATGGGCACGATCAGGCTCGATGCGATCCGAGGCAACGCCAGGGCGGCCGCGAAGGCGTCCGCGTCGTCGAGCAGGTGCCGCAGGTCGTCCCGCTGCTTGTCGCTGGGGATCGTCCGCAGCCAATCCTCGCCCGCCGTCCGGTGCGCATGGCGGAGGGTGTGGTGCAGCGTCGCTAGCACGCCCGCACTTAGCGCCGCGCCCACCGCGATCAGGAACCACACCGTCGCGGTCACGACGCGGCCTCCGTATCGGTACGCGCGAACGTCGCGCCCACGCCGATGGCGGCGAGGATTTCATCCTCACGGGCGTGCATGCGGGCGTAGCTCGCGTCGTCGGCATCGTCGTAGCCGCAGCAGTGCAGCAGCCCGTGGATGACGTAGAGCAGCAGCTCCCGTGCGGTGTCGTGCCCGCGGGCGTCGGCCTGCCGGGCGGCCTCGTCGAGGCACACCAGGATGTCGGCGTCGACCGCGTCCCCCCCGGCCGATAGATCGAACGTCAGCACGTCCGTGGTGCTGCCGATGCCGAGGTGCCGCTCGTGGGCTGCCGCCATCTCGTCGTCGGCGATCACGCGAACCCGGGCCTCGCCGGAGGTGCGGAGCTCGACGGCGGCCGCGGTGGCGTGCGCCCGCAGCCAGCGGAGCGCACCGGCATCGAGCCGGTGCGTGGCGTCCGTGATGTCGACAACGAGCGCAGCGGGTCGGCCGGCGCCATATGCCGAAGACGGAGGTTCGGGCGGATCCTCGCTGGGACTGGCTGGCTCTGGATCGTCGCCGGCCGTGGCGGGGCTCTCGTGGTCCGCGGTGGGTGTCATCGCTGCGTCGATTCCTCCGCGGCAAGTCTAACCGCGTCGGCGCGGGCGGGCCGGGCTCAGGCGGCCAGCCCCGGTTCGTCGCTCTGGTCCTCGGAGGCGTCCCACGGGTCCGCCGGCAGGTGGCGGTGGTGGACGCGGACGATGCGGGCCAGCTGGGCCGCCAGGATGGAGGAGATCTCCGCGAGCCGGGCCATGGTGCGGCCATCGAAGGGGTCGCGATCGTCGCGGAAGAGCGCGACCGACGCCAGCAGCTCGTCCTCGTGCTCGCAGGCGAAGGTCACCGCCTCGCAGCCCGTCAGCCACGCGGCGTGGGGGCCCAGAAGCCGGTCCATGGCGTCGTCGCCGCGATGCCGGCGGAGCTCTGGGTGCCGCTCGACCGCGGGCGCGACCATGCTGGCCATGTGGTCCAGCAGCATGTCGACGCTGTCGCGGGGGCAGTCGTAGTTGACGTAGGCCCCCAGGGTGAAGTCCTCGCCGCCCGTGGGCAGGAAGATGGTCGCGTTGGTCGGACCGATCTTGTGCAGCACATACTCGAGCGTCGTTCGCAGCAGCGACTCGACGTCCAGCTCCAGCTGCGCCAGCACGCGGAATTCGGCCCGCGTCGTTGCGAGGTCGATCTCGTCGGCGTCATGGTCGTTCGGCGTCGCCACGAGCTCGAGGGGTGCCGGTCGTGCCGCGTCGTGGGCGGCCTGCACCAAGCGGCGGATGTGGGCGGCGATCTCGCCCCGCGAGACATCCAGCCGCAGCAGATCGACCAGGCCCAGCCGCAGCGCGTCGGTGGCGTCGTCCAGCGTCGGCTCGGCGCTGGCGAGCGCGATGCGCCGGATGGCGCTGGCGTCGCGGGCCAGCGCCCGCCATTGGGTGCCCTCGGCGTCGGCCACCACTAGGATCAGGTCGCAGTCGCGGACCAGCAGCTCGTCGGCGTCCTCGAAATGGAGGATCGCGGGCGTGCTGCCCGTGGCGGCCCGCACGTCGGCGGCGAGCACGCGGGCCAGCTCCATCTCGCCGGCGACGATCGCGATGTCGGCCGGGGGCAGGTGGCGTACGGCCGCGGCGTGCGGCGATGGCCGCTCAGGTTGCTTCGCTCCTCCGGGCATGCCGCGTTCCTTCCGATCCGGGCGGGGCTCGATGCACGCCCCGCGTCTGGGCCTTCGATCGGATGTCTGGGGCGGCATGTTGACCGCAATCCGCGATCAGCCGACGGCTTCGGGATGCTGGCTCACGAGGTCCTCGCCCGCGGTATCCGGACCGCCGGGCGGCCGCCAGCCGGGCAGCGTGCAGGTCGCCACGGCGCCGCCCGTTCGGGCGTTCTCGATCGACAGCCCGCCGCCTAGCAGGTCCACCAGGCGGCGCGCCAGCGTGAGGCCCAGCCCGGGCTGCCGTCCCGCGGGCTTCTCGGAAAAGAACGGATCGAAGGCGTGCTTGAGGGCCTTCTCGCTGAGCCCCGGGCCCGCGTCGGAGACCTCCAGCACGAGCATGTCGTCGATCGGGTCTACCCGGGCGGCCACCGAGACCCGCGAGCCGGTCTCGGCGGCGTTGCGGCACAGCTCCAGCAGCACCCGGCCCACGAGTTCCTTGTCCACGATCGCGTCCTGGATCGAGGGATCGAGCGACGTCGCCACCTCGATCGCGCCACCGAGCTGGGCCCGGAGCGCGTCGACGGCGTGGCGGACCAGTGGGGCCAGCGGGACGGCCGCCGGCGAGGGGTGGGGCGGATCGGCGAAGACGTGCAGCGTGGTGATGAGTCCGGATAACCGGTCGGCGGCGTCCACGATCGCCGCCGCCGCCGATCGCGCCTCGGCGTTCTCGAGCGTGGCGTCGAGCAGCTGTGCCCGCCCGCTGATGACCGCCAGGGGCGTGTTCATCTCGTGGGCGGCGCCCGCGGTCATCCGGCCCAGGCGGACCATCGACTCGGACTCGGCCAGCCGCTCCTGGGCCTCCCGCAGCGCCCGGTTGGCGTCGGCCAGCCGCTCGCTGAGCCGGCGGGAGCGGTCGTGCCGGGCGGCGGCGTGGATGGCGGTCGCCCAGGTCGCGATGAGCGGCTGGAGGTCGTCGCCCGCCGGCTGGCCGTCGTGCACCAGCACGGCGTCCGGGGCGTCTCGGTCCCAGTCGCAGGCCACGGGCAGCAGCCGCCAGGACGCCGGGTCGGCCCCGTCGGGGAGCGTCTGGGCGAGCCAGTCGGCCAGCGGGGTCGCGCCGAGCGCGACGTCGCCCGCGGCGGCCTGGCGGACCACGGCCTCGATGCCGTCGCCCTCCGCCGGCGCGGCCAGCCGCGTCGTGCCCGTGATGCCGCCCCGCTCGTCGACGAAGACGAATTGCCAGGGGTCGGCCGGTCCCTGCTTGAGTAGCGCCCCGGTGGTCGAGGCGCCGAGCACGCCCGCCGCGGAGTGCGCCGCGGCGGCGGTTGCCCCTAGCACGCTCTCGCCCACGAGGCTCGCCCGGTGGAAGCGGGAGACGGCATCGAGCAGTGTCCGCTGCCGCCGGGCCGAGGCCGCAGTCTGCCGCAGCTGCAGGTTGGTCTCGCTAAGCCAGCCGTTGGCGCGGGCGATGGCCTCCATCAGCAGCGTCGGGCTGTCGGGCGCGTCGAGGCCGAGATCCCCGCACCGCTCGGACATCGCCGCGGGCAGCGCCAGGGCGACCTCCTGGACGCGGTCGGGATCAAGGCCATACCGGAGGGCGCTGTCGGCCGCGTCGGGGGGCGCGTCGTGCTCGCCCGACCAACCCAGGTGTAGGCCGCGAGCGGCGTCCCGGCCGGCGGTCACCGAGGCGATGGTGGCCGCGTGCGGCAGGTCGGCGAGGCTCTCGGCGGGCTGGCCGTGCAGCCACATGGCATCGCGGACGACGGTGGGCAGCGACCAGTGCTCGGCCAGCCGCTTGCCGGCGACGTGGTGGTCGAGCCCGATGATCCGCTTGGCCGCCGCCGCCGCCGACAGCCGCCGCTGCTCGGCCATCCGCAGCACGCGGCCATAGCTCTTGGGCAGCACGAAGTCGAGCGCGAGCTTGCCGAGGTCGTGCAGCAGTCCGCAGACGAAGGCCTCCTCGGGTGGCACGCGGAGCTCGGCGTGGGCGCGGGCGATGGCCTCGGCGGCGCAGGCCGACGCGATGCAGTGCTTCCAGAATCCGTCGCGCTGGAAGCCGCCCGCGTCGTCGCGTTCCTCGATCCTCGCTCCGTCGCCGGCCATGACGTCGAAGACCGCGACGGCCAGGATGGCCGATCGCACCGCCTCGAAGCCGAGCATGACGGTCGCCCGCTCGACGGTGGTGATCCGCTCGCCCAGGCCGTGCTCGGCGCGGCGGCACAGCGACAGGATGCGGCCCGTCAGCGCGGGGTCGGATTCGATGATCCGGACGATGTCGGCCAGCTCGGCCTCATCGGCACTGCCCAGGGAGAGCACCCGCTGGGCGATGGGCGAGAGCGTGGGCAGCTGGTCGATCCGGCGGAGCACCAGCTCGACGCGGGCCGGATCGGCCGCGGGGTCGATCGCCGAGTCGATCACGGAGCTGGCCGCAGCTGGGCCCGGCGCGGTGGCCACGGCGGTCACCGCTCGGCGGGGGCGAGGTCGAGCAGGCGGTTGACCTCCTCGAGCAGCTGGTTGAGCGAGAAGGGCTTGCGGAGAAAGGCCGTGCCGCCGGCCCGCAGCAGCCGATCGATCTCGTTCCGCTCGACGACGCCCGAGACGAACAGGATCGCCACGTCCTTGGTGTCCTCGTTGCTGCGGATGCGTTCGCAGACCACGTCGCCGTTGAGGTCGGGCAGCATGTAGTCCAGGATGATCAGGTGCGGCCGGAACCGCTCGGTCAGCAGGCCGGCGTCGTAGCCCGTGCAGGCGGTCTGGACCTCGAAGCGGTCGTCCTGCTTGAGCATCTCCTGGAACATGTCGAGGATGGCCTGGTCGTCATCGACGACGAGGATCCGCTTGCGGGCGCCCTCCAGGGCGTCGGTGGGGATCTCGTTGGCCCGCATGAAGCGCAGCAATTCGTCGCGGGGGATGCGACGGAACCGCGAGCCGGGCACCCGGAAGCCGTTGAGGCGGCCGCTGTCGAAGCAGCGGATGATGGTCTGCTGGCTGACGCGGCAGATCGAGGCGGCCTCGCCGGTGGTGAAGACCTTCTTCTCGGCCCAGTTGGGTTGTTGTTCCCGTGCCGCCAAGGCCATGCCTCCGGTCGCTGCTGTCCGATCCGAACCGGTATCGTCGCCAGATCCGCCCAACTTCACCCAGCCGCGCGAACGGGCGCACTTCTCTGGCCCGCGCAGACCAGATAAATCCACAAGGGGCCGATTCGTCCGCCGCTCGGAGGGCGATGCCGCGGTCAGTCGCCCGGGGCGCGGCCGTGGCGGGCACGCCACTGGGTGACGGCCTCCGGCTCGCGGGGGTATATCGGGCGTAGGTGCGCAGGATCGATCCGCGCGGCGACGGGCCGGCAGGCCAGCAGGCCCCTGGGCGTCAGCGAGATCGGCTCGATCGCGAGGCCCAATTGCCGGGCCCGCTCGGCGATCGGCTCGGGCAGGTGCTCGTCGGCCAGCACGGCGTCGCCGGCCTCGACCAGATCCGCGAATCCGTCGGCGTCGACCGTGCGGCCGGCGGCGGTCATCGAGCCATCCACGCGGGTGGCGTAGGCGGTGTCGCGCTTGCCGGCGAGTAGGACGATCGCCGCCCGACCCGGCGCCGCCCCGCCGCCGCGGGCGGCCACCAGGGCCGCGGGGCAGGCCAGGAGCGCGGCGCCGGCGAGTTCGGCCAGCGTCGCCGCGGTGGCGCACGCGATCCGCGTGGCCGTGAAGCCGCCGGGCCCGATGGACACCAGCACCTCGTCGACGTCCGAGGGTGGCACGCCGCCGCAGGCTTCGGCGATCGCGGGCATCAGCGGATCATCGTGGCGGCCGGACTTGGTGGCGAGGTGGCGTTCGCCGAGGACCTCGGGGCGGCCGTCGGCATCGATGCGCGCCAGCAGCACGCCGGGCGTCGGGATGCTCGGGTTGGTCGCCTCGATGCACAGGCACAGCACGCTGCGAGCGTAGAGCGGCTAGTCGGCGTCGGGCTTGCCTCGCAGCCGCTTGCGCTCGCCGGTGGCCCGCTTGGCCCGCAGCCGCCGCTCGTTGGCCCCGCGGCTGGGCTTGGTGGCGATGCGGCGCTTGGGCTCGACCAAGGCCCGCCGGCAGAGGTCGCGGAGCCGCTCGAGGCAGTCGGCACGATTGCGGGCGGCCGACCGCGTCTTCTCGCAGGCGAGGATGAGCACCCCGTCGGCGGTCATCCGCTCGCCGGCGAGCCGCCGGAGCCGGTGCCGCGCCCGCACCGGCATGCGGATGTCGATGAGGGCGACCCGCAGCTCGGCCCGCGTCTGCCGCTTGTTGACGTGCTGGCCGCCGGGGCCCGATGAACCGGTCTGACGGAAGCGCAGGGCGCCCGGCCGCACCACCGCGCCCGGCGCGAGCACGACCACGCCGGCGTCGCCGGGAATCTCTGGGTCGTGCTGCGGTTCGGCGGGAGCCATCGTGCGTCGGGCATCGTACGGCGTTCGGTGGTGGTACCCTGCCGCCACGCGGGCTCGGCCGGCCCGCTTGGCTCCGCCATCAGCCCCGAGGAATCACGGTGCCCGCGACGCCCGCTCCGACATTCTGCGCCCCGGCGATGCTTGCCGCGATGGCCGTGCTCGGCACGGTGGCCTGCTGGATGGCGCCGTCGTCCGCGACCGGACAGGCGGCGACCCGCGACGACGGCGGGCGACTGGCATTCGTGCACGAGCGGCCGCAGGTCGATACGACGACGCTGCCGCCCGCCCCCGGCGCCAACGAGGATGACGACGGTACGCGTACCGAATGGCACTTCCAGTTCGAGCCGCAGGTGCGCTTCACCGGCCCGGGCGGCGAGATCCGGCTTCCGGGCGGCGCCACCTCGGGCACACGTATCGAGCTGGAGGACATCAACCTCGATAGCCCCCGGCTCTTCCCGGGCTTCGACGCCAGCATCCGGCGGGGCCCCTGGCGGTTCAACGTCATCGGCCTCTTCTACGACACCGACGGCCGCGGCGCCATCGCCACCGAGGACGCCACCGCGGGCGCCGTGGTGATCAACGAGGGCGACCGCACGGTCGCCTCGCACAGCTACACCCAGCTGGACTTTCGTTTGGCCCGGACGGTGAGCGACATCGCCATCAGCCCGCTCAGCCGCCGCACGGGCCATCGCGTGCGGCTTCGCACCGACGCCGAGGTCGGCGTGCGGGTGTACGACCTCGAGTTCGCGATCACCAACGAGGACGCCGTCGGTGGGCCGGCGACCGTCGTTGTCGACGAGGTCTTCATCGAGCCGCATGCCGGCGTGAAGGCGGGCTTCAACATCGTCGAGGACGTGACCATCGACCTGTACACCAACTTCGGCCTGTTCCCATTCGAGCGGCAGGCCTTCAGCTGGGACATCGGCGTGGGTTTCCAGTGGCGGCCGGTGGACCACGTCGGCGTGCAGATCGGCTATCGCAGCACGATCTTCCTGCTCCAGACCGGGTCCGGGGCCGACGAGTTCGAGTGGGCCGGGTCGTACCAGGGCTTGTACGCGGGCCTGGCGGTCCGCTTCTGATGCGTCGCCGCCGCGTGCTCCACGGGCTGCCCATCGCGTGCGCCGTGGTAGCCGCCGCAACCGGGAGCGCCCTGGCGCAGGACGAGCTGCTCGACTTCGAGCACCAGAATCCTGCCCGTGACCCGGTGCTCAACCTGCGGTACGAGGCCATCTTCATGGCGCCCGGTGGACGCGTGTTCTTCCCGGGCAGCGCGATCCGCGGCGACATCGACCTCGAGGTGGTGGGCATCGACGGGCCCCAGCTGTCGCCCACATTCCGCCTCGCGGTCAACGAGGGCTTCGATCCCGACGCGGGCTTCGTCGATCGGCTGTCGGGCTCCATCCAGATCATGCACTTCGATACCGACGTGCTGGGCACGGTGACGCTGCCCCGGCTCGCGGGGCCGATCGCGCTCAGCCCGGGCGACCGCGTTCGCGCGCAGTACGACTTCCTGGGCGTCGACGCCCGCCTGGGCTGGGATCCCATCCGCTGGACGCCCGAGACGCGGGACGGCACCAGGCGGCTGCAGTTTGCGGGCACGGGCGGCGTCGGATTTCGCGTGCACCAGTATGACATCTCGGTCCGCCGGCTGAGCGACGGCGCGATGGTGGCCGACGGGGGCACGTTCTTCGAGCCGCTGATCTTCGTGCAGGGCCGCGCTGAGCTCTACGAGCGATTCGAGCTCTCGGTGGGCGGCTCCTTTGGCACGACGTTCGACCAGGACGCCGGCGGCAACGGCACCAGCTCGTCGTGGGACCTGGCGGCCCGCATGGGCATCCACCTGACGCCCTACGCCACGGTCGGCTTCGGCTACCGCATCCTGGAGTTCGACGTCGAGCAGGGCGAAGGCATCAATGCCTCGGGGCTCAACGGCTCGTTCGCGGGCATCGGCTTCGACGTCTCGCTGCGGTTCTAGCGGCCGCCCTGGCCGACCGGCGGAGCGGGGGCGTTCCCTATCCTTTGCCCTCCCGAACGCAGCCGCCGCGGCCCAACACGCCAGGACGACCATGCCCGACGACGCAACAACGCAGGCCTCGCCGATCGCCGCCCACCGCTACACCGCGCGGCTCGCGGGCGAGATCGAGACGCGCTGGCAGCGGCTGTGGGCCGAGTCGGCCGCCTTCCGCTGCCCCAACCCCGGCGACCCCGGCTTCGACGCGAGCCGCGACAAGTTCTTCGTGCTCGACATGTTCCCCTACCCGTCCGGAGCGGGCCTGCACGTCGGCCATCCCGAGGGCTATACCGCCACCGACATCCTGGGCCGCTACAAGAAGATGACCGGCCACAACGTGCTGCACGTCATGGGCTGGGACGCCTTCGGCCTGCCCGCCGAGCAGCACGCGATCAACACCGGCGAGCACCCCGCGACCTTCACCCGCGGCACGATCGATACGTTCCGCCGGCAGCTGCAGATGTTCGGATTCGCGTACGACTGGTCCCGCGAGGTCGCGACCATCGACGAGGACTTCTACCGCTGGACGCAGTGGATCTTCCTGCAGATCTACGACTCGTGGTTCGACCCCTGGCAGAAGAAGGCCCGGCCCATCGCCGACCTCATCGCCGAGCTGGAGAACGGCGACCTGCGGATCGGCGTCGGCGGCGACCTCGTGCACGTCGGCCGCAGCGCCAAGGCGTTGCGGGCCCTGGGCGGCGAGGCGCCCACGCTGCGGGCGTGGCACGAGCTGGACGACGCCGACCAGCGGACGTTCATCGACGAGCGGCGGCTGGCCTACATCGGCGAGCAGACCGTCAACTGGTGCCCCAAGCTGGGCACCGTGCTGGCCAACGAGGAGGTCATCGACGGCCGCAGCGAGCGCGGCGGCCACCCGGTGTTCCGCAAGCCGCTCCGCCAGTGGATGCTGCGGATCACCGCGTACGCCGAGCGGCTGCTGGCGGGCCTCGAGGACCTGGACTGGCCCGAGGACACGCGCACCAAGCAGCGCAACTGGATCGGCCGCAGCGAGGGCGCCGAGATCGACTTCGCGCTGGACGTGGACACCGAGGATCCGGACATCGACGCCGACCTGCCGCCAGCGCTGCGGGTGTTCACGACGCGGCCCGACACCGTGTTCGGGGCGACCTTCATGGTGATCGCGCCCGAGCACCCCGTCGTCGACGCGGTGCTCGGCACGCCGCGCCCCGAGACGCCCGCGGACGACCTGCGTCGCTACGTCGATGAGGCCCGCAACAAGGCCGACGTCGATCGCCAGGCCGCCAAGGACAAGACCGGCGTGTTCACCGGCTTGTACGCGATCAACCCGGCGACGGGCGATCGCGTCCCGGTCTGGGTGGCCGACTACGTACTCATGGGCTATGGCTACGGGGCGATCATGGCCGTGCCCGCCCACGACGAGCGGGACTTCGAGTTCGCGCGGGCGTTCGATCTGCCCATCCGCGACGTGGTGTACTCGGTCCCCGTTTCGGCGATGGCCTACTACGCCCGGCACGCGACCGAGGCCGAGATCGCCGACGGAGACAAGTGGACGCAGATCCTCGCCGACCTGCTGGGCTACGTGACGGCCAACGAGCTGACTCCCCGGGACTTCGACCACGCGCTCACGCACGTCCGCATCAACCGGCGGGGCGAGCGGCCCGTGCCCGATGACCGCGCGGCGCACGCGGCGCCTCCCCCGGCCGACGCCGGCGCCCCCGGGGCGGCGGGCACGCGGCGGGGCGTCGTGCAGATGACCTGGCTCGAGACGATCGAGAGCGACTTCGCCAACGACTTCGAGACGCTGCGGTCGACCTTCGAGGGCGGCGCCTTCTACGCGCGGCGGGGGCAGGCCTACCCGGGCCAGGGCTTCGCCGCCCGGTCGACGGCCGAGGCCGAAGGCTACCGCATCGCGCTCGACGGGCTGCCCACCGCAACGGCGATGGCGCAGGTCGGCGACTGGCTCGAGGCCACGGGAATCGGCCGCCGCCGGGTGAACTACAAGCTGCGGGATTGGCTCTTCAGCCGCCAGCGGTACTGGGGCGAGCCCTTCCCCGTCGTCTTTACCGAGGACGGCAACCACTACCCGCTGGACGCCTCCGCGCTGCCCCTGACGCTGCCCGACGTGGCCGACTACTTGCCCGAGGAGAGCGAGGAACCAAGGCCGCTGCTGGCCAAGGCGAGCGACTGGGTCCGCACGACGGCGGGCCAGGCGGGCTGCTCGATGCTGGCGTCGGACACGCCGGTGTCCCGCGAGACCAACACCATGCCCGGGTGGGCTGGCAGCTGCTGGTACTACCTGCGCTACGCCGACCCGAAGAACGACCAAGCGTTGTGCTCGCGGGAGGCCCAGGCCTACTGGCTGGGTGACCGCGGCGTGGACCTGTACGTCGGCGGCTCGGAGCACGCCGTGCTGCACCTTCTGTACGCCCGCTTCTGGCACATGGTGCTGCACGACCTGGGCCACGTCGATGCGCCCGAGCCCTTCCGCAAGCTGTTCCACCAGGGCATGATCACCAGCTACGCCTACCAGCGGAAGGACAAGCAACTGGTCGCCGTCGACGCGGTGGACTCCGCCGGCACCCCAGACGAGCCTCGATTCGTCGAGCGCGAGACCGGCGAGCCCGTGCACCAGGTCGTCGCCAAGATGTCCAAGAGCCTCAAGAACGTCATCAACCCCGATGACGTGATCGAGCAGTTCGGCGCGGACACCTTCCGCCTCTACGAGATGTACATGGGCCCGCTGGAGGCCAGCAAGCCCTGGAACACGAGGGACATCCACGGCCTGCACCGCTTCCTGCAGCGCGCCTGGCGGCTGGTGATCGACGAGGATACGGGCGAGCCCCGGCTGGCCGCCGACGCCGATGCCGACGTCGAGCGCCAGCTGCACCGCACCATTGCGAAGGCGGGCGAGGACATCGAGCGGCTGGCCTTCAACACCGCCATCGCCGCGCTCATCGAGCTAGTGAACCTCGCGACCGGCAAGGCCGCGGGCACGGGAGGCGGCGACACCGCGCCGGTGTTCACGATCGACCAGGCGCGGCGGTTCGTTGCGATCCTCTCGCCATTCGCGCCGCACGCCGCCGACGAGATGCACGCCAGGCTCGGCGGGGTCGACCACGCCGGTAGTCGCGTCGAGACGCTCTACCTCTCGAGCTGGCCGCCCTTCGACGAGACCCAGCTCGTCGACGACGAGGTCGAGATCGCCGTGCAGCTGCTGGGCAAGGTCAAGGCCCGCATCCGCGTGCCGGCCGATGCCGATGCCCAGCGGCTCGAACGCATCGCGCTGGGACACGCCGAGATCGAGCCGCTGCTGGAGGGCAAGACCGTCCGCAAGGTCATCGCCGTGCCCGGGCGGCTGGTCAACATCGTTGCGAACTAGCCGTCGCAGCACGCGCCGTGCTGGCTAGGTCCGCAATTCGGCGGCGAGTCGTTCGCGCAGCGCGGCCACGGCGCGATCGACCTGCGGATCCACCTCGTCGTGCCGCAGCGTGCGGTCCGCGTCGCGGAAGGCCAAGGTCAGCGTGACGGACTTCTTGCCCCGACCGACCTGCTTGCCGGCGTAGGTGCCGACGAATCCGACGCGCTCCAGCCGTTCCAGTTCGAGCGATTCGATCACCGATTCGATGTCCGCCCACGGCGTCTCCGCCGGCACGATGACCGACAAGTCGCGCTCGATGCCGGGGAAGGCCGGCAGCGACTCGACGCGGGGCGTCGCCGGGTAGGCATCCAGGAGCGCCCGCGCATCCAACTCCGCAAGCACCACGGGCCGATCGAGATCGTGCACCCGCAGCGTTGCCTCGGTCGGCAGGCCGAGGAAGCCGAGTTCGACACCGGTGCCGCCCACGCGGCGAACGACGAGCCGTCCGGTGTTGGCCGCATCCATGGCCGGGGGTGCGTCGCCGGTCTTAATCACCAGCCGGGCATCGCGGCCGAAGCACGCGGCGACCAGAGCCTCGATGGCGCCCTTCGCGGAGCGCACGCCCTCCTGGATCTGCTCGGGCGTGGGGTTGGGTCCGTCACCGGCGGCGTCGACAAGCATCGCCAGCCGCCGGACCTCCTCGTTGCTCGACGGCCCGCTCGCCCAGTACGCCGCCGCCATCTCGAAGAGCCGCACGCCGCCGGGCTGGTGGACCTGGGCGTCGCGGTTGAGCGCGCGGCACGCCAGCAGGCTGGGCAGCGGACTGGGCCGCAGCGTTGGCTCGGCGCCCCGGCGGTCGTCGTCGACGTCGACCGCGCCCGCCGCGCCCGGCGGCAGGAACGGTGCGGCCTTCTCGGGGCTCACGAAGCTGAAGGTCACCGTCTCGAAGAACCCGAGCCCCGCGAGCGTCGAGCGGATCTCGGCCGCCGCTCGTTCCGCGGGCTGCGGGGGCTGCACCCGGATGGGTAGCCGCTCGGCCATGGGCACGGCATCGAAGCCCCGCAATCGGACGATCTCCTCGATCAGGTCGGCCTCGCGGGTGACGTCGTGGGCCCGCCAGGGCGGCACCGTGCACGCCAGCGCGTCGCCGTCGGGCCTCGCGGCGATGTCCACGCCCGCCAGCAGCCGCACGATCTCGTCGGCGGGCGTCTCGATGCCTAGCACGCGGGCGCACCGCTCGGGCCTTAGCGGGATCGTCGTCGCCTCGGGCATCGCCGTGCCCCCGATGAGCATCCCCTCGCAGAGCGTGCCGCCGGCCAGGTGGGCGATGAGGCGAGCGGCGGCGTCGGCGGCGGAAGCGCAGGTCCTGGGATCGACCACCCGCTCGAAGCGGTGGCTCGCGTCGGTCCGCACCGCGTGGGCACGGGCCGCGGCCCGCACCCGCGCGGGGTCCCAGGTCGCGACCTCGAGCACGATGCTGGTCGTGCCGTCGTGCACCTGGCTGGCGGCGCCGCCGATGACGCCCGCGAGCGAGGTGGCCCGCTCCGCGTCCGCGACGACGATCTCGCCGGCGTGCAGCTCCCGCTTGATGCCGTCCAGCGTCTCCAGCGGCTCGCCCTTCGCGGCCTCCCGCACCACCAGCGTGCGGCCCGCGAGCGCGTCGAGGTCGAAGACGTGGCTCGGGTTGCCGAGTTCGAGGTTCAGCCAGTTGGTCACGTCGACGGCGTTGTTGATCGACCGCTGGCCGACGCGCTCGAGCAGCTCGCGGAGCCACGCCGGGCTCGGGCCGATGCTGCAGCCGAGGATGACGTGGGCGGTGAAGATCGGGCAGGCCGGCCGCCCGCCCGCGGCGCAGCGGTTCTCGAGCGTCAGGTGCGTACCCACCGGCTCGCCGCGGCCGGGTTCGGGCAGGTCTCGCGGCGTCAGCACGCGGCCGGTGAGCGCCGCGATCTCGCGGGCCAGGCCCAGGTGGCACAGGCAGTCGCCGCGGTTGGAGGTGACCTCGACGTCGAGCAGCGCGTCACCGTCCCGCGGATCGACGCCGTCAAGCGGGAAGCCGGCGGCGGTCAGCGCGCGGTCGGCCTCCTCGACGGTGAGCGGCGCTTCGCCCCGCATCAGGGAAGAGAGCCATGTGAGGCTGGCGTCCATAGGGGCCAAGCCTAGCCGGATGATCGCCGCGGATCGGTGCGGCCGGCTCGGATAGGCTGCCCCGATGGCTCGACGGCTTGGGTTGCTCGTGCTCGCGATGGTCCTGCTGGGCGGCTGCCGCGCTGCGCCCGAGGCCGAGAGCTCCCGCTCGAGCGGGCCGCCGGCGGGGATGTCGATCCGCGCCGAGGTCCACGTCTTCGATGCGGCCACCGCGGATCGCTATGCCCCGGGCGTGTACCTGCTGGAGCCCGATGGCACCCTCCGCGTGGGCCCCGCTCCCGACCGTCCGAGAGGCATCGTGGCCCCGCCTAGGGCGCCCTATCCGCCGGTGCTGCGGACGATTGGCTCCGCCGACGCCGAGCGGCTCTGGCGTCTGGTGCGGTCGTCGAGCCTCGACGATCCAGACGACCCCGAGCGCATCTCGCACGACGCGGGCTGGGCGCCGCTCGACGGCCGCAGCGCCGTGCTGGTCGATATCAGCGACGATCAGGGCCGCCGCCGCTACGCCACCGCGCTGCTGGGCGCGACGCCGGCGGCGACCGACGCCCGGGCGCTGGTCGAGCGTCTCCAGGCGCTCGCGTGGCGCACGCCCCGGCCGTCCTCGCCGCGGCGGGTGGGCACGCCCTGATGGCCGAGAACGCCGAGAACGAGCGCGACGAACCCATCATCGGCATCGACCTTGGAACCACCAACTCGCTTGCGGCGTTCGCCGACGTGCGCGGTCCGCGCACGCTCGGTAGCCGGGCGACCGGCGGGGACTCTGATGGGCCGGCGGGCGACATCATCCCCAGCGTCGTCCGCTACGAGCCCGCGGCCGATGGGTCGCTGTCGGCGGTTGTCGGCGAGACGGCCCGCGACGCCGCGATGGACCATCCCCTCCACACCATCACGAGCGTCAAGCGGCTCATGGGTCGATCGCACGAGGAGGCGGCCGACGCGGGCTTCCGGCCCTACGCGATCGTGGCCGGCGAGCGCGCGATGGCCGCGGTCGCCATCCCGATGCCCGATGGCACGACGCGGATCCGCACGCCCCAGGAGGTCTCGGCCGACATCCTGCGGGCGGTCCGCGCCCGCGCGGAGCACGCGCTGGGCCGGCCGGTGCGTCGGGCCGTGGTCACCGTGCCGGCCTATTTCGACGACCCCCAGCGGCAGGCGACCCGCGACGCCGGACGCCTCGCGGGGCTCGAGGTCGTCCGCATCGTCAGCGAGCCCACGGCCGCGGCGCTCGCCTACGGCCTCGGCGCCGGCCAGCGGGCTAAACGGCAGCCCTCGACGGTGGCGATCTACGACCTGGGCGGGGGCACCTTCGACGTCTCCATCCTCCGCATCACGCCGGGCGCCGCTCCCGACGCGCCGGCCATCTTCCAGGTGCTGGCCGTCGACGGCGATACCCGCCTCGGAGGCGACGACGCGGACCACTTGCTCGTCGACCTCTTCGTCCGCGAGATGGACGGGCGGCTGGGGCTGGGCCTGCCCGAGGCCGGCGACCGGCTGGGCGCGCTGCCGCCCGATGTCCGCCGGGCACTGGTCGGCTTCGCTCAGGGCGTCAAGCACCGCCTGAGCGAGCAGGCGTCGGCATCCATCTCGATCGACGTCGGCGGGCGGGGGGCATACGAGCGCGAAGTCACGCGCGAGGAGTTCGAGGCCTTGATCCAGCCCTGGATCGACCGATCGATCCGCGCGTGCGAGCGGGCCCGGCACGCTGCAAAGAAGAAGCCCGGCGGCGACGCCATCGACGCGGTGGTGCTCGTGGGCGGGTCGACTCGGATCCCCGCGGTGCGGCGCGCCGTCGCGGAGGGCTTCGGCCTGGAGCCCTACACCGCGCTCGATCCCGATCGCGTCGTAGCGCTCGGCGCCGCGGTGCAGGCGTCGATCCTGCAGGGCACCTCCCGCGGGTCGCTGCTGCTCGACGCCATCCCGCTGGGCCTGGGCATCGAGACGGTGGGGGGCGCGGTGGCGAAGCTCATCGTGGCCAACAGCACCGTGCCGGCCCGCGCCACCGAGACCTTCTCGACCAGCGTCGATAACCAGACCGCCATCGTGCTGCGCGTGCGGCAGGGCGAGCGGGAGATGGCCGAGGACTGCCGGCTGCTCGGCGAGTTCCACCTCCGAGGCATCCCGCCGATGCCCGCGGGCGTGCCGCAGCTCCAGGTCGAATTCCTGGTGGATGCCAACGGTGTGCTGAGCGTGTCGGCCGTCGAGCAGCGTTCGGGCCAGCAGGCCTCGCTCCAGATCGTGCCCAACCACGGGCTGACCAGCGAGGAAGTCGATCGCATCGAGGCCGAGGCGCTCGAGCACGCCCGCGACGACATGGCCCGCCACCGCGTCGTCGATCTGGTGTCGCACTCGAAGCTGGACCTCAAGTGGATCGACGAGGCCATGGCCCGCGCGGGCGACGCGATCGATGCCGCCGTGGCCCAGAAGATCGCCTCGGCGGCCGACGGGGTCCGCGAACTCATCCGCCGCGCCGAGGCCGACTGGCGGAGCGTGGAGCCCGAGTCCTTCGCGCGGGCCAAGCAGGCGATGGACGAGGCCAGCGTGCCGCTGCACGAGGCGTCGATCGCCCGGTCGCTCCGCGGCACGCGCGGCGACGGGTAGCGGCGGCCCGAGCATCCAGGGAAGCCGGAGCGGTCGTGCGGGTTTGGCCCCGTGCGGCAGGCCGCCCGGCCCGTGGAGGGAACTTGCGGGCCGCCGGCATCGCACTAAACTTCGGTTTGCTCCGGGGCGTGCCCGGCCGCGGCCGGCGCGAATTGCGCGCCGCGGCGCTGGGTTCGTCCGATAGGGACTCGTCCGGGTATCCGGCAAGTCGGAACGGGAGGCACGCTCGCAGATGTCCAGGGCCGCACGCGGAACCAGCCCGTACCTCTTCCTGGCGAGCAGCGCCAAGGGCGGCCGCAAGGTCGGCGTGCGCAGCGCCAGCAGCGAGCGCTCGCTGGCGTCGGGGCTCAGCCGCGAGCGACTCGTGCTCGTGCGGGCGTTCAAGCTGCCGGCCTGGATGTCGGGCGGCGGCCGGATGGGCCTCAAGGACCAGGCACGATTCAACAGTGTGCTGGCGCAGCTCGTCTCGCGGGGCGTGCCGCTGGTCGAGGCGCTGGACGTGACGGCGTCCTCGATCGACCGCCGGCACGCCTCCAAGGTCCGCCGCGCCCGGGCGATGGTCGCGGGCGGCTCGATGTTCGCCGAGGCCTGCGGCCGCGTGGGCATCGTCGATCCGGTGACCGCGGCTGTCTACCGCGCCGCGGAGCGCACGGGCGACCTCGGCGGCGCGTGCGACCAGCTGGCCCGCACGGCGGAGCGGCAGCTCAAGGTCCGCAGCAAGGCCGTCACGCTGCTGTTCTACCCGCTGATCGTGCTGGCCGTCAGCCTGCTGGTGGGCTGGGCGATGCTGACCTTCATCGTGCCGATGATCGGCTCCAACCTCGAGGGCCTGGGCGGCGAGCTGCCGCTGGTCACCGTGGTGCTCATGACCGTCGGCGACGCCATCCGCGGCAACCTGCCGCTCTTCTTCCTGGGTCTGCTCGTGCTCGTCGTACTGGCCGCGGTGTTCCGCGCACCGCTATGGCGGGGCCTCTGGAGCGTCGTCCGCCGGCTGCCGGCGATGCGGCAGCTGGTGCTGGCGCAGGAATCCACGCAGTTCTTCTCGGTGATGGCGGCCATGACCCGCTCGGGCGTGACGCTGGCCGATGCGCTGGTCGTCGGCTACCGCACGGTGAGCCACACGAAGCTCCGCCGCCAGCTCCAGACGCTCCAGCGGCGGCTGGTCGAGGGCGGCCAGCTCGCGCGGCTGCTCGAGGACGTCGAGGCCGTCCCGCTAAGCGTCCGCAAGCTGCTGATCGCCGCCGAACGCTCGGGCGACATCGAGAAGGCCTTCGACAGCCTCGCCGACGATATGGCCGAGGAGGTCGAGCGCCGCAGCGAGCGGGCGCTGGCGGTGCTCGAGCCGGCGCTGATCATCTTCATGTTCCTGATGATCGGCACGATGGTGATCGCGATCATGCTGCCGTTGTTTACGGCGACGGCCAACATGGATCTAGGGGGGTGAGCGCCGGGCGGCAATCCCGCTCTCGCGCATCGGGTGAAGAAAGACACGAGGTGGACGACATGCACACGAAACAACGAACGCATCGCGCCGCACGCGGCTTCTCGCTGCTGGAGATCACGCTGGTGGTGCTGATCATCGGCGTGCTGATGGGCATCGCGGGCGTGGCCTTCCTGCCGCGTTTGCTGCAGGCCCAGTCAACGGCGACCGAGTCGACCATGACCACGGTCAAGCAGTCGCTGGAACAGTACAAGGCCCAGAATAACGCCTATCCGACGCAGCTGGCCCAGCTGGTGCCAAACTATCTATCCGACCCGCCGACCGATGGCTGGGACCGCCAGTTCTGGTACGCCACGCCGGGCCAGGCCGGCCGGCCGTTCGACCTGATTAGCGCAGGCGAGGACGGAAACTACAGCACGGCCGACGACATCAGCGTCTGGACCCTCGGCCAGGACGGGCAGGCGAACTGAAAGGCATGCCCACCTGCCGCACCCTGCGCACGAGCCGCCGTGGCATCACCTTCCTCGAGGTGGTGCTGGCGTCGGCGTTGCTCGGCATCGTGTCGATGGGCATCTTCAGCGCGATGAACTACGTCGTGCTGCAGCAGCGGCGGGCCGAGCAAGCACTCGGCGCCGCCGAGGTCGCCAACCGCGTCGTGGTCATGTTCCTGGACAACCCCGACGACATGCCCTCGAACGGCCAGCCGATCGCCTACGGACGGCACCTGTACCACTGGGACTACGCCGCCGCCCCGATCACGCTCTACGACCCGCAGGCCACCGACGACATCGCGCCGCTGCGGCTCGATCGGCTGCGCGAGCTCACGGTGACGGTGTGGCTGCACGAGGACACCGGCGGGGCCCGGCGGCCCGGCCCCGACGCGCCGACCATCACCGTCCGCCGCATGCTCGATCCCGCGCCGACCCGTAACCCCGACACCCTGGCCCGTGCGATGGACGCCGGCCGCGTCGGCGGCATCTGGTTTGGCGACGGCGGCGGCACGCGATCCGGCGGTTCGCGGGGCGGGACGGCGGACGGCGGAGGGGGCGGCGGCCTCGGGGGCGGCAACTGATGCGGCGGGCCGGCTTCACGCTGATCGAGGTCTCGCTGGCCGTGATGGTCGGCGCGGTCATCCTCGCCGCCGCCGTGGGCATGTTCACGACGATGGAGCGGGCGGACGCCATCGCGACGGTCCGCGCCGAGGAGACCTTCCACCTCGAGCGGATGCAGCGGGTGGCGACGCAGGCGATGGGCTCGCTGCTGATCGCCACCCGTGAGGAGGCCGACGAGGCCGCCGAGGCCGAGGCCGAAGCCGGCCAGGCCGCGTCCCAGACCGACGGCCAGCCCGGCGGTCAGGCCGATGTGCTCGACGACGGGCTGGACGAGGACGGCCAGCCGCTCGACGACGACGAGGAGTCCATGATCCGCCCCCGCGTGCTGCTCGAGCGCGACCCGGTGCTCGCCGGCCGCCCGATGACCCGCCGGGTGCGCATCGGCCATCAGGGGCTGGGGCCCGCCGAGTCGGCGATGGCCCAGCGGCTGGAGCTGACGCTGAGCGCCCCGCCCGTGCAGCAATCGATCGAGGACATGGAGCGCCGGTGGGATCTCGCCTTGCTGGGCGCACGGCCGCTCGATGCGGGCGATAACATCGACGATCTGGGCGCCATCCGCGGCGCCTTCGTGCTCCGCGACGAGCGGCGGGTGAACGAGCTGGGGCTGCCGGTGTTCAGCATGTGGTGGCGGCCGGTCGCCGCGGGCCTCGAGGCGGATCCGCGGCTGGCCTACGCGGTCGATCCCGCGGCCGTCGACGGCGCGGTGCTGCTCGTCGAGAACCTGGTTTGGGCCAGGTGGCGCTTCTACAAGCAGGGCGGGTGGCGGGAGGAATTCGACGCCTACGGCGAGATCGACCTGGCCGCGTATGCCGAGCTAGAGCTGACCACGACGCAGAACCAGACGGTCGCGTGGATCTTCGAGCTGGCCTGGACGCTCGGGCTCGATCCCGACGCCGAGGACGAAGGGGAAGGGGACGGCGCGGACGGCGAGGGTGAGCCCGACGAGATCGACCCCACCGACGAACCGGGCGATGGCGGCGGTAGTCGGCCGCCGGCGGGTCGCGGTCCGCGCGATGGCCACGGCGGCGGCGTGGCGGGGGGCAACTGATGCGGGGTTGCGTACCGATCCGCCGCGGGTTCGCGCTGCCGCTGGTCGTGCTGCTGGCGATGGTGGCCACGATCGCCATGGCGGTGATGATGCAGCGGCAAGGCCAGCAGAACCTGACGCTCGTGCGGCAGGTGCAGTGGACCAAGGACCGCCACCTCGAGCGCGGGCTGCGGGAGGTCATCGGCGCGTGGCTGCCCAGCGCCGGCCGCCGGCTGGGCGAGATCTCGAGCCAGGGCGGGCATGCGCTGGACATCCAGTTCGACGACGGGCGGTCGGTCCGCGTCGAGGTCTTCGACGCCCAGGGCTCGGCACTCGCGAACTTCGACGGCATCCGTGAGTCGCAGCTCGACGAGGCCGTCACGGTGCTCGAGGCGGTCGAGGAAGCCGCCGGCGGCGGAGACACCTTCGAACGCTGGACCCGCGACATCGGGCCGCTGCAGATCAGTGCCCGTACCGCGCCCGAGCCGCTGATCGCGGCGGCGGCGTCCGCGGCACTCAGCCCGGGCCGAGCCGCCGATCTGGCCCGCGATCTCGTGCTCGCTCGCGAGGAACCCGACGCGGCCGGCGGCAGCCACTGGATGCGGCGGCTGATCTCCGATTACTCGGAGACCGGCCAGGAGCGCACCCTGCTCACGGCGGTGTTCACCGCCGAGGCGGATCTGTGGAGCCTGCGCATCACGGTGTACGACCAGGACGGCGATCCCCGCGACCGCTACGAGGCGCTCGTCGAGGTCGACGGGCGGGAGATCCGCCGCCGGACCGATAGCGGACAGTTCGCACCCCTCGGCCCGTTCCAGCGGTGGCGCCGCGTGCCGAGCATCGAGGACGGACGCGTCCCACGCTAAGCTTCGGGGTGCCGCGTTGACGCACCCCCCATCGCCGGGAGAGACCGCCATGGCAGACCGCTCGGACAGGGCCGGACACCTCAGGCAGCGGCGGATCATGCAGGCCTCGGCCGCGGGCGTGGCGGGCGTGTGCGCCCTCATCGCCGTGGGGGCCGTGTTCGCCGACAAGTCGGTCACCCCCTACGAGGTGCAGCCGCCCGTGGTGCCCGAGGTGGAGGCGGCCTCCGCCGGCGCGGTCGACGTCTGGCGGGTCTCGCCCGACGCCATGGAGGTCAGCCTCGCCCGCGTGCACGAGATGGAGCCCGAGCCCACCCAGAGCGAGCAGGGCGGCGACGAGGGCGACCAGGCTCCGCCCCCACCCCAGGACGTCAAGCTCGTCGCGACCATCGGCGCCGGCGAGAACCTGTCGGCCGTCATCCGCGAGGGCGCCACGCAGCTGGTGCTCCGCAAGGGCGAGCGGGCGGGGGGGTGGCAGGCCCTCGACGTCCAGTCCAGGTCGGCCCGCATCCGCAAGGGCCGCGTTACCAAGGACCTCACGCTGGATCCGCCCATGCTGCTCGTGAGCGACATCGGCTTCGGCGGGGGCGGCGACGTGGGCACCCAGGGCGTTGCCCAGCCCGGCCAGCGCGCCCGCACGACCGTCAGCGGCGTGGGCGAGGACCGCACGGTCTCGCCCACGACCACACGCTTCTCGCGCCGGCAGCCGGGCACCGCCTCGAGCGGCGGCCGGCAGGGCCAGGGGGGCCAGGGCCAGGGCGGCCGCGACCGACGACAGCAGGAGCAAGAGCAGGGACAGCCGCGGGCGCGCACCGGCGGTGGCAACGGCGGCGGTAATGGCGGCAATGTGGGCGGCGGGGGGAACAATTGACCGACCGCGTCTGCTTCATCGAGCGCGACGCGCGGGGTGACCGCGTCCAGGCGGTGCGGCTCGTGAGCCCGCACGCCGAGGCGCGATGGGATAATCCCGCCGCCGGCGTGGCCGACGCCTCGGATCCACTCGGCGACGCCGATGCCGCCGCCGAGTGGATCGCCGAGCGACTCGCCGCCGACGGAGTCCGCCTGTCGGCGATCGCGATGGATGCCGCGGGCGCCCAGTGCGGCTGGATCTACGCGGGATCGGCCGAGCCCGCCGCGGTGAGGGCCGCCTACCTCCGCAGCAGCGAATCCGACTCGGACGACCTCGAATTCGACGAGGGCTTCGACGACGAGCAGGCAGCGCCCGAGGGCCTGGGCGGCATCGCCGAGCCCATGGACGCCTCGATCGAGCCGCTGGCGCCGGCCGCCCGGGACGAGCACGGCGCCCGCGTCGGCGTCGTGGTCGCGCCCGATGCCATCGTCCGTCTTGTGCTGGATGGGCTGGACCGCCGACGCGTCGACTTCGATGCCGTGCTCTCGCTCTGGCACGCCCTGGCGCTCGCCTGCGAGCCCGCGGGCGGTGCACGGCCCGATCGAGTCGTCGCCGAGAGCCCCGTCGTGTGCGGCGGCGTGCTGGTGACGCCCGACGGCCGGTTGCTGTGGTGCTGGTCGCGAGAGCGGACGCTGCTGGCGGCGGGCTCGGTCCGCCTCGTGCCGCACGACGACGGCCCGATCGTGACGCCGGCCGACGTCGCCCGCGTCGCCAACGACTGGGTCGCCTGGAGCGCGCAGCTGGGAGTCTCGCCCGGCCGCCTTGCGCTCTTCCTGTGCCCGATGGCGGGGCCCGACGCCGTCGGCGACGACGCGGCGCTCACCGCGCCCGGGCTGGCAAACGCGCTGGCCGATGCCTGGCCCGATGCCGTCGCCGACGTCGAGATCGACGACGATCCCATCCTCCGCGTGCTGCGAGCGATCGATGCCGGCGACGGCGACCTCGCGGCCGGGCACGGCATGGCCTCGCTCGCGACGCGGCCCGGGCGCTCGACCCGCCGCGTGTACACCCTCGCGGGCGTGGCGCTCATGGCACTCGGGGTCGCGCTCGGGGCCCTGGGATTCCGCTGGCAGGCCAAGGTCGGCGCCATGGAGGCCGACGGCCAGAGGCTCCGCGAGGCCTGGCTGGCCGACGCCGCCGAGATCGAGCAGATGCTCGAGGAACCCGAGGGCACCATCACGGCCAGCGTAGCGCCGCTGCTGCAGCTCAACACGCTGGTGAGCAACGCGACGCGGGCCCGCAGCGTCGATCGCGCGCCGCCCAAGCCCGTCCTCCAGGAACTCGAGACGCTGACCTTCATGCTCGGCGAACTGGGTGACGAGGTCGAGCTCCAGGACCTGTTGATCGCCGACGTGGCGCTCACGGTCAAGCTGACGACCGAGGATCCGACCGTGGCCGGCCGCATCAATGTGCTCATGGAGGACCTCGGGCTCACCGGCGAGGACGCCAACGTGGATTGGACGCTCCGATCCGACCAGCGTGGGGACCGCTACGAGGTCTCGCTCGCCGGCCTTTGGGTCCAGCGTCGATCCACCGGGGGACAGCCATGAGCGGCCTCGCACCCCATCCCGAGGCCGACGGTCCGCCGCCCGTCGATCGCACCGAGTTGAGCGCCCGCGCGGCCGCCAACGAACAGCGGAGCAAGCCCAAGGGCCTGATCGTTGCCGGATTGCTCGTGCTGCTCGTGGGCGTCGTCTACATGGCCGTCGGGTGGTCGTCGCTCTCGTCCGCGGCGACCAATCGGCGGAACGAGGCGGCCACCACGCGGAACGTCGCCTTCCAGAAGGCCGCTCTGGAGCGTGCGCTCCGCGACGGCGTCGCCGGCGGCGGCGACTACGCGCCCTTCGAACAATTCGCCCAGGAGGCCGACCTGGTGGCGCAGAGCGTCGGGCTGACGCCCGCGCCCCAGCTCAGGAGCCAGATCTCGACCGACGACCAGCGGACCGACCTGGTGCTGCAGACCTATCGCTACGAGAACATCCGTTCGCGGGACCTCGGCGCGCTGCTGGCGTGGGTCTCGGAGGTTCCCGAGCGCGTCCCGGGCATCGTCGAGATATCCCGCCTCGAGTTGACGCCCCGTCCGCGGGACTGGGAGCTGGACGTGACATTCGTGAAGCCGGAGTTCCCCCGATGAGCGTTCGCCCCGTGTCCCTGTGTCTCGCCGTGCTCGCCGGGGCGTTGCTGCTCGCGGGCTGCGCGTCCGATGGACGCCGCTCGGCCGCCGAATTCGATCTGGGCATCCCGGATACCACCGCCCAGCAGCGACAGGCGATCGAGCTGGTCAATCGCGGCTACGAGCTGTACCACGACGAGGACCGCGACTACGAGAAACGCAGCCGGGAGGCCGCCGAGCTGTTCCGCAGGGCGATTTCGCTCGATCCGGGCTTCGCGTCGGCCCACTTCAATCTGGGCGTCTTCTACCTCGACAACCAGGCCTACCCGTCGGCCATCCAGTCGTTCCGCACGGCGCAGATCCTGACGCCGGCCGACTCCCGGGCCGCCTACCACCTGGGCGTGGCCTACGCGAGCATGCGGCGGCACGACCGCGCCATCGAGGCCTACCAGGATGCGCTGCTGGTCAATCCGAACGATCTGCTGGCGATGCGGGGGCTGATGGCCTCGTGCCGGCGGAGCCTCTACGCCGACCACGCCACCCTCGAGGCCATCCGCCGCGGGCTGGAGCTCGAGACCAGCCGCGAGTGGCGGGGGCACATGGAGCGCGAGGTGACCCGCCAGGAGCAGTTGCTGGAGCTGGGCTGAGCGATGGATCCCGCCGCGGCCGCCATACCGAACGCCCGTGGAGGCGTGCTCCGCGTCGTGCTGGGGGTCATCGCGGCGCTCGCCATTGCTGGCGTCGCCACCGCGATCTTCTACACCAAGCTCACGCCGACAGCCCCGGGCCCGGCGCGGGTCGTGCTCGTCAACGCGACCGGGGCGTCACTGATCGATCCCGGCATGACCCTGCGCGTGCCCGATGGCGGCACCGTGGCCGTCGCGCCGCCGCTGCTCGACGACGGCGACACCTGGCGGGTCTACGACGGACCGGGCCCGATCGAGATCGAGATGGTCCAGTTCGTGGACGCCGCGTCGGGCGCACCGGTGCAGCTTGACTCGCCGCTCGACGGGCCGGCCACCGGCGTGCTGACCCTGACCGTGGGCGCGGGCGGTGCGCTGTCGGTCGAACGCGGACCGCTGCCGCCCGAGTAGCCCGGGTGGAACGCTACAGCCGCTCGGCCGCGAGGCTCGCCAGCGTCGAGCGCTCGCTGCGCTGCAGCGTGACGTGGCCGACGACGCCGAGGCCCTTCATCTTCTCGACGGCGTACGAGAGGCCGTTGGACGAGCTATCGAGGTACGGGTTGTCGATCTGGCCGATGTCGCCGGTGAGCACGAGCTTGGTGCCCTCGCCCACGCGGCTGGCGATGGTCTTGACCTCGTGCGGCGTGAGGTTCTGGGCCTCGTCGACGATCATGAACTGGTGGGGGATCGAGCGGCCTCGGATGTAGGTCAGCGGCTCGAGCACCAGCTTGCCGTCGGCGATCATCTTGTCGATCCGTTGCTCGTTGGTCTGGCTGTCGGCCTGCTGGCCGTGCGCCCCGCGGGTGCTCAGCAGGTACTCGAGGTTGTCGAAGATCGGCTGCATCCAGGCGAAGAGCTTCTCGTCCTTGTCGCCCGGCAGGTAGCCGATGTCGCGGCCCATGGGCATGATCGGGCGGGCGACCAGCAGCTTGTCGTAGCGGCCCTCCTGGAAGATCTTGGCCATGCCCGCCGCGAGCGCGAGCAGCGTCTTGCCGGTGCCGGCGCTGCCTAGCAGCGTGATCATCTGGATCTCGTCGTCCATCAGCAGGTCCAGGGCCATCGTCTGCTGCACGTTGCGGGCCATCAGCCCGAAGATGGGCTTGCGGGGCGGCGAGATGGGGATGCAGTGCTGCGTGTCGGCCAGCCGCCGAGCGAGGCCCGTGTGGTTCTCGTCCTGCTCGTTGCGGAGCAGCACGAACTGGTTGGGCCGGATCTCGGGCGCCGTTCGCATCTGCGTGGGGTCGCCCGTGTCGGCCTGCTCCGACATCGCGGCCAGTACGGGCTCGAGGTCGAGCATCCGCTCGTCGTAGAGCGCATCGATGAGGTCGCCCGCGACGTCCACCGACTCGAAGCCCGTGTACAGACGGTCGGCGTCCACCTTCTGGTTCTGGAAGTCCTCGGTCTGGATGCCCAGCGCATCGCTCTTGATGCGGGCGTTGAGGTCCTTGGAGACGAACACGACACGGTCGCCGCGGTCGTGGATATCCCAGGCGACGGCGATGATGCGGTTGTCCTTGGTGTCCTCGCGTAGCGCGTAGGGCCGCGAGCCGTCGGTGATGGCGATGCGGATGCAGCCCGTGACGCCGTTGCCGGCCGTGGAGGCGGCCGCGCCCGCCTGCGGCGTTGCATCGCCCCAGCGGACGCCCTCGGTCAGGGTGCCCAGCGCCCGCAGGCGATCGAGCCGGCGGATGACCTCGCGGGCGTTGCGGCCGATGTCGTCTTCTTGCCGCTTGAGCTTGTCGAGCTCCTCGATCACCGCGAAGGGGATGACGACGTCGTTCTCCTGGAACACGAAGAGTGCGTTGGGGTTGTGCAGCAGCACGTTGGTGTCCAGCACGAACTGCTTGACGCCGACGGCGGTGTCGTCGGGCGTCATCGCGTGCTCCAGGCGTGTGGGTGGCATGCCTCGCTCCAATCCCGCGGGTTGATCCCGCGTGCTCTCTCTTTCGCGAAGGTGCAGGGTTCGAGTTCGCGGTCTACGCGGGTCGGGCTCACCAGGCCTACCAAGCCGACCAGCTGGCGACGACGAGCAGGACCGCCGACAGCGTGCACAGCACGAGCTTGAAGACCACCGCGACGACCCATCCCGCGCTGGCACCCGCGCCAACCTTGGCCGACGAGCGCCAGGTCTGCTCGGCGTTGGTCCGCTGCAGCAGCGTGGCGGCCAGGCCCGCGCCGAGCGCACCGCCGATGAGCGTGCCGACGATCGGGACGACCAGGCTGCCGGTGATTGCGCCGACCAGCCCGCCCGCGAAGGCTCCGGCCATGGCTCGCCGCGTGCCGCCCGCCCGCTTGGCCCCCAGCACGCCGGCGATCCAGTCCATCACGTCCGACGCCAGCGTGCTCAGCAGGATGAACGCGAAGGCGTACCAGCCCACCAGCGGCGCCCCCAGCGGCCACGCGCCAAGCCAAGAGCCCACGACGTTCACGAGCAACGCCGACAGCGTCAGCAGCCACAGGCCGGGGAGCCCGATCAGCACGAGCAGCGGGGCGCAGATCGCCAGGATGGTCAGCAGGATGGCGGCCGCGATCGAGATGCGGTGGCTCCGGATCGGCCAGCGGGTGCGGGGCCGGGTTGGGGGGTGCTCGCCTCAACCTTGCTGGGAACTCTCGGGTGCTGGTGTCGGGTCCTTTTCGTCGCCGGGATTCTCCGAGTCGTCCGCGGGCGGTGCGTCGTCGTCCTGGCCGCGATCGGGGAAGCGGATTCGCTCGAGCTCCAGGATCCACTGCTCCACCGGCTCGTGCTTGTACAGGTCGACCTTGACCGACTGGCCGGCGTGGCTCGGGTGGTCCTTGGTGAGCTGCAGCTCGACGTAGAAGCGGTGCCACTTGCGCTTGTCGAACTCCTCGATGTGCTCGGGTGCGACATCGATGCCGCCGGGGAGGGTCAGCTTCTTGGCGTCGGCGTCCCACGCGTAGCGGGTGCCGACGGCCCGCGCAAGCCCGAAGAAGCACACCGCCGCGCCGCCGACGCCGATCAGGAAGATCGGCCACTGAACCGCGAAGTCGAATTCGCTCTTGCGCTTTGGTGCGCGGCTGCGGTCGACGCCCTGCCATTCCGCGGCGAGTTCGTCGTAGCGGTCGTAGGGCGAGCCGATCTCGCCCTCGTCGGGGTTCTCGCGCGGGTAGGTCGTGTACGCGGCGTCGAGCGTGTAGGCGATGCTCACGGCGTCCAGCCAGTTGCCGCGGTGGTCGCCCAGGTCCTCGGGGTTGCGGTTGTAGCCCGGCTGGCCCAGCTCATCGAGCGTCTGCTGCGGGTCGGGCACGCTGGCGATGCCGAGGTTCACGCCGGCACCCGATCCCGGATCGTTCAGGAAGTCGAGGTACCGCCATTCCATGTACTGGGCGAAGCCGCGGGCCCGCTCGGGGTAGATCCAGAACAGGTCCAGCAGGCCCCAGAGCCCGATGCCCAGGGCCACCAGGCCGATGAGCGTCTGTTTGATCCAGTACCTCGGGCTGAGCCGCGCCGATTGGGTCTCCGCCATGTCGCCTCCGTGTGCGTGCACTCACCGATCGGCCGGATCCGCGTCGCGGTCCATCGCGCGGAAGGTATCGTGCCACCACTGGTCGGCCCAGGCCCGGCCCAGCGGTGTGCCGGTGAGCCGCTCAAATCCACCCGCGTCCACCCGGATGGCCGGGATGACCGGATAGGGCCGCCGCCGGCGGATGGCCCGGTTGAGCCACCGCTCGTGCGTCCTGCGAAAGGCCTCCGCGAGGGACGCCGGGCGATTCCGTCTCGGCAAGGGGTTCGGGTGCATGCGTCGCTATTCTACCGGCTTCTCCAATCACCCCAGATCGCATTCCAGGGGTCATGCGGGGCCTCCAGGATCCATCGGCACGGTTCCCGGGCCTTCCGCAGCAATCCCGGGAAGCGGCGTGGCGCTCCCGGCTGCGACTCAGGCGCCGGCGACCCGCCCCCGCCAGGATCGCGTGCCCGTGGCGTGCCGCCGCAAGCTGTCCCACTGGACGGCGGTCATCGCCAGCACGCCGAGTGGATGGAGCACCGCCGTCGCCAGCGGCAGGCGGAAGCGGGCGGCGAGCAGCAGCCGCTGGAGCACCTGCAACGCGATCGCCACGCCGGCGAGCACGAGGCCCGGGGATGGATCGGCCCACTGGCCCCGGATCACGCCCGCCAGCCCGACGAGCCATGGCAGCGCATGGCCCAGGAGGTGCATGACGGTGAGCGCGACAAGCAGGCCGAGCGAGCCGAGCCCCTCGAAGGCGTTCTTGGCGAATCCGCGCCAGGTGGCCGTCCAGCCCGCGTACATGCGGACGCTGGCCAGGTCCGTGCCGTCGAAGAGATCCGTTCGGTAGCCAGCGCGTCGCGCCGCCCGGGGCATCATGACGCCGTCGTGCATGGTGTCCTTGAAGGCCGTGTGCCCGCCGAGGGCGTCGTAGCAGCCCCGCGAGACCAGCAGGAACTGGCCGCACGCCGCCGACGCCGCGGGGTCGGTCGTGCCCCGCATGCGGAACATCGGGAGGTAGGCAAACAGCACGAAGAAGATCATGGGCACGAGCAGCGCTTCTCCCAGGCTCGCGGTGATCTGCCGGGGGAAGGTCGACACCAGCCCGAGCGGCGCCTCGGGCTCGCGGCCGCCGGGGCCCTTCGCGTCGTCGAGCGCTCGCCACGCGGCCAGCGCGCGGCGGATGCAATCCGGCTCGAAGCGGACGTCGGCATCGGTGAACAGCAGCATCGAGCCGCGCGCCTCGGCGGCACACCGCCAGCACGCGTGCTGCTTGCCGTTCCAGCCCTCGGGGAGCGGCACGGCCGCCAGCGGCCGCACGCGGTGATCCTCGGCGGCCAGCCGTTCCAGGATGCGCGGCGTGTCGTCGTCGCTCTGGTCGTCGTAGACCAGCACCTCGATCCGCTCGACGTCGCCCGCCAGCAGCGAGCGGACGCAGGCCTCGATGTTGGCCTCCTCGTTCCGGGCGGGCACGCACACGCTCACCAAGGGAGCGTCGCTGTCGGATTCGGGGGACGTCGCGTCCGCCGGCGAGGGGCAATACAGCCGCAGGTTGGCCAACGTCAGCGCTAGCGCGCCCACGCTCAGCAGCACCGCGAGGCCCATGGCTACCACGAGGATCATGGTGCCACCTCGGCGGCGTCGCGGCGGTCCCGGACGCGGGCCTCCTTGCCGATGGCGCGGAGGTAGAGGTCGTACACGGGGTGCATGCCCGCGTCGCCGCGGCCGACGATAGTCTCGAAGGCCGACGCATCGCGGGCGATGGAGCGTTCGGCCAGATCGCCGGCGGCCGCGCGCAGCGCATCGGTCATGGCCCGTTGCCACTCGCCGGTAGACGGCCGCATCGGTGCGGGGCACGGCCTCGCGAGCGTGAGCAACTCGGGCGTTCGTTCCCCCCAGAACACCAGCTCGATCGCGACGCAGGCCACCCGCGGCGGCATGCCCTCTCGCCCGAGCCGCGCGGCGATCGCCGCCGCCCCCGGCCGCAGCTCGATCGGCTCGCGAACATCGGTGAAGCCGCCCTGCGGCGTGAGCCAGAACGACGGGTTGGGCAGCTGTGCGCACTCGTCGGCGGCATAGCGGACCATGTCGCGGAAGGCCGCCGGGTCGTCGGGATCCACGCCAAAGAGCCCCAGCCGCCGCATGAACTCGAAGCGTTCGAGCATGGCGCGGTCCATCGGCGCGATGACCTGCCGCCGCGGGGCGAAGCGATCGACGAGCACGACGGAGATGATCGGGTCCCACCAGCTGGAGTGGGTGAGCAGCACCATCGTGGGGCCGTCGTGGGTATCGAGGTTGCGCAGCACGTCGGCGCCGGCGCGGTCGATCCGCATCGCGTTGAAGGACTTGCGGATGAGCCTCCGCGTGTACCAGCGGAACAGCCGGCACATCCACTCGCGCCGCTGGTGGGGGACGATTGTGGGCGGGACGTTCACGGGTGGGCTAGGCCGCCGGCTCGGCGGCGCGGGCCGTCTTCTCCTTCGCGGCGTGATCGATGCCCGCATCCTCGAGCGCCGCCCACGCCGCGGTGACGCCGCTCATCAGCACCATGGGAACGCCGGGCCCGGGGTTGACGCTGCCGCCGGCGAGATACAGCCCCTTCGCCACGCGGGAGCGGTTGCGGGGCTTGAAGCCCCCCTTCAGCCGGCCATGCGACGCCAGCCCGTAGATCGCGCCGCCCTCGGCGTTGTACATGCGGTCGATCTGCGGCGGCGTGAGGTACCGCTCGACGGCGATGTGCTCCTCGATGTCCTCCATGCCATGCTGCTTGAGCTTGTCGAGCACGACGGGGCGGTACTCGGTGAGCGTCGGGCCCGGCGAGCCGTCCCGCTCCAGCCAGCGATGTTCGTCGCGGAGGGCGGCCGTATGGATGAGGATGTAGAGGGCCTCGCCGCCCTCGGGGGCCTGGTCGGCGTCGGTCCGAGAGGGCGCGGCGATGTACAGCGTCGGGTCCCGGGCCGGCACGCCCCGCTCGTAGATGTCCGCGAATTCGTTGCGGCTATCGCGGGAGAACAAGAAGTTGTGGTGGGCCAGGTGCTCGTACTGCCGACGCAGCCCGAGGTACAGCACCAGTCCGCTGCACGCCGGCTGGTACGAGCCGCCCACGCGTCCGAGTTCGCCCGACGCGCCGGGCACGCCCTTCAGCAGGTCGCGGTTCGTCCGCTGCACGTCGCAGTTGGAGACCACCGCGTCGGCGGCGATCTCGCGGCCGTCGTCGAGCCGTACGCCGACGGTACGGTCGCCCTCGACCAGGATCTCGCTCACGCGGCGGCCCGCGACGCGCTCGACGCCCAGCTCCTCCGCAATCCGCTCCAGCGAGCGGGCGACCTGCCGCGTGCCGCCCATGGGGTACCAGCAGCCGTGGTCGAGCTGGGCCGAGGCGATGAGGCTCAGCACCGCGGGCGCTAGGAACGGGCTCGATCCGACGTACTGCAGGAAGTGCTCGCACACCTGCCGCACGTGCGGCTCGGGGATCATCTTCTCGATCGTTGCGCCGACGGTGGAGTGCAGCCGCATGCCCAGCGCGTCCATGCCCACGCCGGGGTCGGTGGGGGGCTTGCGGAGCAGGTCGCCGATGCCGCCGAGGTCCTTGTAGAAGAAGACCTTCTCGCTCAGGCGGTACATCTTGCGGCTGAACTCGTAGAATCGCAGGAATCCATCGCCCGGTCGGACGTCGGGGAACTGTGCGTCCAGCTCGCGCGCGAACACCCTCGGGTCGCGCCGCAGGTTGATCGTGACGCCGTCGTCGAAGAAGCACCGCCACTGCGGGTCGAGGTCGATCAGGTCGATGTAGTCGGCCGGATCGCGCCCGGTCCGCTCGATGATGCCCTTGAGCACCTGGGGCAGCGTGATGATCGTGGGGCCCATATCGAACTTGAAGCCGTCGGCCTCGAGCACGTTCATCTTGCCGCCGACGTGGGGGTTGGGATCGACGACGACGACGCGGACGCCGGTGCGGGCGATCTCGACCGCCGCCGCAAGCCCGGCCAATCCGCCGCCGACGACCACTACTCCGTCGCGATCCAGGCCCCGTCCATGGCCGCCGCCGCGGGCATTGTCGCGGCTGGTTCCGTTGCTCGTTTCGCTCGCTGAGATCACGCCCGCCGCTCCGTGTTGCCTTCGAAGTTGGCGGCCCTCGGAGCCGCCCGAGCAGGATATACCGGGCGGGGCTAGGGCGCGACCCCCTGCGGCGGGGTCAGGTCCATTCCCGGCAGCGGGAGGAGGTTCCCATCCCGGCCGACGCGGAGCTGCCCGGTCGTCAGCAGGTAGGCCAAGATGGCGTTGCGGAGGTCGGCCTCGGCGGCCGTGCGTGCGTTGCGGGCATCTAGCAGCTCGGCCTGGGTGTCGACCAGCTCCTGGGGCGTGACCTCGTCCTCCTTGATGAGTTGCTCCTCGAAGCGCAGCTCGTTGATCTCGACCTGCCGCTCGGCCAGGATGAGCTGGAAGCGGGCGACCTCGATGCTCCGCAGGGCCGACCGGGACGCCACGACGATGCTGTCGCGGAATTCCTCGAAGTCGCGGATCTCCCGCTCCAGGGCGATCTGGCTCGAACGCACGGCGAGCCGCTCGATGCGGCGATCCAGCGGCAGGCTGAATCGAAAGCCCGCGGAGTAGCCGAAGTCGTCGGGGTCGAACGCGAGCCCGCCCTCGCGGACGTCGGGGTCGGTCGGGAGGCTGGCCTGTCCGAAGAAATCGAAGTCCGGCAGCACCTCGTTGCGAGCGTTGTACACCGCGCGGCGGGCATCGAGCACCTCGTCCCGCTCGGTCTGCAGGTCGAGGCGGTACAGCAGCGCGGCGGCGGCGGCCTCGGTCGGCGTTGCGACCGGGTCGTTGAGCTCCAGCTCAAGCGGCGCTAGCACCACCGGCGTGCGGGGATCGAGCCCGAGCAGGATCTTGAAGCTGTCCAGCGACAGGATGAACGACTCGAGCGTGCCCTGCAGCGAATTGTTGGCCGCCAGCACGCTGCTTCGCGTGATGTTCAGCTCGAAGAGCGCGATCTCGCCGGCCTCCTGCCGCGCCTGCTGCCGCTCGAGCGTCCGACGCAGGTTCCGCAGCTGCTCGGAGAGGTTGCGGATTGCCGACGCGTCCTGCAGCAGCGAGAAGTAGGTCGACGCAACGGTGACGAGGAACTCCCGCCGGAAGCGTTCGAAGTCCCGGGCGGCGTAGACCAGGTCGCGTTCGGCCTGGATGAGGTCCTCGCGGGCGACGGAGCCGGCGCCGCGGAACAGCGGGATGTTCGCATCCAGCACCAGCTCCGAGGACTGCACGTACTGCCCGCTCACCTCGTTGCGGAGCTGCTCGGTGGCGCTCACGATCCAGCTCGCGGCGATGTCGCCACCGTTGGGCAGCAGCTGCGTCACGCGGAGCTCGTTCATGAGGTCGATGACGCCATCCAGCTGGCCGTCGTCGGCCCCGCCGCTGAAGGTCGCCATCGTGTCATTGAAGAAGCGGGGCGACCACAGGTGCCGCTCGGACAGCAGCGCGATCGCCGCGAGCAGGTAGTCCTCCTGGGCGAACAGGAAGTCGCGACCCGTGATCTGCGCCTGCCGGAGCGCCGTCGGCAGGTCCAGCCGCATCACGTCGCTCGGGATGTCGAGGTCCGGGCGTTCTTCTCCCTCCACGCCCTCGTCGTAGCCGTAGCCCACCAGGCCGGTGTCGATGCCCAGGGCCTCGCCGAAGAACTGCTGCAGGCGGCCCTCGACCGATGCGGCCTCGAGGCGAGCGGCCTCGGCCTGCACGTAGCGGAGCTGCTCGGCGTCGGGGTTGTTCGTCGGGGGCGACTTGTCCAGCTGGAGATCGCGGTCCAGCTTCGAGACGCCCTCGGTCCGGTAGCGGCGCTCGGCGGGCGCCGCATCGGTGCCGAGCAGCATCGATTGATCGAGCGTGAGCGCATCGATGCGTCGATTGATGCGATCCTCGACGCGGCGGTCGTAGCCGCCCAGTCCGCCACACGCGGGCAGCCAGGCCAGCGCAGCGACCGGGGTCACCAGGAGCGCGAGGCGTCGGCCGCGGGCCCGGGCATCGAGGAGGAGCGGGCAAGACATGGGCGGCGATGGTACGTCGCGCGCCGCCCGAGGTTGCATCCGTTGCGACCATCGCGCAGCGTTGCGAGCGTGTTGCAGGATCGCCGCAAGGTTGTCGCGACAGGATTCGGCGTCTATCATCGGGGCTCATCCGAGTCGGCGACGATCGTTTGGTATTCGATTGGTATCGCGGCTCCCCAGCACCAAACTCACGACACCCAACGGGAGCGCCGCTCCATGCCCACCGTGACGTTCGATAGCCGCAGCTTCATGCTCGATGGCCGCCGCATCTGGATCGTCGGTGGCACGATCTCCTACGCCCACCTGCCCCGGGCGGAATGGGCCGACCGGCTGCACGCCGCCAAGCTCGCGGGCCTCAACACGGTGCAGGTGCCCGTGCTGTGGGCCCGCCACGAGCCCCTGGCCGGCCAGTTCGATTTTGCCGACGACGCCGACCTGCGGGCCTTCGTCGAGATGGCCCACGACGCGGGCCTGTACGTCATCCTCAGGCTCGGTCCGGCGCAGGGCCAAGACCACGACTTCGGCGGCCTGCCGACCTGGCTGACGCAGCTGCCCGCCCACGAATTGCGGTCCAACAGCGGGGCGTTCCTCGAGGCGTGCTCGCGATACATCACGGCAGTGGCCGACCAGGTGCGGGACCTGCAGATCAACGCGGCGGGCAAGGGCGGCCCGATCCTGCTCATCCAGAACGAGCATCTGTGGACCTGCGGCGCGCAGGACCTCGCGCAGTCCTACCTCGGCGAACTCTATCGCTACATCCGCGAGGCGGGCCTCAGCGTACCGGTCATCAACGCCAACAACCTGTGGGCGAGCGTGGAGGGCGAGGTCGACTGCTGGGTGGGCAACGAGGACCTGCTGGCCACCCTCCGCCAGCTGTCGGAGGTCCGCCCGGACCACCCCAGGCTCGTGCTCGACCTGGCGACCAGCGAGCCGCCGACCTGGGGCGGCAAGCCCGAGCCGCAGGACGGCCGCGACCTGCTGCGGCTGCTGGTGGAGATCATCTCGGGCGCCGGCCAGTTCACGCTCAGCCGCTTCGCGCCGGGCACCAACCTGGGCTTTAGCGGCGGCAAGCTGGGCGGATACGCGGAGGCATTCGCGGCGACCGACCGCGGCGGCCTCGTCGACGCCTCGGGCCAGTCGACCGATGCCCTCAAGATGGCCCGCCGCGCATGCATGTTTGCGTCGGCGTTCGGCCGCACGCTGGCGCACCTGCACCCCGAGTCGAGGCCCATCGTCGTCCATCCGGGTGATGCCCCCCGCGAGGGCAAGGGCTACCTCTCGATCGTGCAGCTCGGGGGGAGCTTCGGCGGCGTCGCCTGCGTGTTCGAGCTGGGCAGCGCCAACCGCGGCAAGACCTCCCGCACGCTGCTGCTGGCCGACGGCACGCCCGTGCCGCTCACGATCGGCGAGCAGGGCGTCGCGTGGCTGCTGCACGGCGTCAACCTGACCAGCAAGCACACCCTGGACTACACCAATCTCAACGTGCTGACCATCTCGGGCACGACGCTCGTGTGCTTCGGGCCGGCGGCCACCGAGGGCATCGTGTGCATCAATGGCTCGCCGCTGAGCGTGACCGTGCCCCGTGGCAAGTCGCCCCAGGCCGTCGAGCACGAGGGCATGCTCGTGGTCGTGTGCTCCGAGGCCCAGGTCGACGAGTGCTTCGTGGCCGACGGCATGGTCTACGCCGGCGTCGCGGGCGTGCGGGCCGACGGCTCGCCCATAGCGCTGCCCGACAGCAAGACCTGCCAGGTCGTTGATTCGGACGGCACGCTGCGGACCCACCCGGTCGATGCGCCGCCCAAGACCCCCAAGCGAGTGGCCCTCGAGTGGTCGGAGTGCTCGACCCAGGACTACGCCGAGGGCGAGAGCGCCAAGTACGCGAGCATCGACGGGCCCGCCGACCTGGCGACGCTGGGCGCCGCCTCGGGCTACGGCTGGTACCGGCTGAGCGGCAAGATCCCCGCGGGCTCGGGCGCGCTGAGCTTCCCCGAGGCCGCCGACCGCCTGCAGGTCTTCGTCGGCGGCGAGTCATCGGCCGTGCTCGGCGCGGGCCCCGGCGCACAGCCGGCCATCAAGGCCCGCGGGCTCAAGGGCGAGGCGACCATCGTGGTGCTGGCCGAGAACCTCGGCCGCGCTGCGTCGGGCATCCTCTTCGGCGAGCGCAAGGGCGTGTTCGGCGACGGCTTCGAGCTCGCGCCGGTCGAGCTGCAGGGCCCGGAGGTCGAGACCCATCCGCCCACCGACCTGCTGGCCTTCCGCACGCCCATGTGGCTCGTGCACCAGAACGACCACACCTCGCCGCACCGCTACGTCTGGTCGTTCACGCACCGCCGCAAATCGCCGCTGTTCCTGTCGGTGTCGGAGGGGCTGGGTCGCGGCCTGCTGATCCTCAACGACGTGCCCATCGCGTGCTTCGACGACGCGGGCTTCAGCGGCCTGCGGCTGGAGACCGACGAGCTCAAGCGGGGCGTCAACGTGCTGCACCTGGCGATGCACGACGACGGCCTCTCCGGTGCGCCAGACGCCGAGGCCGCCGGCGAGCGGCTGGCCGACATCGCGAAGGCCGTCCGCATCGACGAGGGCCGCGCCGATCTCACCGGCAAGCTCGATTGGGCCTTCGCCAAGTGGGAGCGGCCCGCGCCGGCGGCCTACGAGCCCGTCGCCAAGGCCCAGCTCAAGGCACGGAACTGGCCGACGTGGTGGCGGGCGTCCTTCCAGGCCGCCGACACGCAGGCGCCCCTGGAGCTGGACCTCACCGGCATGACCAAGGGCCAGGCCTATGTGAACGGCAACCACCTGGGCCGCTACTTCGTGCAGGCGCCGGGCAACAAGGCCCCGCTCTCAGACGGGCGGCTGCGTGTGCCCGAGTCGTGGCTGGAGCCGGGCAAGCACAACGAGGTCGTGCTCTTCGACGAGCACGGCGCGGCCCCGTCCCGCGTGCGGCTGGCCTACTCGGCGGGGTCGGCGGTCCTGCGCGTGTAGGCGTGCCCGCTATTCGTTGAGGCGTCGCAGGATCCGGGCTCGCTCGCGGTTGAGCGTCCGCGCTTCCTGCTGCAGGCTGCGCAGCAGCTCGTCCAGTTCGGCGACCTGCTCGGTGATCAGGGCCCGCCGCGCCCGTCCCGCGTCGGTGTCGGGCAGGGCCCGCATCTCGGCCTGCAGGGTCGTCCGTTGCGAGCGGGCGCGGGTGAGGCCGGCCTGCGTTGTGGCGAGGTTGCGATCGAGCCGGAGCAATTCGGCGCGGAGCTGCCTCTCGACGCCGCCGTCGCCCTCGCCGACGATCGTCACGCCCGGCCGCCGGGTCGAGGCCGACGCCGGCTCGCCGCCCAGGGCGACGCCCGGCGCGTGCACGCGGCGTCGCATGGGCTCGCGGGCGTTGGGCGCCCGGACCGAGGCCCGCGCATCCATCCAGCCCAGGCTGCCCCCGCCGTGATCGCCGCGGAGCCGCTCGAGGCGCAGGGCCCACGCCCGCAGCAGCTGGGCGTCGCTGAGCTGCCGCGGCGTCTGCAGCCGGGCGCGGTCGCCGAAGGTGACCGCAACCCGCATCGGCTCGCCGTCACGCTTGAGGTCGATCTGGGCGGACTCGCCGGGCATGTGCGACACGATCGCGACGGTGACGCCGTCGTCGCGGCCGTGGATGGGCACGCCGGCGATGGCGGTGATGACATCGTTCTCGCGGAGCTTGGTGTACGCATCGAAGCCCGGGATCACGTTGCCCAGCCGGAGCCCCTCGCCGCTGTTGGTGCTGAAGCTCACGCCCAGGCCCGCCTTGGGGCTGAGCACGAAGACGCGGGCGGCCAGGTCCTCGAAGCGGCGGGTCGCCTCGGCGTGGCCCGCCGGATCGACGTCGGACTCGAGCGCCTCGGTGTACGCCCGCTCGAGCGTCGCCAGCGCATGCCCGGGTTCGAGCTCGCGGACGAGGTCGGCCAGCCGCTGCGCCGCCGCGGCGCGGGCCGGCCAGCTGTCGACGGCCATCTCGGCCATCGCCTCGCGGAGTGCCGCGACGTCCTCGTCGCGCTGCGCGGTGGCTGCGGGGGAGGCCGCGCCGATCAGCGCGAGCCACGAGAGTGCGATCACGAGGCCGCGAACTGCCATAGACCATGCTAGCGGCGGGCGGCGAGGCCGTGCGGCCTAGCCGGTGCCGAGTGCGAGCACGTCGCCTGCGTGGTCGGTGAACCACTGGCTCTTGCGGGCCACCATCCGCAGGAAGGTCGCCGGCTCGCGGCCGTGGAAGGTCCCGGTGCCGGCGATCGGGATGGCCGCCTCGGCGATCAGCGCCTCGGCCATCAGCCAGGGCAGGGCCGCCCAGACCTCTTCCGAGAGCCCCCGGGAGCCCACGATCGCCCGCCCACTCCGCACGCCTTCCAGGAAGGCGCCCAGCAGGCCCTGATCTGGAGCGGTCGGCCACCGCTTCGGATCGGGTCCCTCGGCCGTCAGCGAGAACTGCAGCGCACCGTTGGCGACGTCCAGCATGCTCGGGGCGATGCCCGCCGACTCGTGGTCGAGCACCGCGGCGATGCGATCGCCCCGATAGATGAGGTTCCCCGGATGCCAATCGCCGTGGACGATCTGGGCATCGCTGCCCGCCAGCGTGTTGCGTGCGCGGGCGGCCGCCGCTTCGTAGAGCGCCCCGACGCGGGCGGCCAGGTCCTTGCCGTCGTCGCCCTCGATCGCCGAGGGCAGCCGTGCGAGGCTCTGCCGCACCCGGATGTCGTCGTGGTAGACGCCGGTGCGGGGTTCGCCGATGGTGCGGCCGATGCCCTGGAGGTGGTCGTGCGCGTTGCCCAGCAGCGCGTGGTAGCGGCCCAGGGCCTCGCCCGCCTCGCGGGTCTGCGCGGGGGTCCGGTCGCAGCGTTTGCCCGCCACGAAGCGCAGCACCTCGAAGGTGCGGCCCCCCAGCCGCAGCGCCGTGGCGCCCTTCTTGGTGGCCAGCAGTTCGGCGACCGGGAACCCATGCGCCGCGAGCCGGCGGTGGATCGAATGGGTGACGTGCACGAAGCCCGGATCGTCCGCGCCCGGAGCCAGCCGCTTGAGCACCACGAGGCCGGAGATCGAGCCGCGCAGGAGCATCTTGGGGGCCAGCGGCGAGCCCGCCATCAGCGGCTGGGCCCGCAGCAGTGCGCCGATGGCGTACTGGACGCGGACGCGGTGGATCTCTCCGGGCGCGAAGCCTGCGTCGGCCTCTGCGGCCCGGAGCGCCGCGGGCGAGATGTGGCCCGCGTCGCCTTCGCCGGCGTGCTGCTCGCGCATCCGGCTCATGCCCCTACTCGACGTTCTGGACCTGTTCTTTGATGCGGTCGATGGCCGCCTTCGCCTCGATGATCGAACGCGCGATCTCGGCGTCGGGGCTCTTGCTGGCGATGGTGTTGGCTTCGCGGAGCATCTCCTGGGCGATGAAGTCCAGCTTGCGGCCCACGGTGCCGCCGCCGGCCCGCAGCGCATCGAGGAACTGCTCGACGTGCCCGCCCAGCCGCGAGACCTCCTCGTTGACGTCGCACCGCTCGGCGTAGGCCGCGACCTCTCGGACCACGTCTACCGCGTCGGCCTGGGGCAGCATGCCCTCGATCCGCGACCGCAGCCGACGCTCGTACTCCGCGCTGGCAAGCGGCGCCCGCTCCCGCACGACCGCGAGGCTCTCGGTGATGACCCGGCACAGGTCGGCCAGCTCGTCGGCGAGGGCCGCTCCCTCGCGCTCCCGCATCGCGATGAGCGCCCGGCACGCCTCGGGCAGCAGGCCCAGCAGGCTCGATCGCGCCTCGGCGATGCGTTCGGTCATGGGCGGCGGCACGAGCACGCCGGGCAGCGTCATCAGCGACGCCAGATCGATCGTCGCGCCGTCGACGCCCATTGCTCCCGGCACCTCGCGGAGCTGCTCGGCGTACTTCCGCAACGCGGCGGCATTGACGCTGTGTGCCTCGTGATCGCCCCGCAGCACGCACACGCCGCGGACCGTCACCGACCCGCGGGTCAGCATGCCGCGGATGGCCTCCTCGAGTTCGGCCTCGAGCGGCGCGAGCTCCTCGGGCAGTCGCACGGAGGTCTTGAGGTAGCGGTGGTTAACCGAGCGAACCTCGACGAAGTAGGCCGAGCCGTCCACCTCCGCGGAGGCCTCTCCATAGCCGGTCATGCTGCGGATCACGCTTCCCCCGGTATGCGAGGCTACCGACCGGGCGGCGCGGGATCGGGCGTCGAGGGATCGGTCGCGGGTTCACCCGGTGGTTCCTCGGCGGGTGGCACCTCGGCGGGCTGCTCGCTCTCGGGATCCGGAGGCGATTGGTCCGGGCCGCCGGACGAGCCCGTGCCCTCGTCTCCATCGCCGGCGGCGCTCTCCGCGGGTTCATCATCTGCGGGCGGCGAGTCGGCGTCGGCGGCCACCTGCGGCTGGGCGGCGCCGGCGGTCGGCTGCGTGGCCTGCTGCGTGTCGGGGCGGCTGACGAACACCAGGAGGATCGCCAGGCCGACGAACATCACGAAGGCGCCGATGGTCATGTACGTCAGGGCGTCGCCGGTCTTGGCGCCGAAGGCCGTCTGGCCCGATCCGCTCGATGCGCCGAAGGCCCCGCTCAGGCCGCCGCCCGAGGGCCGCTGGATGAGTACCACCAGGATGAGCACCACCGCCACCGCCAGGAACAGCAGCGTCAGCAGATTCTCGATGATCGGGCTGAGCCCGAGGGTCAGCGTCATGCGTGCCTCCCGCGTCGGCCGTCTCGGCCAGTGGCAACTCTAGACGCCCCGCCACGCGGCAAGTCTGCCGCGTGAGGGTGGTTCAGGCGTTCGCGGTGGCGGCCGACCGCGTGATCTCGGCGAAGTCCGCGGCCGCGAGCGACGCACCGCCGACGAGCCCGCCGTCGACGTCGGGCTCGGCCAGCAGGGCGGCGGCATTGGCGGCCTTCATCGAGCCGCCGTAGATGATCCGCATCGCGTCCGCCGCGCCACCGCCTAGCACGCCGGCGATCACGCCCCGCGCCGCCGCGTGTGCCGCCTGGGCATCCGCAGGCGATGCGGTCCGTCCCGTGCCAATGGCCCACACGGGTTCGTAGGCGATGACAAGCCGGTCGGCCGCCGCCCCGGGCAGCCCGTCGAGAGCCGACCGCAGCTGCCGCTCGTTGACGGCATCGGTCTGGCCGGCCTCACGCTGCTCGAGCGTCTCGCCGATGCACAGCACGCCCGTGAGGCCCGCGTCGAGCACCGCGGCGAGCTTGGCCCGCACGAGGTCGTCCGGCTCGCCAACGTCGTGCCGCCGCTCGGAGTGGCCCACCAGCACCGCGGCCACGCCCAGCTCGGCCAGCATCGAGGCCGAGACCTCACCAGTATGGGCGCCGTTCTGGTGCTGCGAGCAGTCCTGGGCGCCTAGGGCCACCGGCGAGCCCGCCAGGGCGTCGCCAACGGCGTTGAGCCAGACGAACGGCGGGAACACGGCCACGTCCACGCCCGAGAACGCGTCGCGGGCGACGGCTCGGCCGAGCTCCGCCGCCTCGGCCCGGGTGGTGTTCATCTTCCAGTTGCCGCCGAAGAAGGGCCTTCGCATCGGGGAGGGTACCAACGGTGCCGGCGGATGGGGATGTAGGGATCGGAACTAGGCCTAACCTCATTGCCAGCAACGGCGTTTGCGGGTAGCTTCTATCACCCGTACCTGGAGAGGGAGCGCTTCATCTATGTCCGATAATACTCCGTACGACATCGCCATCGTCGGCGGCGGGCCCGCGGGCTCGACCGTCGGCGGCCTCATGAAGATCCACAATCCCGATCTGCGGGTGCTCATCGTCGAGCGGGAGGTCTTCCCGCGGGAGCACGTCGGCGAGAGCCAGCTGCCCGCGATCAACCCCATCCTGGACGAGCTCGGCGTGTGGGAGCGGGTCGAGGCCGCCAACTTCCCCATCAAGATCGGCGCCAGCTACACCTGGGGCAAGGACGCCGAGCAGTGGGACTTCGACCTGTACCCGCTCGAGCAATTCGTCGAGGCGCCCCGCCCGGGCAGCCTCGAGGGCCAGCGGCGATCCACGACGTTCCAGGTCGAGCGGTCGATCTACGACAAGATCCTGCTGGATCGGGCCGAGGAGGTCGGCTGCGAGGTCCGACAGGGCACCAAGGTCACGAAGGTCGCGTCCGAGGGCGACCGCATCGAGCACCTCGAGCTCAGCGACGGCACGAGCGTACAGGCCGAGGATTACGTGGACGCCTCGGGTACCGTCGGCCTCCTCCGCCGGGCGATGGGCGTGGAGAGCGACGCCCCCAAGGCCCTGCGCAACATCGCGATCTGGGACTACTGGGACGGCGTCGACTGGGCCGTCGAGATCGGCAACGCCACGCGGGTGCAGGTCCGCAGCATCGGCTACGGCTGGCTGTGGTACATCCCCTTAAGCGAGACCCGCGCCAGCTGCGGCCTGGTGTGCCCCAGCGAGTACTACAAGAAGCGCGGCCTCAGCCCCGAGGAACTCTACCTCGAGGCCATCTCCAAGGAGCCGCGGATCTCCGAGCTGACCGCGCCGGGAACCCGGTCGGGCACCGTGCAGACCACCAAGGACTGGTCGCACCTGGCCGACCGGCTCGTCGGCGAGAACTGGTGGCTCGTGGGCGAGGCGGCGGGCTTCGCCGATCCCATCCTGGCCGCCGGCATGACGCTGGCGCACGGGTCGGGCCGCGACGTGGCCTGCACGCTGCTCGAGAAGCGGCGGGGCCAGCTCTCCGAGAAATGGCTCGCCCGCAACTACAACGATCGCACGCGGCGATCCATCCGCCAGCACATCCAGTTCGCGCAGTACTGGTACGCCGCCAACGGCAACTTCACCGACCTGCAGGAGCACTGCACGGAGATCGCCGACGAAGCCGGCCTGTCGCTCGATCCCAAGCAGGCCTGGGCCTGGCTGGCGCAGGGTGGCTTCACCAACAGCAACGCGCTGCAGCCCGTCTTCGGCAGCTACGACCTGACCGCGGCCCGCCGCGTGATGGAGATCTTCGCGGGCGAGCAGCACAAGTACACCTTCCACCAGTACAACACGCTGCGGCCCGACATCGAGGGGGCGGAGAATTCCAGCGTGCCGCACTACGGCGCGGGCCGCGTCGAGAAGGTCGAGGGCCTCCGCCGGGGCAACTACTTCGTGCCCTTCGGCGGCGTGCACGGCGAGATCATGAAGATCGCCACGCGGGTGCATGACATCAACCAGATCTTCGCGGGCATCCAGCAGGTGGTGAACCAGCAGGTGCCCGAGGAGCACCGCAGCCTGGGCCGCAACCGCTTCTTCCAGACGCTCGAGACGCTCGTGCTCGAGGGCTGGCTGAAGGGCAGCGTCGATCCGACGCGGCCGATGCTCCAGTGGGACTACGTGCCCAGCAAGCAGATCCGCTGGGCGACCGATAGCGACGAGGCGCTCCGCAAGCGCAACGAGGCAATGGCCTCCAACTAGCACGCGCGTCCCGTTGGGTGGATCACGGCGTGGCGAGCAAACTCCGAGGAGCGAGTGCATGGTGACCGCAACGACCGAACGGGCGTGCGACGTGGCGATCGTGGGCGGCGGGCCCGCGGGCAGCACCATCGCCTGCCTGCTCAAGAAGTACAAGCCCGCCCTCGACGTACTCATCGTCGAAAAGGAGTCCTTCCCGCGGGAGCACGTCGGCGAGAGCCAGCTGCCGGCCATCGGCGTCGTGCTGCACGAGATGGGCGTGTGGGACAAGGTCGAGGCCGCCGGGTTCCCCGTGAAGCTCGGCGCCAGCCTCACCTGGGGCCGCGACAAGGAACGCTGGGACTTCGACTTCTACCCCGTCGAGGAATTCAAGGACGAGCCCCGCCCCGCGCGGTTCGAGGGCCAGCGGACCCGCACCGCCTTCCAGGTCGAGCGCTCGATCTACGACAAGATCCTGCTCGACCATGCTCGCGAGATGGGCACCGCGGTGCTCGAGGAGACCGCCGTCCGCGAGGTGCTCAAGACCGGCGATCGCGTCGACGGCATGCATCTGTCCGATGGCAGCACCGTGCGGGCCCGCCATTACGTCGATGCGAGCGGCGCCATCGCCCTGCTCCGCCGCGCGATGGGCGTCGAGAGCGAGGCGCCCAAGGCCCTCCGCAACGTCGCGTTCTGGAGCTACTGGGACAACGTCAAGTGGGCCGTCGAGATTGGCGTGGGCGGCACCCGCGTGCAGGTCCGCAGCCTGCCCTACGGCTGGATCTGGTTCATCCCGCTCTCGGCCACGCGCGCCAGCGTCGGGTTGATCTGTCCGGCCGAGTACTACAAGCAGTCGGGGCTCAAGCCCGCGGAGATCTACCACAAGGCGCTGGCCGAGCAGCAAGAGATCTCCGAGCTGATGGCTAGCTCCGAGCAGACCGACGAGGTCCGCTCGACCAAGGACTGGTCGCACGTCGCCGACCGCGTGGTGGGGGAGAACTGGTACGTCTGCGGCGAGGCGGCCGGCTTCGCCGACCCCATCCTGGCCGCGGGCATGACGCTGGCGCACACGTCGGCTCGCGAGCTGGCGTACACCATCCTCGAGATGGAGCGGGAGGAGTACAACGAATCGTGGCTGGCCTCGAGCTACGACCGCAAGACCCGCCGCAACATTACCCAGCACATCCGCTTCGCGCAGTACTGGTACGCCTCCAACGGCAACTTCACCGACCTGCAGGAGCACTGCCAGGCCATCGCCGAGGAGGCCGGCCTGGAGCTTACGCCCCAGGACGCCTGGCGCTGGCTCGCGCAGGGCGGCTTCACCAACCAGACACTGCACTCGGCCAACCTCGGGTCGTTCGACCTGGGCACCGCGCGGCAGATCGTCGGCAAGTTCGGCGACGCCGAGCTGGACCTGGCCAGTGAGACCTTTACCTTCATGGACGCCAACACGCTCGTACTCGATCTCGAGGGCGCCACCGAGGAGCGGGTGGCCGAGTACGACAGCGGCCGCGTCAAGCCCATCGACTGCTTCACGCGGAATGGCAAGGTGCTGCCCAAGACCGGGGCGTACGCCGTGCTGGTGTCGATGCTTCGCCAGAGCGACGACGCGAACCAGATCTTCGGCTACCTGCAGAACCACCTGCGCACCAACCACACGCCCGCCGACGCCAAGCGATACATGAACGAGTCCGTCCAGGCGATGGAAGTGATGGTGGTCGATGGCTGGGTGAAGGCCAAGGTCGACCCCGATCGCCCGATGCCGCAGTGGTCGCTGGGCACCAACCGCCAGCTGCGGAGCACCGAGGAAGGGCTCCGGGCCTACGAAGCCTCCCGGGGGGCGAGCACCACCGCGGGCTGAAAAACCGGAGCGTACGGCGCTACGCGTTCGGGCCCGACGCCCGCACGGCGTCCGCCATGTCGTACTTGGCGTCGTTGGCTCGGAAGCGCTGGGCGAGGTCCTTCGCCTTGGCGTCGTAGGCGGCGCCGTCGCTCCACGTGTTCCGCGGGTCGAGCACCTCCGACGGCACACCCGCCACGGCGGTAGGCATCCGCAGGCCCAGGATCGGGTGTTCGGCGTACTCCGCCTTCGCGAGCTCGCCCGAGAGGATGGCCGACACCATCGCACGGGTATACGCCAGCTCGAAGCGGTGGCCCGTGCCGTGGGGGCCGCCCGTCCAGCCCGTGTTGAGCAGCCAGACGTCGGCGTCGTGCTTCTTGATCCGCTCGGCGAGCATGCCGGCGTACTCGGCGGGCGGCCTCGGCATGAATGGGGCGCCGAAGCACGCGCTGAAGTTGGGCTGGGGCTCCGTGACGCCGGCCTCGGTGCCCGCCAGCTTGCTGGTGTAGCCGTTGATGAAGTAGTACATCGCCTGCTCGGCCGTCAGCTTGGACACGGGCGGCATTACACCGAACGCGTCGGCCGTCAGGAAGATGACGTTCTTGGGGTGCGCGCCCGTCGATGGGATCACCGCGCCCGGGATGTACTCCACCGGGTAGGTCACGCGGGTGTTCTCGGTGATCGAGCCATCGTCGTAGTCGGGCTCGCGGGTCTCGTCGTCGACGACGGTGTTCTCGAGCACGCTGCCGAAGCGGATGGCGTCCCAGATCTGCGGCTCGCCCTCCTTCGAGAGCTTGATGCACTTGGCGTAGCAGCCACCCTCGAAGTTGAACACGCCCTTGTCGCTCCAGCCGTGCTCGTCGTCGCCGATGAGGGCGCGGTCGGGGTCGGCGCTCAGCGTCGTCTTGCCCGTGCCGCTGAGGCCAAAGAACAGCGCGACATTGCTCGGATCGTCCTTGGCCACGTTGGCCGAGCAGTGCATGGGGAACACGCCGACCTCGGGCATGTCGAAGTTCATGGCGTAGAAGATGCTCTTCTTGATCTCGCCGGCGTACTCGGTGCCGAGGATCACCACCGTCTTGCGCTCGAGCGACTGGGCGATCAGGATCGGCCCGGGCACGCCGAACTGGCGGGCCTCGTCCTCGGTCAGCCCGCGGCGGCCCGCATTCAGGATCGTCCAGTCGTGGTTCCAGTCCGTCGAGCCGCCGGCGGCCTCGGTGCCCTGGCGGATGAACAGCGTGCTTGCGAAGAGGTTGTGCCACGCCTGCTCGGTCACCACGCGGACGCCCAGGCGATACTCGGGGTCGGCCCCGGCGAAGCCCTCGAAGCAGTACAGCCGATCCTGGGCGTTGAGGTGCTCGGTGGCGATCGCCTCGGCCAGTTCGAACTGGTCGGCGGTCATCGGCTGGTTGACCTTGCCCCAGTCGATCTTGCCGTGGATGGCCGGTGTGTCCTCGAGGTACTTGTCGGTGGGGCTGCGGCCGGTCCGGTCGCCGGTCATGCACACGAGCGCGCCGTTGGATGCCAGCGTGCCCTCGCCGGCGGCCAGCGCCAGCTCGACGAGCCGCGCCGGTGGCAGATTGCGGAGGGTGCGGGCGGCCGAGAGGTCGAGGGCGGTGGCGGTCTTCGTCGGCATGGGCGCTCCATCTCCAGCCTGCGTGAACGTCCCGATGCCGCGTGCCGAGAGGCCGGGCGGAGGGAAAGAGGGATGCTAGCTCGCCGTCGCCCGATCCGCCAGCCGCTTGCCCCGTCCGGCGAGCGTGCTAGCGTTACCGCTCGGCGGTAGCCGGCCCGAATACCGGACGTACGTCGTTCGCACGGTGGCTGTAGCTCAGTTGGTTAGAGCACCAGGTTGTGGTCCTGGGGGTCGCGGGTTCGAATCCCGTCAGTCACCCTTCGCCCCGCTACGCACGCCCCAGGACGCGCGCCATTGCGGCCTCGGCTTGCGCTCCGTAGCCCCCGCCGAAGAGCGTGGCGTGCACCAGCAGCGGGTAGATCGTGTACAGGTCGCGTCGGAACTCCCAGAAGCCGGGCTGGATGGGCCGCAGCTCCCCGTAGCGCCCAAAGAACGCGTCGCCCACGCACCCGAACAGGGTCACGAACGCCAGCTCGATCTCGCGGTCGGCGAAGTAGATGGCCGGGTCGATCAGCCCGGTGACCCGGCCTCCGTCTGACAGCATGTTGCCCGACCAGAGATCGCCGTGGATGAGCACGGGGTCCTCTCCCGGCGCCACGTACCGCTCGGGCGACGACCGGATCGCGTCGGCGAGCGCGTGGGCCGTACGCAGGCCCGCCTCCGAGATCGACCCGCGAGTCCGCGCTCTCGTGGCGAAGGCCCGAACTCGGTGTTCGGCGAAGAAGTCCGCCCAGCAGCCGGGCCGCGACCCGGCCGCGTTGGGCTGGGGCAGCGAGCCGATAAGTGTGTCTCGTGGGTAGCCGAACTTCGGCGCCGTTACGCCGTGAAGCTCGGCCAGCAGCTCGGCGAGGTGCGGCTGGGCATCGATGCCGATGCCCGTCGACCCCGGCAGCCGCTCCATGATCAGCAGGCCGGCGTCGGCGTAGTAGATCTCGGGATTGGGCAGGAATGGCGCGCGTACGGCGAGATCGCGGAGCATGCCGGCCTCGACGTCCAGCGTGCCGTCCGAGCCCGCCAGCTTGGCGACGATCGGTCCGTGGTGCCGCGTTGTTGTTGCGACGACGTCGGCGATGCAGCCGCCCGCCAGCCGCTCCAGCGGCTCGATCTCGGTGCCGAGCGCCGCCGCGATGCGTTCGCGTCCCGATGCCATGGCGGATCATCGCGGGCCGCGGGCGGCGTGTCGAGTGCGTCGCGCCCTCGCGCGGTTGGGCCGCTTCAGCCGGCCTTGGCTCGGTTGCATTGGTCGATCAGGGCGTGGATCTCGCTGACGGCGAAGCTCACCTCGCCGGTCTCGGCCAGCATCGCCAGCACGCGATCCGCCGCCGCCGCCGCCATCCCGTGCCCGAGCAGCGGCCCGGTGCCGCGGATGCGTGCGCAGATGTACCGCACCTTCTGGGCGTCGTTCTCTTCCTGGCACTTCTCGAGCTCGCCCGCGAAGTTCTGTAGGTCCTCGGCGAACATCTCGGCCAGGCCGTCGAGCTCGGGGTTCTGGCCCTCGGCGGTGGCCTCTACCTCGTCGACGGCCGTGGCGTGCAGCACCATGAACTCGCCCAGCGCCCGCAGCAGGTTGCCCCGCTGCAGCGGCTTGGACAGGAAGCCGGTGGCCTCGGACTGTCGGACCGCCGCCCGTCCCCGGTTGCTGGAATCCGACGACAGCGCGATCAGCGGCATCACGCGGCCCTGCGAACGCAGCTGCCGGACCATGTCCCGCGCTTCGTTGGCGTCGAGGTCGAAGTCGCACAAGACGACATCGAAGGGCTCGGACAGCAGCGGCTCGGCCTCCTCGTAGTCCTTGGCGGTGACCAGGCGGATATTGGTCTCCGAGAGGTACACCTCGACCAGCTTGCGATCCAGGTCGTACCCGGTGATCAGCAGCACGCGGCCGCGCAGCTCGGCGGGGTCGACGTTCTCGAGGGAGTACTCCTCGTTGAGGCGGTCGACGGCGACGAAGTCCTGCACGTCGACCTCGCCGGCGAACCGCAGGCCGACCTCGTGCACGCGGCCCGAGACGTGCCGGCACTGCACGACGCTGGCCGAGAGCCAGACGTCCTCGGCGCCCTTGAGCGGCCGCAGCCGCACCTTGCAGGTCGTCCCGAGGTGCATGTACGCGCTGTGCAGCACGCTCATGCCGCCGCGGGAGAGGTTGCGGCACGCCACGTGGATCGTGACCGACCCACCGCTGGGCTGCATGACCTCCATCTCGATGCCGCGGGTGCGGAACGGCAGCCGGGCGTGGCCCCGCCGGGGCGACGAGCCCGCGGAGTCGGCATCGAGCTTGTCGAGCAACGCATCGAGGCGGTCGGTCGCCATGCGGATGCTGGACGGCGTCGGATCGGCATCTGGCTGCTTGGGCATACCGCTTCTCCCGACGGCAACATCGGGAGCTTGGCGGCCCCGCTTGGGCCCGGACGCCGAAATGGGGGTCGGCCCGGTGCGGATCCGCGGGCGGGCGAGCGGTCCTATCGGACGCCGCTAGACGTCGAGGTTCTTGGCCTCGAGGGCGTGGTCCTCGATGAACTTGCGGCGGGGCTCTACCTGCTCGCCCATCAGCGTCGTGAAGAGCGTCTCGGCCTTGGCGGCTTGGTCGAGCGTCACCCGCAGCAGCGTGCGGACCTCGGGGTCCATCGTGGTCTCCCAGAGCTGTTCGGCGTCCATCTCGCCGAGGCCCTTGAACCGCTTGACATCCATGCCGCGGCGTCCCACGTCGTGCAGCGTGGGCACGATGCTGGCGAGGCTGGGCGCCTCGTACACCCGCTCGCCGCCGTCCTCGCCCGCCTTGCCGGCCTGCTGCATGACCCAGGCGAAGCGGGCCGGCAGCTTCTCGCCGGTCACGGCCTCCTCCTGCCGCAGGTCCCAGTCGGCGATGTCGAGTCCGAGCTCGGCGAGCTGGTCGAAGATCGAATCCAGCTCGCGGTTCTCGTGGAGCTCGCGGATGGTCGCGATGGGCTTGGGCTCGCCGCCGGCCGCCGCGCCGTTGGGCGTGGCCGCCCCGTTGGCGGTCGCGCTCGGGGGCTGCTCGTTCTTCGCGTCGGCGTGCTCCTCGTTCTCGGCGAGCCGGAGCCCCTCGCGCTCGACGATGCCGATGGCCTGCTCCTCGGACCACGACCACGAGGCCCCGCCGCGCCACGACACGCGGTGCGTCGGCAGCGTCCCGCCGCCGTCGGGCGCCTCGACCCGCGTGCCGAGCAGCGTCATGAAGCGGACGCCGCGGCGTTCGGCCACCACGACCAGCTCCGCGAGGCGGTCGAGCAGCTTGACGGCCCGCTTGACGTCGTCGCCCTCGATGCGGTGCAGGATGGTCGGCTCGCCGTCGACCGTCAGCGTGTCGGCGTCGTAGGCCTCGCGGACGACCAACGCGGCGTCCTCGATGGCCTGCTCGGCCAGCACGTCGCTCAGCTCCCGCTCGTTGAGCACGTAGCGGCTCTTCTTGCCGCGGATGATCTGGAAGAGCGGCGGCTGGGCGACGAACACCCGGCCCCGCCGGATCAACTCTGGCATCTGGCGGAAGAAGAACGTGAGCAGCAGCGTGCGGATGTGGCTGCCGTCCACGTCGGCGTCGGTCATGATCACGACCTTGCCGTACCGCAGCTTGCTGATGTCGAAGTCCGGCCCGATGCCGCAGCGCAGGGCGGCGACGAGCGTGCGGATCTCCTCGAAGCCCAGCACCTTGTCGATGCGGGCCTTCTCGACGTTGAGGATCTTGCCCTTGAGCGGCAGGACGGCCTGCGTCTCGACGTCGCGGCACTGCTTGGCGCTGCCGCCGGCCGAATCGCCCTCGACCAGGTACAGCTCGCTCCGCTCGACGTCCTTGGTCTTGCAGTCGCTGAGCTTGTGGGGCATGCTGCCCGAGTCGAGGGCGCTCTTGCGGCGGGTCAGCTCGCGGGCCTTGCGGGCGGCTTCGCGGGCCTGCGCCGCCAGGATGCCCTTCTGGCACAGCTTCTTGGCCTCGCTCGGGTGCTCCTCGAGCCAGGTGCCCAGCGCCTCGCCGACGGCCTGGGCCGCGAACGCCTCGATCTCGGGGTTGAGCAGCTTCTCCTTGGGCTGGTTGTTGAACGTGGGGTCGGGCAGCTTGACCGACACGATCGCGATCAGCCCCTCGCGGAGGTCCTCGCCGCTGGGCGTGGGGTCCTTCTCGCGGATGATGCCGGCCTTGCGGGCGTAGGCGTTCAGCGTGCGGGTGAGCGCGACGCGGAAGCCCTGGGCGTGCGTGCCGCCGTCGACGTTGTTGATGTTGTTGGCGAAGGTCAGCAGCGTCTCGTTGTATCCGTCGTGGTACTGCAGCGCGACCTCGCACACCAGTTCTCGCTCACCGTCGGTGCGCTGGATGTGCACGGGGCTGGAGACCGCCGACTTGCCCCGCATCAGGTGCTGCACGTAGGCCAGCAGCCCTTCGTCGGCGTGGAACACCTCGTCGCGGACCTCGCCCGACGCGTCGACCCGCTCGTCCCGCAGGCGGATCACCACGCCAGGGTTCAGGAAGCTCAGTTCGCGCAGCCGGTCGGCCAGCGTGTCGTAGCTGAATTCGGTAACCGGGAAGATCTCGGTATCGGGCAGGAACGTCACCCGCGTGCCTGTCGAGCGTTTGGTGTCGGCCGGCAGCGGCCCCACCTGCCGCAGCGGCTCGGAGACCCGGCCCCGCGAGAACGCCATGGCGTGGATGACGCCGTCGCGGTAGACCTCGACCTCCAGCAGGCTGCTGAGCGCGTTGACGCAGCTCACGCCCACGCCGTGCAGGCCGCCCGAGACCTTGTACGCGCTGCCCTCCTGGCCAAACTTGCCGCCCGCGTGCAGCTTGGTCATCACGATCTCGACCGCGGGCTTGCCGTCGAGCTGGGGGTCGGCGTGCTTGACGGGATCCACCGGGATGCCGCGGCCGTCGTCGGTCACGCTCACGGCGCCGTCGGCCTGGATCGTGACCTGTACCGCCGTGGCGTGGCCCGCCATCGCCTCGTCGATCGAGTTGTCCACCACCTCGTACACCAGGTGGTGCAGCGCGTTGACGCCGGTGCCGCCGATGTACATGCCCGGCCGCTTGCGGACGGCCTCGAGCCCCTCGAGCACGCGGATCTGGTCGGCCCCGTAGCCGCCGTTCGGTCGTGCGTCGGCGGGCGTCGTCGTCGGGTCGTTCTCGGCCATGGAACCTCGCAGAACGGGGGCCGTCATGGCTCCCTCGGGCGGACGCGAATCGTAGGTTGGCACCACGAAAAAGGCCCCGGATTTGGCCGGGGCCCGGGGCTGTTTTTTGCGGCGTTGCGGCCCGCTCAGGGCACGATGTGCACCTGGCTGATTTCCTCGGCCAGCATCTCGTAGATGGTCGCCACGTCGTCGGGCAGCATGCGGACGCAGCCCATGGACTTCTCGTGGCCGATGCTCTCGGGCTCGATGGTGCCGTGGATGCCGTAGCCCGTGAATACGGACGCCTCGCCGAGCCCTCGCAGGCCGATCCACCGCTCACCGATGGGGTTCTCCGGGTCGCTGTTGCTGAAGCGTTCGCCGGTGCGGGGGTTGACCCAGTGGGGGTCGATCAGCTTGCTGTGCCGCTTGACCTCGAACGCGCCCACGGGCGTGCCGTCGTACTCGCCCAGCCCGACGTCGTAGGAGCGGATGAACATCCAGTCGGTGGGCTCGTCGGGCGGGCCGGCGTAGAGGTCGAGGCGGAATTCGCTCTTGTCGACGACGGCGTTGAACGGCCCGCGGACCAGCTTGAGCCGCTGGCCGCCGCGGATGCCGTCGCTGGCCAGCCGGTTGATCCGCACCAGCAGCCGCCAGTCGACCGCGAGCCCCTCGCGCTGCGTGATGGTGCTGAGGTAATCGCCGTTCTGCACGATGTAGGTGGCGGTGAACGGATCGCCCTCGTAGACGCGGGGCGAGAACAGCAGGTCCTGGTTGATCGCCCCCATCCGCTGGCGGATGGTCGCACGCTCGGCCTCGGTCGCCTGCTCGCTCATCAGGGCGCGGTTGTAGAGCTCGCGGGCCTGCAGCGGGTCGTTGGCTTTCAGTTCTTGCTCGGCCCGGGCGATCAGCGACGCGACGGCGCTCGCGCGGGGCGTCGAGGCCGGGGTATCCCGCCGGTCGTCGAGCTCGATGGCCGCCGGCGGGGGCGCTGCCTGGCGTACCTCGCGGGCGCCGTCGGGAGAGGGGCGTCGTGGCTCGGCAGCAGGCGTCCGTCCCTGGGTGTCCGATCGAGCCGCAGATCCCGCGGGAACCTGCGGCGAGGCCTCGGCCTGCGGAGGCCGTGCCGCCAGTTCGATCGGCGACAGGGGTTCGGCCCGGTCCGTTGCCGCCAGCCGCGTCTCGGAGGCGTCCCGCTGCGGCTCGCCGGCCGACGACGAGTTCGGGGGCAGGAAGGCCCACACCATGCCTCCGGCGACGCCTACGAGCAGCAGCACGCCGACGACGCGGCGCATCGGCCGGCGTCCGCGGCGGCGCTTCCGCGTCGCGCCCCCGAATCCGAATCCACCCTGTGATGGCAGCGACATGCGACCTCCTTGCGCGTGCGCGATCCAAAGATCTTGCGCGGGCCGGCTCGGGCTAGCGGCCCACGTCGTCCAGCACGGCGGCGATCCGCGGGCCGTTGATCTCCAGCAGCCGCCGCTCGGTCGCGACCGCATCCAGGCGGGCGTCGTGCGGTTCGGTCGGCACCCGGGAGATCAGCTGGGCCTCCAGAGCGAGGCCCAGTGCGAGCCCACGGCGATCGGGCCGTGCCAGCAGGCGATCATAGAACCCGCCGCCCCGGCCCAGCCTGAAGCCGCGGAGGTCGAACGCGACGCCCGGCACCAGCACGACGTCCACCGACGCCATCGCGACCGCGGGCGCATGGGGCGCGGGCTCGGGCACGCCGTGGCGGCCCTCGACGATGTCGGCTTCCGCGTCCCGCAGCTCCGCGGGCGTCAGCACGCGACCATCCCAATCCACGCGGGGCACGGCCACCTTCACGCCGCGGGCCATCAGGCGATGCACCAGCTCGGCCGTGTCGGCCTCCCCCGGCATCGACAGGAAGACCATCACGCAGCGGGCGTGCTCGATGGGCGTCCACGCCAGCACCCGCTCGGCCAGCCGGTCCGAGGCCTGCCGGAGGTCGGCCTGCGGCACCCGCTCCACGATCTGGCGGACCCGCGTGCGAACGAGCGACTTGTCTTCTTCGTCGGGCATCGCGGGCATCGTCGGCGGCCACGCGGGGCCGTACGAACGGCGTGCGGGGCGACGTGGGGCGGGAACGCTCACAGCCACGATATCGGGTCGCCGCGGAGGGGGGCTGCACCCGGAACCCCCTCAGCCCGGTGGCGCACCACCGACCGGCCCGGCGGGCCCCGCCGGCTCGCCACCGGGATTGGCCGAGGCACGCCGTTCCCGGCGTCTGCGGCGGACCTCCTCGAGCCGCTCCCGCATCGCCGCTTCGGCGCCGGCGTCGGTCGGTTCGTAGTAGGCCTTCTCGACGCCTAGGTAGTCCTGCCCGGTCAGGGCGTCCTCGTGGCCGTGGCTGTACTCGTAGCGCTCGCCGCCGGCCTGCTTGGTCCGCACGCCGGCGCCCTCGCCCGCCGACACCGGGGACGAGTTGGGATCCCGCAGGTACAGCGGCACGGGCACGGTGCGGCCCTCGCGGACATCCTCCAGCGCCGCCCGGATCGCCATGTAGCTCGCGTTGCTCTTGGGCGCCAGGGCGAGGTAGCAGGCGGCCTGCCCCAGCGTGATCCGCGCCTCGGGCATGCCGATCCGCTCGACGAGCGACCACGCCGAGGCGGCCACGGTGATCGCCTCGGGATCGGCATTGCCGATGTCCTCGCTGGCCAGGATCGCCATGCGCCGCGCGATGAACCTCGGGTCCTCGCCGCCCTCGAGCATCCGCGCGATCCAGTAGAGCGCCGCGTCGGGGTCGCCGCCCCGCATCGCCTTGATCATGGCCGACGCCGCGTCGTAGTGCTCGTCATCGCCGTAGACCATCGCCTTCTGCTGGATCGACTCCTCGGCGACCGCCCGGTCGATCACGATCACGCCCTGGGGTTCGCGATCCTCGGGCAACGAGCTGAGCACCGCGACCTCGAGGGCCGTCAGCGCCCGTCGCGCATCCCCGTCGCACTTGGTGGCCCACACCACGAGCGCGTCGTCGCGGACATCGAGCGGCAGCGCTCCGAAGCCCCGCGGCTCGTCGGCGATGGCGTGCCGCAGCACGGCGACGATTTCGTCCTCGCCGAGCGGTTCCAGCCGGAACAGCGTGCTGCGGCTCACCAGCGCGGCGTTGCACGCGAACAACGGGTTCTCCGTCGTCGCGCCCACGAGGGTGAGCACGCCGGCCTCTACGTCGCCCAGCAGCACGTCCTGCTGGCTCCGCGTGAACCGGTGGATCTCGTCGAGGAAGAGCACCGTCCGCGGGCCGCCGTCCTCCAGCCGGCTGCGGGCGACGTCGGCGATCTCGCGGACCCGCTTCACGCCGACGGAGGCCGCGTTGGCCTGCTCGAAGTGCCGCTTGGTGTGCGCCGCGATCAGCTGGGCCAGCGTCGTCTTGCCCGTGCCGGGCGGGCCGTGCAGCACCAGGCTCGTGATCGCGTCGGCCTCGAGCATCCGCCGCAGCAGCTTGCCGGGAGCCAGGATGTGCCGCTGGCCCGCGAACTCGTCGAGGGAACGCGGCCGCATCCGCATCGCCAGGGGCTCGGCCAGCCGCCGGCGACGCTCGCGGGCGGCACCAAACAAAGTGCTCATATCCGGATGATACAAAGCTGCGCGGGGCGGGCAAGCCGCCGGCCAAAGCTACTCCGTGCTAACCTCCCGCCCGTGTTCTGGCTCGCCGCCGCCATCGTGCTCTGGATCGTGGTGGCCCTGCTCGCCGGCCCGCTGCTGCGCAATCCGCGGGACGACGTCGAGGGCGGGCTGGTCTACCACACGCTGCGGCTGTACGTCTGGCTGCTGCACCGGCCGGCCGTCGCGGGCCGCGAGCACGTGCCCCGGACCAACGCTCCGGGCTCGATGATCGTCGTGGCCAATCACGCGTCGGGCGTCGATCCGCTGCTCGTGCAGTACGTGCTGCCCTTCGAGCCCCGCTGGATGATGGCCGCCCACATGCGCCATCCCCTCGGCGAGGGCCTGTGGCGCTGGGCCAGGATCATCTTCGTCTCGCAGCGCGAGCGGGATGCCGCCGGCGTCCGCGACGCGCTGCGGCACCTGGCCGACGGGGGCGTGCTGGGCCTCTTCCCCGAGGGCGGCATCGAGCGTCGGAAGCGGACGCTTCGGCCCTTCCAGCCCGGTATTGGCATGCTCATACGCCGCAGCAACGCGCCGGTGCTGCCCATCGTGATCGAGGATGCGCCCATGGCGTCCACGGCGTGGGCGAGCCTGGCCAAGCCCAGCCGGCCGCGCATCCGCATCCTGCCGCCGGTGCAGTACGACCGCACGACGCCGCCCGCCGAGATCGCCGCGGACCTGCAAGCCAGGTTCGAGAAATGGACCGGCTGGGCGGTCGAGGGCAAGCCCGATGACGCACCCGAGGATGATGCCCGGGCGGAGAACGGTGCATCGGCCGGGGTGGCGGTCTAGCGATCGAGCCGCGCGTTAATGGCGTCGAGCCGCTGCTGGTGGATGGCGCGGCCGGGCTCGATTGCGATCAGCGCCTCGACGTGCAGCCGTGCTTCGCGGAGATCGCCGGCGCGGATGGCCGCCATCGCCGCCAGCTCGCGGGTCGGCGCGTCGAAGGGTTCGATGCGGACCGCCCGCTTCGCCCAGTGCAGTCCGTCGCCGAAGTCGCCCCGTCGCATCGCCAGCCGCGAGAGCTCGGTCGCGAAGGCCGCCGAGTACTGCTCGCGGGCATCCAGGTGCCGCAGGTGGTCCGCCGCCTCGGCATCCGCCGGATCGATGCCGCCGTCCCGCCGGGCGAGTAGCACCAGCATCCGCCGGGGCTGGTCGGCGATGGGCTGCACACGGGCCCAGGTCCGCAGCAGGTCGGCCATCTCGGGCGCGGGCCGGCCGCTACGGCGGTCCAACTCGGCCTTCGCCCGCATCTCGACCAGCTGCGGGTGCTCGGGGTGCTGCACCAGCAGGTCATCGAGGGTCTCGATCGACACCGACCCATCGCCCTCGTACTGCTCGAGCAACTCGCCGGCGCTCGGCACGCCGTCGGCGGGCAGCAGCCCCCACGCGCGGGCGCGGCCGTGGGCCCAGTTGAGGAACTCGGCCTCGAGGTCGTCCTGGGGCAGCCCGAGCACGTCCTCGAACGCCTCTCGCTGCGTGAGGCCCTGCGCGTAGCCGTCCATCAGCCGCAGCGGCGCCTCGCTCCCAAAGCGTTCAACGATGAACTCGTACACCCAGGCCGACTGCGCGTACGCGAGCGCCCGGCCGTTGGGGCGATCGGGCCGGATAAACCCCAGGCTGAGCGTGTCCAGCGGGTAGAGCGTGTCGTCCCGCAGCGACGCCACCAGCATGCGGGCCCGCCGCTCGTCCCACGGCGCGTCCTCGAGGTAGACCGCGGCGGCCTCCGTAAACCAGTGGGGGATGCGGTTGCTGGTCCGAGAAAGGCTGACGGTGTGCACGTACTCATGCTGCAGGACGCGGGCCCAGTCGTAGCCTCGCTGGGTGCGGCCCGGTCCGGGGCGAGGGCTCTCCATCGCGATGGCCGGACCGGTGCTGGCGGCGATGGTGAAGATGTCGGGCATGCCGGTGATCCGCACCGCGAAGGTTGCGTGGTCGGGCATGAGGTCGATGACGGTCCGCTCGGCGGGTTCGTGATCGAGGCCGTCGCGTGCCGCGCCGGACACGCGGTCGTGGATGCGCTCGAGCTCGGGCCCCATGACACGGGCGAGCAGCTCGTCCGGGCCCGCCTCGTAGCGGATCAGGAAGTGGTCGGTCTCGATGGTCTCGAAGCCCGCGAGCTTCTGGGCCAGCGTCAGGCTATTGCGCGCACGGCGGTTGAAGGGGTCCAGCTCCGTGGCGCGTGTCAGCGCGGCGATCGCCTCGCCATCGTCGGCGGCCTGCATCGCCAGCAGCCCCAGCTCGATCCACGCCTCGGGCCACGCCGGCTGGAGCTCGGTGGCTGCGCGGAGGTGGGCCGCGGCGGGGGCGTACTGCCGCCAGTCGCTGAGCTGCACGCCCGCCTCGTAGTGGCCCAGCGCCGTCCCGGGCGACAGCTCGTCGAGCCGCGCCAGCAGCGCGGCCTCCGTGGCGGCGTCGTTGTACACCGCGGCGACGGCGGCCCGCAGCGCGAGCGCACCGCGCATCGCGGGGTAGGCCGTGAGCACCCCGTCGGCGTGTTCGGCAGCCTTCGCGGGCTCGCGTTGCCGCAGCATCGCCCGGGCGCGGATCAGGCCCGCGTGCGGCGATTGCGCACCTTCCCGGAGCGTGCCGGTAATCGAATCGAGCCTGTCGGCGATCGCGTCGGCTTGGTCGAAGTTGAAGCCGCGCACCTGCAGCTCGCCGAGCGTTGCCCACGCCTCGGCGGCCCGCGGGTTGAGCGCGAGCGCCTCGGTGATGGCCTGCTGCGCGCCCAGGCGGTTGTCGCGGGCGTCGAGCAGCTGCGCTTCGGCCAGCCGCGCGGGCCAATGCAGCCGGTCCAGATCGTCGCGAACGCGCGCAAGCAGGCTGGTGATCAGTTCGTACTCGCCCGCGCCGGGATCGACGCCGATGGTCCGCGCGCGGATCGCCAGCAGCCGCGCGCCGTCCGTCAGCGCGGCGGGATCCTCGATGGCCTCGCTCGCCAGCCGCTCGACGCCGGCGTCCGTAACGCGGGCCACGCCCGCGAGGTCGCCGAGGAGTTCGAGGCCGCGTGCCCGCAGCCGCAGCGCGCGGAGCGAGTCGTTGTCCTCGATCAGCGCGAGCGCATCGCGGACGTCGCCCCGCAGCACCATCGCCTCGGCCCGGTCGAGCGGGTCGACGCCCTCCGCATCGAACGCGGGGCTGCCATAGTCACCGGCGAGGAGTGCCGCACGCGCCGCCAACGCCGGCTCGACTAGGTCGGCGTCGGTCCACTGGCCGTGGAACACCCGCAGCGCGGCTCGCTCGGAGTCGCTCAGGTAGTCGGCGGCGATCGCTCGCTCGACGGCTGGCGAGAGCGCGGGCTCGCCCGGCTGACCCTGCTGCGCGAGCGACGGCACCGCGAGCCCCGCGAGCAAGAGCATCGCAAGCAGCCTGGACCCGCGCAGCTTGGAACCGTTGGACCGCATCACCTGATTAACGCGTGGCATCTCGCTTTTCTTCGCGTCCCGGGCCGTCCGGGGTTGAGCATCGGCCCGCTGTCCCGGGCAGCCCCGAACGGATGTAGCGATTACCCGTTTCCGCCGGCGGGCTCGCCCGGTCCGTCCTGCAGCCGCCGCTCGGTCACGGCCCAGCCCTCGGGGATGGCGGTGGAGAGCAGTTCGCCGCGGATGGGCTCGTTGATCGACAGCGGGTGTGCCAGTTCCACGATCGAGACGTCGCCGCGGCGGTCGACCGTGCGGGACATCCGCGGCAGCAGCCGGCCCGACGCGTCGGACTTGTACCACAGCCGGATCTCGGCGAAGCGCTCGTCGCCCAACCCCGCCCGGGGCACGAGCAGCAGCTGCGTCGCGCCCTCCGCGAACCGCATGAGCTGGGCGGCGTGGTCGTACTCGGCCTTGTCCAGCTCGGGGTCGAGGTCGGGATCGGGCTCGAGGCCATCGGTCGCCGACACGAGCCGGATCACGTAGCGGCGCTGCAGGTCGTCGGCGCGCTGGCCGATGGGCAGCGGCGGGAAGAACCCGGTGCCCATCTCGAAGGGGTCCGCGATCTCGCCCTCGGCCACGATTTCGTAGCGGTTGATCTGCCGCTGGCCGGCGAACTTCTCGGCGAACCATCGGCCATCGAAGGTGATCGCCTGCTGCGCGTTCTCGTCGTCGAAGATCTGGTCGCCCACCCAGACGCGGACGAACTCGACGCCGAAGCGGCGGCGGGGGGCGCCGTCGTCCCGGGGCTCGACCTCGAAGACCAGCGTGCCGACGCGCTGGCGGAACGCGCCTCCCAGATCGGCGATCGTCGTATACCGCACCTGGGCCGAGAACGTCCGCAGCCCATCGCCTGCGCGCTCGAGGCGGCGGAGCACGTCGTCGAGCGGTTCGCGTTCGGCGACAACGCGGTCCGGGTCGGGCGCCTGCGCCGTGGACGAGGCACACCCGCACGCGATGGCGACCGCCGACACGATGCACTGCACGAAGAACCTTCTCATGGATCGCGTCCTTTCGCCTCGTTGTTCGGATGCGCGGCCGGGGGGTTGCCGTCGGCGTCCCCGTCCGCGGCACGCAGGAAGCCGGCGAGGATGCCCGCCGCCGCGATCGCGTCCCGCCGCATCTTCTTCTGCTTGTGGGTGAGCCCCGAGCCGCCCAGGGCCCAGTCGGCCTGCTTGCTGGTGAGCCGCTCGTCGGCCAGGTGCACGGCGACGCCCAGCCGCTTGGCGAGCCGGCCCGCGAAGCTGCGAGCCAGCCGCGCCCGGTCGCCCTCGGCGCCATCCATGTGCAGCGGCAGCCCCACGACGACCTCCATCGGCGGGGCGGAGCCGAACTCGCCACGGATCGCCCGCTCGATCGCGGCCAGCAGCGCATCGCCGCCCTGGTGCGCGAGGGGCACCTCCAGGACGGTCCAGGGCGCGGGGAGCCTCGTGAGGCTGTCGGCGAGCGCCAGCCCGGTCCGCTTGTCGCCCAGGTCGACGCCCACGTACCGGATGACGCGCGCCGCCACGGTCAGCGCAGCTCCGCCGGAAGCCGGCCGTGCAGGTCCTTGAGCCGTTCGGCCTTGTCGCGGGGCATGATGAGCGTGGCGCCCGGCGTGTGCACCACCACCAGCCCCTCGCAGCCCAGCAGCGCGACGGCGTGCCCCGCCTCGTCGTTGACCACCAGGTTGCGCTCGCTGTCGACCAGCACCGCGTGGCCCGCTCCGGCGGTGTGCGCCACGCCGTTGCCAGTGTCGTCGGCCTCGAGCGTCTCGGCGTAGCTCGTCCACGAGCCGACATCGAGCCACGACACGTCCATCCGCAGCGTAGCGACGTTCACGCCGACCTCCGCCGTCCGCTCGCCCGTTGCGGGTTCCATGATCGCGTAGTCGACACTGGTCTTGGGCAGGGTCGGGTACACCCGCTCGAGCGTTGCGCGGCGCTGCGGCGTATCCCAGGCGGCTGCGATCTCCGAGAGCCCCGCGTGGGCCTCGGGGGTGAAAGCTCTGAGGCAGGCCAGGAAGGTGTCGGCCCTCCAGACGAACATGCCGCTGTTCCAGCCGTAGCCGCCGGAGTCGAGATAGCCGCGAGCGGTTTCGGCGTCGGGCTTCTCGACGAATCGCTCGACGCGAGAGCCGAGCCCGCCGGTGCCGTCGATGGCCCCACCCCGCTTCACATAGCCGTAGCCGGTGGCCGGGAAGGTCGGCTCGATGGCGAAGGTGACCAGCGTCCGCGGGCTGCGGTCCACGAGATCGAAGCCCGCACGCACGATCTCGGCGAACCGGTCAACGGGCTGGATGATGTGGTCGGCGGTCATGACGCAGAAGGTCGCATCGGCATCGCGTTGTGCCAGCACCGCCGCCGTCAGCCCCACGGCGTTCACGGTGTCCCGGCCGACCGGCTCGCCGAGGATCTGGTCGTCCGAGAGCGTCGGCAGCGCGGCCCGCACGGCGTCGCGGTAGCGCTCCTGGGTGCACACCAGCACACGGCCGTGGTCCACGACGTCCGTGAGTCGATTTGCCGAGATCTCCAGCAGGCTGCGGGGCGCGTCGCCGCCGCGATCAATGATGAACGGCAGGAGTTGCTTGGGCCGCTCGACGCGGCTCATGGGCCACAGCCGAGTGCCGCTGCCACCGGCCATGATCATCGCGTATCGCATCGACGCAGCCTATGCGCTCTGCATGGGCGGGCGGTCAGAGGCTCAGCGCGGTGGCGACGAGGTCGCCCGCCTCGGCGTCCGGTCCCATGCTGCGGGACGCCTGCTCGACCTTCCGCTCGGCGTTGGCCGCCTGCTCGCCGAGCGACACGAGCGCCCGGATCGCGTCGGCGACGGCGGGGGAGGCGTGCTTTGGCTCGGGCGTCGACGCACGCTCGACCTCCTCGATCGCCAGCCGATCGCGGAGCGTCGGGCCCAGTGCCTCCACGATGGCCTTGGCCAGCTTGGCCCCGATCTCGGGCAGCCGGCGGAGGCTCACCTCATCGCCCCGTGCGATCGCGGCGGCGATCTCCTGCGGCGGCTCGGCGATCGCCCGCAGCGCCCGGCGGTGGCCGAGCCCCTTCACCGTCGTCAGCAGTTCGAACACGTCGCGGTCGGCCTCCGTCGCGAAGCCCATGAGCCGCGGCAGCAGCGTTACGCCCTGGTTGGGGGACTCCATCAGGCAGACGGTGTGCAGAGTCGCGGGCGAGCCGGCATCCGCCGCCCGCAGCGTGGCCTCGAGGTAGGGCGGCAGCAGCACGGCGAAGGCAACGCCCGAGTCGGTCTGGATCAGCGCCCGCTGGTCGTCGACCGCCGCCAGCCGCCCCGTGATGCACGCGATCATGCCGCGGAGCGTAGCGGCGGCCAATGGCGCGGGCCGCCGGTGGCCGATACACCGCCCATGACCGCCGCCCCCGCCCAGCACGCCACGCACGCCCGGATCGCATCCTCGGCGCCGCCCGCGGTGCTCATCGGCACGCCGAGAACGCTCTCGGAGGCCGTGCGGCTGCTGCCCGACGGCGGGCCGCACGTCGCCGGCATGGTGCTGGTCGCCGACCCCGAGGCCGACGCCGGGCCGGCTCCCGAGATCGTCGGCTTGCCCACGCTCGGTTCGCTGGAAGCGCTGGGGGACCTGCACGACCGGCTGGGCGTGGCGATGGCGATCGTCTGCCTGCCCCTCGACGAGGCCGACCTCATCGCCCGCGTGCGGGCCGAGATCGGCCGCGCGGGGCTCGAGGAACGCTTCGTGCCCGCCATCGCCGACCTGCTGACGCGTCGGCCGCCCGTGCTCGTGGGCGTCGGGTCTTCGGGGCCCACGATGGCGACCACGCCGCGGATCGATCTGCAGTCGCTCATAGGCCGGCCGATGCGCACGCCAGACCCCGAGCCGCTGCGGGATCTGCTGCGGGGCAAGCGGGTGCTCGTGACCGGCGCGGGCGGGTCGATCGGCGCCGAACTCGCCACGCTGTGCGGCAGCTTCGAGCCCTCCGCGATCATGCTGATGGAGCGGGCCGAGAATGCGCTGTTCGAGATCGATCGCCGGCTGGCCACGCGGTTCCCGCAGGTCCGCCGTGCAGCGCTGCTGCACGACGTGGTCGATGCCGACGGCACGCGACGATTGGTGACCCGCCACCGGCCCGACGTCGTCTTCCACGCCGCAGCGCACAAGCACGTGCCGCTCATGGAGGACCACCCCAGGGCCGCCATCGAGAACAACGTCTTCGGCACGCGCTCGATCGTCGATGCGGCGTGCGACGCCAACGCGGGCCGCGTGGTGCTGGTGTCGACCGACAAGGCCGTGCAGCCGCGGTCGGTGATGGGGGCGACCAAGCGGATCGCCGAGGCCTACACGCTGAGCGCGGACGCTCGGTGCCGTGCCGATGGCCGGCGCACGCGGACGGCGATCGTCCGATTCGGAAACGTGCTCGGGTCGTCGGCCAGCGTGCTGCGGATCTGGAGCGCGCAGCTCGCCGACGGCCAGCCCATCACCCTGACCGATCGCCGCATGTCGCGGTACTTCATGACGATCCCCGAGGCGGCGCTGCTGGTCGCCCACGCGGCCGCCATCGAGCCCGGGGATGCCGCCGGCATCTTCGTGCTCGATATGGCCGATCCCGTGCCCATCGCCGATCTCGCCGACCGCTTCGTACGGGCCCATGGCCTCGAGGTCGCGGGCGCCGCCCAGGCCGGCCCGGGCCGCGTCGAGATCGCCGAGACGGGCATCCGCCCGGGCGAGAAGCTCCACGAGGCGCTTGTGCACGCGGCCGAGCGGCTGCGGCCGACCGGCGTGGACGGCGTGCTCCGCCTGTCGGGTACCGACGATTTGCTCGACGGTGAGGCCGCTCTGGACGAACTGCGTGGCCTTGGTCCCCGGCCAACGCCCGAAGATGTTGTCGCAGCTCTCGTGCGGCTCGTTCCCAGCCTCGCGCGCACCCAGTAGCTCGGGATGCCCCGCACGGCGAAACCGGATCGTCTCCAACCGGTTTGAAGAAGGAAGCACCTAGAAACCGTTTGATTCGAGTAAATGGGCGGCGCAGAATCATGATCATCACGCCGGTGCACACCGGCGCCTTCCGACGGCGATCGCCAGACAGCGAAGGAGAGCGATGCCAGCAACCCTTTCGAAGGCCGCAGACGCCGGCGAGATCCTCCGCTCGCTCCGTGCGCACCGCGCCCAGGCGCGGGCGTGCTTCGAGGAGATCCGCGAGGCCCAGCGCCTCAGCCGAGAGAACCTAGCGACCATCGAGGCGAGCGACCTGGTCAAGAGCGTGACCGGGCACTCGTCCCTAGAGCGCGCCATCGCGAGGCTCGAGCGGCTGATCGAGTCGACCGACCGGCAGATCGCCGACGCCTCCGCCCGGCTCGCCCGCGTGGAGCACGGGCCGGAGTCTTCGGCCTGGATCGGCCGCGTCCGGTGAGCGAGCCGCTCCGGGTCCGCACCCTCGACGCCCGGGCGACCGTGCCGCGTCGGCACTCCGCGGACGCCGCGGGGGTCGACCTCGCGGCCTGCCTGCCGGCGGATGCGCCCGCCATCGTGATCGAACCCCGGGCCATCGTCGTCGTGCCCACGGGCCTTGCCGTGGCGATCCCGCGGGGCTGCGAGGGCCAGGTGCGGCCCCGCTCGGGCCTGGCGACCACCCGGGGCATCACGCTGCCCAACTCGCCGGGCACGATCGACGCCGACTACCGCGGCGAGCTCCGCGTGGCTCTCATCAATCTATCCGAGCGGCCACAGCGCATCGAGCACGGCGACCGCATCGCGCAACTCGTGATCGCGCCGGTCGTGATGTGCGAGGTCGAGGAAGTCGACGAACTCGAGGCGACCGCCCGTGGCGAGGGTGGCTTCGGCTCCACCGGCGTATCGGCGGCCACCACGTCCTGATCACCGGTCGATCGCTTTCGATCGCAATGCGAACGTGACGCCTAGCCCAGGCCGCCCTTGAGGTTGCCGCCGAATTTCTCGCGCAACCGCCGCAGCGCGGGCGTCTCCTTGAGGATCTCGTCGGCCGACGGCCCCCGCTCGCCCCGGCCCCGCTGGCCCGCGGGCGGCTCCTTGAGCGCCTTGATGCTCAGCGAGATCCGCCGCTTGCCGTGGTCGATGCCTAGCACCTTGACCTTGACGACCTCGTCGACGCTCACAGCATCACCGACCGAGCGGACCCGCTTGTGGTCCAGCTCCGAGATGTGCACGAGCCCCTCGACGCCCGGCGCGACCTCGACGAAGGCGCCGAACTCCAGGATCTTGGTCACCCGGCCCGACAGTTCCGCGCCCTCCTCGACCTTCTCCTGGGCTTCGGAGAACGGGTCGGCCTCGAGCTGCTTCATGCCCAGCGAGATGCGGTTGTTGTCCCAGTCGACCTTGAGCACCTCGACGCGGACCCGCTGGCCCTCCGAGACGACCTTGCGGACGGCGTTCTCGCCCTGGCCGATGCGGTTGTGCGACAGGTCGCTCACGTGCACGAGGCCGTCGATGCCGCCGATGTCGACGAAGGCGCCGAAGGGCGCGACGCGCCGCACCACCCCCTCGATCTTCTGGCCTGGTGCGAGCGTGTCCTTGAGCGCTTCGGCGGCCTTGGCCCGCTCCCGCTCCAGGACAGCGCGCCGCGAGAGCACGACGTTGCCGCCGCCGCGGCGTTCGACCCGCTGCACCTCGCACTCGAGCTTCTGGCCCACGAATGTGGACAGATCCTCGATCCGCTCGAGCGCGGCCTGGCTCGCGGGCAGGAACGCCCGGTGCCCGCCGGCGAGCTCCATCTCCAGCCCGCCCTTGTTGGTGCCCGTGCACGTGGCTTCGATGACCATGCCCGGTCGCAGCTGGTCCCACACCGCCTTGCGGATGGCGCCGGGCCGCGAGCAGACGTTGATGTTCTCCTTCTCGTCGTAGCGATCGACGAGCACCTCGAGGCTCTGGTCGACCTGTGGCACGTTCTCGCCCTCGCGCCATTGGTCCCGCGGCACGATGCCCAGGTCCTTGGGGCCGAACTCCAGGAAGACGTCCGTGTCGGTCACGTTGACGACCCGGCCGGTCCGCGTCTCCCGCGCGGGCGCACCGCCGACGACGCGCGGACCGCGGATCTTGGGTTGGGCCGCGGGCGGCGCCGACGCCTCCATTGCCGCGTCGATCTGCGCGGAGAGTTCGGCACCGAGCTCCGGGGCCGCCTGCTGCGTTGCGGCCGCGGCGGGCGCGACCGTCGATTGCTGCCCACCGGCATCCTCGGGCTTGGGCGGGGCCTCGGTTGCAGGCGGTTCGCTCGCGGGTGCGGCGTGCTCGGGCGTCTCGGTCGACGTCTGCTGCTCGGTCTGATCGGACATGGCGTGGAATCCGTCCGCCGCCGGACCGGCCGGCGGGGCGCTCGGGGTGGATCGGTGCGGCAAGTCTAGCGAAGCTCCGGGCCGATGCGACCGGACGCTATCCGCCCGACGGCGTCAACGCCGGGCTGGCGCCCATCGTCTCGGCGATCGAATCGACGATCCGCTGGGCGGTCCGCACGTTCGCGAAGCCCGCGCGGGCATCGATCGGCGGGGGCGTGCCGGTCCGGACGGCGTCGAGGAAGGCCTCGATCTCCATGACGATGGGCTCGCCGTTGTCGATCTCTAGGTTCTCCACGTTCACCAGTTCGTCCCACTTCAGGTCGGTGAGGTCCACGCCGTCGCGCAGCTGCTGGCGAATCTCCTGCATCTGCAGCTCGTTGGCGGTGCGGCGGATGATGACGCCCGCCTTGGCGGCGTAGTCCATCTTGATGTAGGCGTTCTCGCCGGTGATCCGGGTGACCCGCTCGGTCTTGAGCGCCAGCCGGCTTGCGGTGATGTTCGCCACGCACGTGCCCGTGGGCCGCCGCCACGTCAGGCGGGCGTTGCAGATGTCCTCGTGCTCGGAGACGACCGCGACGCCGGCGGCCTGGATGTCGTCGGGCTCCTCGCCGCCCATGAGCATCAGCACCACGTCCAGGTCGTGGATCATCATGTCCATGACCACGCCGATGTCGACCGAGCGGAAGGTCATCGGGCTGACGCGGTGCACCTCGATGAAGCGGGGCGTGATCGACTCGTCGGCCGCGGTCGCCCGCTGCATCGCCCGCATGATGGGATTGAAGCGTTCGATGTGGCCGACCATCAGCACCGTGCCGCGCTTCTCCGCCAGGTCGCGGATGGCGTCGGCGTCCTCGGCCGTGCCGGCGAGGGGCTTCTCGATCAGGCAGTGCACGCCCGCCTCGATGCACCGCTCGGCCAGCGCCCGGTGCGCCGATGTCGGGGCCGCGATGGACACCGCGTCGACGCCCTTCTCGATGAGCGCGTCGAGCGACTCGAACACCTCGGCGTTGTGGGTCTCGGCGATGTCGGCGGCGCGATCGGGATGGGGATCGACGATGCCGACGAGCTTGGTTGTGGGCAGCTGCGCATATACGCGGGCGTGGTGGCGGCCCATGCGGCCAACACCAACGGCCCCGCATCGGAGCACGGGGCCGTTGGACGACTGCGATTGGTTGCCGTGGTCAGCCACTCGGATGGATCGCGCGGAGGCCGGCCTCAGGCGGCACCCACGGCGCCCTCGATGGCCGCCGCCAGCTCGTCGCGGCTCTTGAGCCCGACGAAGCGCTCCACCGGTTCGCCGTCCTTGAACAAGATGACCGTCGGGATCGCGTGGATGCCGTACTTGACGGCAACCTCGCGGTTGGCGTCGGTATCGAGCTTGCCGATCTTGGCCTTGCCGTCGAACTCCTCGGCCAGCTGGTCGACGATGGGAGCCAGCAGCCGGCAGGGCATGCACCACTCGGCCCAGAAATCGACCAGCACGGGCTGGTCGCTTCCGAGCACCTCGGACTCGAAGTTGCCATCGGAGAACTCGCGGACGTGCTCGTTGGCCATCGTGCCGACTCCTTAGGTTGATGCACTACCTCGCGGCCGAGCCTCAACCCATCCCGTGAGCGCGGCTCGCGGGATACTAGCTCGGCCGCCTGTCGCTTCCAACGGCGGCAACCCGCCGCACCGCAAACCCGGGGAACCGCGCCGCGGTCGATTTCATTCCCGCCCCGCGACCCGGCAGAGCCGCAAGGCCTGCACATGCGGGGCCGCGTCATGCACCCGGTGCAGCAGGGCGCCGCCCCGCGCCGCCAGCACCGTTGCCGCGATCGAGCCCGCGAGCCGCTCAGCGGGATCGCTCTCGCGGTCCAGCGACACGCGGCCCACAAAGCTCTTGCGGCTGGCCCCGACGAGCACCGGGAAGCCCCGCCCGGCCAGCTCCGCGATGCCCGTCAGCAGTTCCATGTTCTGCTCCACCGACTTGCCGAAGCCCAGCCCCGGATCGATGGCGATGTTGCCGCGGGGCACGCCCGCGGTAATGGCGTCGGCCGCACACTCATCCAGCGCCGCCGCCACCATGCGCACGACGCCTCCCTCGTACGCGGGGTCGTGTTCGTAGGCGTCCGAGAATCGATCGCGCTCCGGCCGCACACGGCGGTGCATCAGCACGAGTCCGGCGCCGAGTTCCGCGACGGTCGAGCACATCGCCGGGTCGGCGGTGCCGCCCGAGACGTCGTTCGCCGCATCTGCGCCCGCCTCGATGCACGCGCGCGCCACCGCCGCGCTCGTCGTGTCCACGCTAATGGGCACGTCCGCGAGCGCCGCATCGCCCGCCGAGCGGATCGCCTCGACGATCGGTCGCACGCGGCGGATCTGCTCGTCGGGGTTGACGGCGTGCGCGCCCGGTCGCGTCGATTCGCCGCCGATATCGAGCATCGCGGCGCCGTCGGCAACCGCTCGCGCGCACAGATTCAGCGCATCATCGAGCGATCGCAGCACGCCGCCGTCGTAGAAGCTGTCGGGCGTCGCGTTGACGATGGCAACGACGCGCGGCCGATCGAGATCGACCACGCGTCCGTGAGCCAGCACCCATCGGGCGGGTTGTGCGGGCGGCGTGGTCAGAAGTCGATCGAGTCGTCCTGGCCGCCGCCGCCGAACTGCGGCCCCATGGCGCCGAAGAGCGTGCCCAGCTCGACGCCCTTGGCGATCACCGCCGGGGGCAGGTGGAGTGCGATCTCGGCCGTGCCGCTGCCGCTGGCGGCGACAAAGCCGATCGGCGGCATCGGATCGACCGGCCCGAGGAACGCCTGCGCGGCCCCGAGCAGCTGGTCGGCGTCGATGTAGAGCTCCAGCGCCCGGTTGCCCGGAAGCTTCGACGAGATCGCCCGCAGCTCTGCGTCGCTTGCCAGGCCGCCCCCGGCGTTGGCCGATGCCACGGCGCTCGACAGCATCTCGCTGTTGCGGGCCATCGTCATCACGATGCCATCCTCGGTCTGGGCGACGTACCCGCCCGGTCCCGAGAGGCCGAACATCAGCCCGACGACCTGCTGGGCCTGCGCAGCGGCCTGCAGGGCCTCGGGGCCCGCGCCCTCGGCGGGCTGGAAGCTCGACATGGTCGACCATTCGTCCACATCGATGTCGCCGATCTTCCGGGCGTTCTCGGTGTAGCTGGCCGTCGTGGTGACCACCAGGCCCTGCTGCTCCTGGACCTGGCCGTCGGCCGCCCGCGTTGCGGTCGCCAGGCTATCGCGCAGCGCCGCGGGATCATCGCCCCGGAAGTACGCCGCCGAGCCCACGAACATGCCCGCGCCGATGGTGAGCTGCTGGGGCGTTGGTGCGCCCATGACGAACGCGGCGCCGGACGAGTTGTTGATGAGCTCGAGCCCGGCCTGGAGGTTGGCGTTGTCCTGCGGCAGGCCCTGCGCGAGCAGGCCCACGACCGACTTGAACGCCGGCGACGACGTGTCGTACGCCAGCGCCAGCCCGAAGTCCTGCTTGGGCAGGTGGGCCATCAGATCGTCGGTGTTCGAGCCGCCGTTGAACAGGCTCGCGAGCAGCGAGCCCTCCTTGAATCGGCTGAGCACGCGGGCGGTGACGCCGTCGGCCTCGAAGTCGATGGCGATCGTGCCGGCACCAGCGTCGTTGAGGAAGGCGCTGGCGATCGGGTCGATGGCCGCGAAGCCCTGGGCCGCCTCGGGCCCGCCGAACATCGCCGCCATCTGCTTGACGCCCTCGTAGCCCTCGCGCCACTCGGCCGTGAGTGATGCGAGGTTGCCGACGATGATGACGTCGGCATCTCCCGCCGCTGCTGCGGCCCGTGCACCCGCCGCTGCCCCGTGCGCCGCCAGGTTGCCCCCGGCCGGCTCCCACGCGTCCAGCAGGTCGCCGGCGTCCGAGATCGCAGCGTGGCCGTTACCCGCCCTGCGGACGAAGACCTCCTCACCCGCAAATTCGATCTCCTCGACCCCCGCGCCCACGCCGCCGCGCGCGCCCACGAACGCGCCGTAGTCATCCACGGGCATCAGCAGCACGACCTGCGGCTCCCGCTCGCCCGGCAGGAAGAACAGTGCCGCCGATCCATCGCCGTTGATCGCATCCCCATCGAGCTCGCCCATGACCGCCTCGAGGGCGCCGCCGCCGAGCGGCAGTTGGGCCGCGCCCGCGAACGCCTGGAGGTCGGCCATCGCCGAGCCGAGATTGGCCACCGCGATCGCGCCGGCGGCCTGCGTGGGCACGAAGTCCAGCGACGACGGCAGCGATTGGGCCGACGCCGACGCGGCGAGCCCGCACGCGGCGACCGTGGCACTGGCAACGAACGAGAGCTTGGGCGATCGGCCTTGCATCGGCATGGGGTTCTCCTGGGTGGCTCCGGCCGATGGTCGGCGGCGAGCCGGGATGTTCCTCTTCGCGAACATGCGGCGCGTTCCGTCCGCCGCGGCACCACTGTATCGGAGGCTCGGTAGCCGGATTTCCGGTCGCTGGGGGCTCCGGCCATGCTTTGATGCATGCGGATCCGTACAGAATGCTGACACATGCCCGTGTCCGGCGACTCCGAGCCCTTTCTAGCCGCGGTCCGCGGCGAGCGCCCGCGTGATCGCCTCGTGCGATCGATTCGCGCCCTCGAGCGTGGTCGCCCGGGCCTGGCGGAGCATCCACCACCACGTAGGCGCGATCGGCAGGATCGTGAGCGGGTAGTACCACCACATGATCGAGCCCAAGCCCCACGATCCTGGGATCATCTGCTCGAGCAGGTACCGCCCGGGCTCGACCGTCACGATCATCACGATCGCGTAGACGACGGGCATCCGCAGCCGCCATCGCAGGTGGAAGCGCAGCCGCGTCTTCGGACCCTCGTCCGCCGCGGTTGACACGAGATCGCGATCGAACGGGGCGCCAAGCGCCCCGGCCATGAACAGGGCGTCGTGCGGACCACCCCGCCGGAACTCGGGCAGGTCCCCCCGCCGCGCGGCCCGCTCGAGCGTGTCGACGATCTCGGCGGGCGACGCATCCACGTAGAGGTCCGGGAGCGTCGTGTCGGCGGCGGGTGGCGCATCGGCGTCGGGTTTTGTTGTCGGAGCCGCCGGCATGGACGCCGAGTGTATCAGCCGACCGGCGCCCCGCTGGCCCAGCGGCGGCACGCCGTCTGCACAAGGCCCCGGAGCCATGGCCGACGAGCCGCGAGATCGGGTGACGTTGCGTCTTGCGGGCACGCCGCGTCGCGAGTCCGCAACATCGTTGCGCGCTGGCAACGCCCAGGGCCCACGCAGTGGCGGTGCTCCGAAGGCGTCCCTCCGCCCGGCGTTCGGGGCCGGTGCGGGTCCGCATACCGCCGGCGACGCCGCCGCCCGCGCCATCGAGGTCGCTCGGGCGAATCGTGAGGCCTCGGCCCTCGATGCCCTGGACGCGCGGTGGGTGCTCGCGTGCCGAGTCTCGGTCCAACTCGAGGGCGGCCGGGCGGCCATCCTCTCGTCCGAGCGACGCGAGCGGCTGCTGGTAGAGGCCCAGCGGCTCGGTCTCCGCCGCTTCGACGCCAACCTCATCATCGCCATCGTGCAGGACTCGGCCCGCTGCGGGGAGCCGCCGCTGGGCATCACTACGGCCGACCGGCTGCCCCTCGTGCGCGAGGCCCGGCCGGCCGAGGACCACACGCTCTCCGTGCCCGCCCGCATCCTCATCGCCGCGGCGGCGGGGGGCGCGCTGGCGGCCTCCCTCGTCCACTGGGTGCTTTCCTAGCCACCGCGTTTCGTGCGCGAGAGCGCCGGCCTAGCTTCACGCATGCTCGATCCAGGCAAGAAGGCGCCCGCGTTCACGCTGGCCGACCAGTCCGACACCAAGCACGCGCTGAAGGACTACGCCGGGCGGCCGCTCGTGCTCTTCTTCTACCCCAAGGACGGCACCTCGGGCTGCACGACCGAGGCCTGCGACTTCCGCGATCTGCTGCCCGAGTTCGAAGAGATGGACGCCGCCGTGCTCGGCATCAGCATCCTGGATACCAAGAGCAAGGCGAAGTTCGCGAAGAAGCACGACCTGAGCTACCCGCTGCTGGCCGACGACCGCATCGATGCCGACGAGCGGCCCGACCCCGAGGTCGCCCAGAAGTACGGCGTCTGGGTCGAGAAGAGCATGTACGGCAAGACCTACATGGGCATCGAGCGGACGACCTTCTTGATCGACGCGGCGGGCAAGATCGCGCAGGTGTGGAGCAAGGTCAAGGTGCCCGGGCACGCCGAGGCCGTCCGCGACGCGGTCGCCGAGCTCGCGTCGGCCGAATCGCGGGGCTAGCGCCGCCGCCGCGAGGCCAGCAGCCCGCCGGCCCCGAGCACCGCGAGCACGCCGGGCGAGGGGACTGCGTTGACGAAGATCTGCAGGCGGTCGTCCAGGAACACCGCGTCGACCTCCGCGCCCTGGCCCAGCCCCTCGATGACGATGTCGTCGAATTCGCCCTGCACGACCTGCGCGAGCAGCACGTCGAAGGCATCGCCCTGCATGATGGGCGGCTCGCCCGTAAAGGGCGAGAACCGCACGATGAGCGTGCCACCGAAGATGTTGGCGACGCCGTTGACCTCCAGCACGTCGTGATCCGAGATGGGCTGGCGGCCCTCGATGTCGAAGATCAGCGTGCCCTCGTTGTCCTGCTCGAAGAGGGCCGTGCCGCTGGGGCTCTCGATGCGAAGCAGGCCCGGCGATTGGCCCGGGCTGACCACGCCCGAGTTGAGCACCATCGCCGCCTCGGCGGTGCCCGAGCCGTTCAGCTCGCCGCCGTTGTTGAGGCTCAGCATGCCCGTGCCCAGCCCGGCCGACACCACGCCGCCGTTGAGCACGCTGACCACGCCGCCGGCGTTGTTGATCGAGCCCACGGCATCGACGCGCGAGCCCGCACCGTCGGCGGCCAGCAGCCCCTCGTTGAGCAGGCCATCGGGGCTGCCGAACGTAAAGGTCGCGAAGCCGGACGCGGTGAAGCGGCCGCGATTCTCGGTGACCGATTCGAAGTCCGGGAACGACGAGCCGTCGCCGTCCAGCTGCACGTCCGCCTCGCTCTCGCTGAGGGGCGTGCCGTTGAGGTCGAGCGTCGAGCCGCCAAAGACCTCGTAGCGGCCCGTTCCCAGGACGCCCGGCGTGGGCAGCGCGGGATTGGTGATCGTCAGCGTGCCGTCGGTCACCGCGAGCGTGCCGGGGTTCTCGAACAGCACCTCGTCGATGAGCGTCACGCCGGGCGACTCCTTGCGGAGCACGCCCTCGTTGCGGAACGTCGCGGTCGAGTCGCCCAGGAAGTCGCCGCTGCTCTCGATGGTGAACAGCGAGCCGTCGCCGTTCGTGAACACCGTGCTGCCGCCGAAGAACACGTCACCGGTGCCGGTCTTGCGGCCGCCGCCGATGGTGCACATGGGCGTATCGCAGATGTCGGCCAGCAGGCTGCCCGTGAAGATCAGCGTGCCCTGCGACCGCAGGTCGGCGATGGCCATCGCGGTGCCATCGCCGAACTCCAGCGTGTCGAGCACGGTGATGGTGTTGGCGCCCACGCCCTCGATGGTCGCGTCGGCGCTGGTGAAGACGAAGGTGTCGAGGGTGACCGTGACGTCGAGGTCGATCGAGTAGGCCCCGCCCCGCAGGTCGATGGTCGCCTGGTCGTCCTGGCCCAGCACGCCCGGCACTTCGCCGACGTCCCAGTTGTCCGCCGCACCCCAGGCCCCGCCGCCGGGCGAGTCCCACGAGGCGATCACCTGGGCGGCCGCGGACGAGACACCCAGACCCGCCGCGCACGCCGTCGCGACAAGAAAACGAGATTGCAACATCTGCATTGTCGTGGCTCCCAGGCGGCCCGCCGGGCCGCGCTCCTCCGCCCGCTAAGGTACCCGGCCGCTCCGGGGCGCTCAAGGCCAAACTCGCCCGATTGCCGGCACAACCGCCCGGATGCGTCCGGTTTACCCGTCCGAGAGCAGCCCGCGGACCCGATCGATCTGTCCCTCGATGAACGCCTGGTGGGTGTCGCCGGGTGGCTCGCCTGCATCGATCTGCTGCTGCACGAATCCTGCGGCCTGCTCGTACGCGTCGAGCGCCTCCTCGAGCAGGCCCCGCCCGCCGCCCCCGGCGCCACTTGCCTGGCTCTCGAGCAGGGCACCGAGCCGATACCAGCCGACGACGGCGTCGCTGCGGTGCTGGTTGGTGGGATCGGTCGCCGCGAGGTCCCGCCGGATGGCCAGCGACTGGTCGAAGGTCGAGCGCGCCTCTGCGTATCGCCCGAGATCTTCGAGCGCACGCCCGAGCTTGTTGAGCAGCAAGGCGTGCGCCCTCAGGTGCAGCACGTTGGACTCGTCGGCCAGCACCGCCCGGCCCGCGGACTCGGCGCCGCCGCCCAGCACCTCGATGGCCCGCAGCCGCAGCCGGGTGGATTCGGTCTCGTCCGTCGCGGCCACCAGCATCGCCTGCTGGCGGAGCAGGTCGCCCCAGGTCTCGATGGCGACCCACGACTCGCGGTCGTACACGCCGCTGGCGGGATCGCGCTCGGCCATCTGCCGCATCTCGCCCGCGACGCCGGCGGCCATGGCGATTGCACGATCGAACAGCGCCACGGCTTCGTCGCGGCGGCCGTCCTCGCGTGCGAGCGTCGCGGCCCGCCGCCCGAGCATCCGAGCCTGGCGATCGAGCACGTGGGCCCGGCCCCGCGCGATGCGGGGGGCGGCGGCTTCATCGTCGCCGGGTTCGAGCCCGTCGTAGGTGTCCAGCGTGCGCGCGAAGATCATCTCGGCCCGGTCGGCGGCCCGCTGCCGCTGGTCGCCGTCGGCGGATCGCATCGATTGCTCGAGGTAGGCGTTGCCCATCTCGAACATTGCGTCGGCGCGGTCGAGCCGGAAGCCCAAGGCCGCCGCGTCCTCGCCCGCCGCATCGATCAGCCGGTCGTACGCGGCCACGGCGTCGTCGAGCGCTGCCTGCGATGCCGCGTAGCCGCGCTGCAGCCGCTCGGCGTGGCCGATCGATGCCAGCGCGTCGGCGCGCAACGCGAGCGCCTCGGCCGACTCGGGCTCGGTCGCCAGCACGCCATCGGCATCCGCGAGCGCCCGGCGATACAGCGCCATGCCAAGCTCGGGCGAGCCCACGCGGTGCATGCCCCGCCGGCCCGTGTAGAGGCTGCCCACCCGCAGCCGCTCGCGGCCGATGAACAGCTTCTCGAGCGTGTTCTCGGGATCGCCGTCGGCGTCGAGCTCGTCCAGCACGCCCACGCCGGCCTCGCCCAGCGCGATCTTCGCGGGCGTCGCGCCGCGGAGCGCGTTGATCGAGTCCCAGTAGTCGTTGAGCATGACGCGGGCCAGCTCGAAGGCCTGGTCCCGGCGGCGCTCGGCGAGCTGCCGCTGCACCGACTCGCGCTGCCCCGCGGCCACCGCATCGGCCCGGGCGTCCTCGGCCTTGCCGTAGAGCACCGTGATCGTGATCGCGAAGACGACCAGCGCCACCGCGGCCGCGACACCCAGCCCCACCGGCACGCGGTATCGCCGCAGCGTCTTGGTGATGACGTACCACCCGCTGTCCCGCTTGGCCTCGATGGGCTGGCCGTGCAGGAACCGGGTGATGTCCCGGCCCAGGTCGCCCGCGCTCTGGTACCGCCGGTCGCGGTCCTTGGCCAGCGACTTGAGGATGATGGTCTCGACCTCGTCGTTAATCTGCCGCCGGATGGTGCTGGGTCGCGCGGGCTCGGCCTTCAGGATGTTGTCCAGCACGTCCCGCATGTTGCCGGCCACCTCGTAGGGGAAGCGGCCCGTCAGCAGCTGGTACAGCATCACGCCGAGCGAGTACACGTCCGTGCGGACGTCGATGGCGGCGGGGGAGCCCTCGGCCTGCTCGGGGCTCGCCCACGGGAGCGAGCCGATGAACTGTCCGGTCATCGACATCAGCCGCGGGCTCTCCTTGCCGTCCAGCTCGGGCACCGCCGTCTTGGCCAGCCCGAAGTCGACCACGATGGGCTCGCCCTTGTCGTCGATGCGGACGTTGGCGGGCTTGAGGTCCCGGTGGATCACGCCCTTGAGGTGCGCGGCGTTGACGGCGTCGCAGATCTTCGCGAACAGCTGCAGCCCCTCGCGGATGGGCAGCTTGCCGGCCGCGATGAGCCGATCGAGCGGCTTGCCGCTGATGTAGTCCATCACGTAGAAGCACGAGCCGTCGCCGGTCACGCCGCTGTCGTGGATCCGCACGATGTTGGGGTGGTCTAGCTGCCCGAGCACCTGGACCTCGCGCTCGAAGCGGGCCCGGCCCGAACTGCCCATGAACGGGCCGCTGTGCATCACCTTGATCGCCACCCGCCGCCGCGTGGCGAGTTGCACCGCCTGGTACACCACGCCCTGGCCGCCCCGGTGGATCTCGCGGACCAGCTCGTACCCCGGGAACGCGCCCGCGGGTGGCATCGGTGGCCCTTCGGCCCAGGCCCTCGGGTTCTCGGGCCACGAACTCTTCGGTTCGGCGGCCTGCAGCGCGGCCTCGATCAGCTTCCGCTCGCCGTTGCCGCCGGCGTCGGACCCATCGCGCCCCTTGCCCTCCGGGCCGTTGCTGCCGGCGGTGCTGTCGGAGTCGGCCATGGCTGGGCTTCCGTGCGGATTGTGCCGTGCGCGGCGAGCGAACTGCGGGCGCGGCTGCGATCAGCCGCCGGTGCGCGTGAAATAGTTGCCCTCGTCGCCCATCGCCTCGCGCAGCCGATCGTGCGCCCTCGACCGCAGCATGTACACCGCGCCCACCGAGCGACCCATGGCCCGGGCGACCTCCTCGACGGGCCGGCCCGCCAGGTCGTACTCGCGGATGACCCGCGCGTAGTCCCCCGGTAGCGTCGAGAGCATCCGCTCCATCATCACGACGGCCTCGTCCCGCGCCGCGAACCGCGACGGCGTCGTCCGGCTCGCCCCAGAGATCTGCTCGATGAGCGTGACCGCCGAGTCGCTCGCATTCGGGCTCGCGTGCGCCCGCCGCGCGGGGTCCGGCCGCTTGGCGGCCTGCGCCGCGCGGATGGCGTCCAGCAGGTTGTTCTCGGCGATCCGCGTGACCCAGGCGCGGAAGCCGCGGGCCCCGCCCTCGCGGAACTGGCCGATGCGACCGACGACCTCGATGTAGGTCACCTGCAGCACGTCGTCGGCCTCGATGGTCGTCCGCAGCACCGCGGGGATGCGGGCGTCCAGACGCGCCCGCAGCGGACCCGCCAGCCCCTCGAGAGCGTCCACCAGCGCGCCCCGGTCGCCCCGCAGCGCCCGGGCGAGAAGGGCCTCGGCGGCGTCGGCGTGCGGATCGCCCGCCCGCGGACGACGCGGGCCCGCATCGCCGGGCTGAGACTCGCCGGACTGTGCGTGATTCGAGGGCATGGCGGCGCGATCCTCGGGTGCCGGGGTCGCTGCATTGTAAGCGGGAGGCATGCGGGTTTTCACGGAGATTGCGTCCCGAGAGGTAGCCGGCCTGTTCAGCGATGCTGCGGGTGCCATGCCCCCCCGAGCGACACCGGCGGTCCCGACTCACGCGGCCCGGTGGCCCCGGGCAGAAAAACCAGCAATGCCACGCCGCCGATGGCCACCACGGCCCCCACGAACGCCCGGGGCGACACCCGCTCGCCCTGCAGCAGCACCATCGGCAGCACGAATACGGGGGCCAGCGAGCACAGCGTCTGGGCCACGCCCACGCTGGTCAGGTCGGCCGTCACCAGCGACATCCACATGCCCAGGAACGGCCCGACCAGGGCTCCGAGCGCCGTGAACCCGAATCCGATCCAGAAGATCCGGCGGGGGATCTTGTGCTCGGGCTTGCCGGCCGTGAACCGCCAGCGCGCGAACAGCACCGGCGTCATGCAGAGGATCGCAACGGCGATGCGGACCTGCGTGGCTGCCAGCGTGCCCAGGTGCTCGTCCTCGGGTAGCCACCCGTGGCCCATGCCCGCCTTGCTGAGCAGCAGCCCGCCGCCCTGGCAGACCGCGCCGACCAGCGCCAGCACGATGCCCCGTACGCGGTGGGGGTGCGGCCGATCATCAACCCTCGTGTGCGGCCGCTCCAGGATGACCCAGGCCACGCCACCGATGGTGACCGCGATGCCCACCAGCGCCGCCCCCCCGAGCGTTTCGTCGAGGAACAGCCAGCCCGCGAGCGCCGCCCAGATGGGCGCGGTGGCCATCATCAGCAGGCTGAGCCTGGGCCCGATGTCCACGAAGGCCGTGAACAGCGCCTGGTCGCCGATGACGATGCCCACGATGGACGAGGCCGCGAGCAGGAGCACCATGCGGTCGTTGACGTCGGGCAGCGGGCTGCCGGTGCTCGCCCAGAGCGCCCCGGTCAGCAGCACGATCGCCACGTACAGCCGCAGCCCATTAACCAGCGTGGGCCCGATGCGCCTTCCGCCGGCGGCGAAGCAGATCGACGTCAGGGCCCACAGCAGGCTCGTGAAGACGCCGGCGGCGTAGCCGAGGTAGGCTGTGTGCTCCACGCTCGCCGCTCCCGCCGCCCCGGACCGTCCGAGGCCGGCGAGCATAGAGCGCCGCCGGCACGCAACGCCATCGAGGAATGACGATGACCAGGATTCTGATAGTGCTTCTCGCGGCGATCGTGGCGTCGGGGTGCGCAAGCTCCCCCGGGCCTCGCCAACCCCGAAGCGAATCGGTCCTGGCCAGCCTCACCGAGCAATACACGCGAGTCCGGCTCATGGACGGACGCACCGGCGAGCCCGTGGCCGCCGGCGACCTCGCCGAACGCCTCGACCGGGCGGACGTGGTGCTCTTCGGCGAACTGCACGGCCACCCCGTCGGGCTGCCTGTAGCCGCCGCCATCTGGCGCGACATGCTTGGGCACCGCGAGGAGGGTCGGCGGCCCGCGCTGCTGCTGGAGTTCTTCGAGCGCGACCAGCAGCTGGCCATCGATGACTACCTCGCCGGCATGATCGAGGAGGACGAGTTCCTCGGGGCGACCGGCAAGCGGCCGGACTACGACCACCGGGAAATGCTGGAGTTCGCCAAACTGCGGGGCCACCCGGTGATCGCCGCCAACGCGCCGCGTCGCTACGTCCGCCTCGCCCGCACCGACGGCTTCGATCGGCTGCGAGGCCTGAGCCCAGCCCAGCGATCCATGTTCGTGCTGCCGCCGACCGATGACGGGCCCAAGGCCTACCGAGATCGCTTCGTCGAGGCCATGGGCGGCATGGACGCGGGCCACGGCGGCTCGGGACCGCTCGACTTCCTGCGGGCCCAGCTCGTGTGGGACGCGACGATGGCCGACAGCGTGGCGACCGCCCTGGAGCACAGGCACGCGCCCGTGGCGCTCGTCGTCGGCCGCTTCCACGTCGAGTTCGACGGCGCGACGCGGAGCTACCTGCAGGCCCGCCGACGCGGCGCGGACATACTGAGCATCGTCATGGTCGACGCCTGGAGCGACGAACTCCGCGAGGAGGACCGGGGCCGCGGCGACATCGTCGCGTACGTGGGGCCCGTGGAGCGGGCCTCGCGGCCGCCCGCGGGCAGCGCCGAATCCGGGTCGACAGACGGGGACTCGGGCGGCTGAGCGCGGACGTCGCGCCGCGACTCATCCGCCGCACGGAACGAAGCGTTCGTCGTCTACTGACGCCGCGCAATTGCCTCGTCGATTGCGGCCATCAGCGTCTCGGGCTCGGGCATGCGACCCGGGCCAACGTGGCGGCAGGCCTGCCAGCCGCTCTCGGCATCCAGGATCACGAAGCCGTCGCCCCGCAGCTGTGCGATGTTCCGCTGCGTGCTGGGCTGGGCCAGCATCACCCGGTTCATCGAGGGCGACAGCAGCACCGGCACACGCGCACGATCGGTCGCCGCCAGGATGAGCGCGACGGGATCGTCGGCGCGGCCCGTCGCCAGCCGCGCGAGGCAGTCCATCGAGCAGGGCGCCACGAGCGCCACGTCGATCGCGTCCGCCACCGCGATGTGCCGGACCTCGCCGCCGCCCGCCGCGGTCGCATCGGACCAGATGTCGGTGATGACCGGCCGGCCGGCGAGGGCGGCGAAGGACTGCGCGGAGACGAACCGCGTCGCCGCCTCGGTCATGGCGACGGTGACCTCGGCTCCACGCTGCGCGAGCGTGCTGACCAGGGCGGCGGTCTTGAAGGCCGCGATGCCACCGGTGACGCCGACGAGCATCCGCCGGCCCTGCAGATCCCGGACGGTGGTATCCATGGGCGGCATGGATCGGTCCCCGTGGATCAATCCCCGTAGGTCGATCCCCGTAGATCGGTCCCTAGAGCAGCGGCTCGTCGTCGCCGCCGGAGGCGAGCGCCGGCGCGGCGTCCTCCTCCGTCCAGCCCAGCGCGATCTTGTCCTGCTGGATCTCCTCGATCACGAGCTCGAGGTCGCTGCGGCCCTCACGCTCCACTAGCGGGCGGGCACCATCCAGCAGCTCGACCAGCCGACGCTGGATCAGCACCGTGAGCTTGAAGCGGCCCCCGACCTTGTTGGCGATCTCGTTGCTCTTCAGGGCTTCGATCATGGGCGTAGCGGGCTCCGATGGCCGACACCCGGGCACGCGGGCCGCGGGCATCGTCGCGGGGGACGATGGGATCAACAATCAATCGTAATGCTAGGCCCGCGGGCCGCTACCATCGAAACTCAGCCCGCCCGCACTCCACTCACCCAATCCGACGGAGATCCGCGTGGATCCTGATGCCGAGCCGGCGGCGACCGGCGTCAAGAAGGGCGACCGCGTCCGACTCAACACCCGCCCCGAGTGGGGCCACGGCGAGGTGCTGTCGGTCATCGCCACCATCGTCGATGGGGCGCCCACGCGGAAGGTCCGCATCCGCTTCGCCCGGGCCGGCGTGCGGGAGGTCGTCGAGGGCCCGGCGCTGGCGGCCGACGAGGCGGGCCCGATCGACCTCGACCCCGCCTCGCTCAACGCGAAGCTCTGCGCACTGCCCGAGCACGTCCGAGATCCGCTCCGGCCGCTGGCCGACCGCTTCCGCGAGACCGGCGTGATGTTCCGCTACACGGGCCAGGGCGGCTCGCTCATCGACTGGGCCGCCTCCCAGACCGGCCTAGTCGATCCGCTGTCGGCCCTTGCTCGGCACGACATCGAGAACGCCTTCGTCCGCTTCCGCCCGCTGCTCACCGAGCACCTCCGCACGCTGGGCCGCTCGATGAAGCAGCAGGACGAGGCCGAGTTCCGCCGCCTGGCGCTCGCGATGCCCGAGGCGGCGCAGCACGTGTTGCGGGGACGCAACGCCCGGCGTTGAGGCCCGGCGACATCCGCCACCGCCCGCGGAACGCCGCCGACCGCCCGCCGCCGCCCAGAACGCACAAACGGACCCGCTGGCGTTGCTGAGGCTCGCTTTTATGGGACGTCCGTCCTCCCGGCGCATCCTGGCACGCCCCGGGCGCACGGGTTGTACTCCGCTCTTGCGGTGGTCGTGGCAGGGCGGCCCCGACATGCACAGACCCGGAGGCAGGCCATGAACGACCAGGACTTCCATGCGAGGCTTAGCAGTTTGCTCACCAAGATCAACGAACTGCCCGAGGGCGAGCGCGACCGATTGCAAGAGCTCGCCGATCAGACCAAGTCTCGCCACGATCGCGTCAAGAAGGCCATCGGCGAGATGCAGGAATCGCTCGACTACCTCCGCCTGAGCGTGAAGTACCTCGTCTTCGATCTCGAGGCCACCCGCCGCGAGAACCGCTACCTCCGCAGCATGCTGGCCCGCTCCGCGGGCGATGAGGCCCAGGACTAGTCCGGGCCGACCCCCGTCCACGCGACGAAGAACGCCCATCGCGCCCGTCCGCCCAGCGGCGTCCGCGGCGCATTGCCCTCCGTGAGGCCGGCCAGACGTGGCCGGTTTCTTTATGCCTGCCTCGCGTCCGGAATCGACACGGCCCAAGCCGGACGGGCCGCCGACCTTGCTCGGCATGGTCTGGGAGCCACGATCCCGGCGCGAGCTACGCCTTGCGATAGCAGAAGCCGCCGGGCTCGGCCCGGGCGACGAAGGGCCCGTCCGCGGGTCCGATGCCATCCGACGGACCGAGCACGAGCGTGCCGTCGTCGGCCAGCTGGCGACGGAACAGATCGAGCACCTTGCCCCTGGTATCCGGGTCGAGGTCCACGAGCCCGTCGCGGCAGATGATGGCGTCCCAGACGCCGTGCCGCCGCGCCGCAAGCGCATCCTTGAGCGTGTGCGGCTTGAAACTGACCAGGGAGCGGATGTCGTCGTGCACCCGCCATCCCTTGCCGTGTCGCTCGAAGTACCGCTGCTTGGCCGCCTCGGGCGTGCCGCGGAGCGCCTCTTCGGAATAGCAACCCTCCAAGGCGATCTCGAGGCGGCGCTCGGAGATGTCGGTCCCGAGGATCTCGACGTGCCAGTCCCAGAGACTCGCGCCGAGCGAACGGTGCACCATCATCGCCAGCGCGTAGGCATCGGCGCCCGAAGCGCAGGCCGCCGACCAGATCCGCAGGCGCCTCGTTGTCTGGCGGGCCTCGAGCAGCTCGGCCAGCACGACCTGTTCGACGACCGCGAGCTGGGACTCACCGCGGAAGAACGAGGCGTCGTGGGGGGTGATGCGGTCGAGCATCTCCTGGAATTCCTGGTGCTGGTAGGGTCCCATCGAGAGCAGCGAAACGTACTGGTCGAAGTCGTCGAGCCCCAGTTCTTCCAGCCGCGGCCACAGCCCCGACTCCAGCATCTTCCTGTGGTCGGCCCGGACGCGGACGCCGGAACGATCGAAGGCGATCTGTGCGAGCCGGTCGAAGGTGGCGTCGGAGAGCGTGATGGTGTCGGCGGCGACCGTCATGGAACGTTCCTCAGCTTGCTGCGGCGCTCCGGAGTGGCGGCCTGCACCGCGGCTTTCCTGGTCTCGTGCAGGACCTCCGGTGCCGCTGGGGCACGCAGGCCGTCGGCCCGCGCGGCATTGCATACGCCGCAGGGTGCGGGTCTTGGAGTAGCTATCGGCCGCTGGCCGGTGCGTCTGAATGGCAACTCGCCGTGGCCGAGAGGCCGGGCGTATGCACACCAAGACGGCCCTTGGGCGTTCCATCCGCGCGACGTCCGGCCACGGCGGCGGGCCCATCGAGGCGCGAACACCCGTCGTGAGGCAAGCGCGATCGAGAGAATGCTCGCGATCCGATTGCGATCCACAGATGGAATCCAGAGCGAACACGCGAACGTGTCCGCGGAAATGCCCAGGAGAGGACTCGAACCTCCACCCCGTTGCCGGGACTACCACCTCAAGGTAGCGCGTCTGCCAATTCCGCCACCTGGGCTCGCGGCCGCCACGGCGGCGCAGGAGGGAGGATAGCGAACGGTCCGAGATGAGTCGAGCGTACTATCTCGTGCAAGCGTTCGCGGCTGCGCAGGCCGCCGGCGACCGGCCCGAGTGGGTCCCGCGGGTCTCGGGCCGCAACGAACGATCAGGGAGGGTTCATGCAGGCTCCGGGAACGTCGTCGGTCATGCCGGCCGGATTCGAGACGCTGCTCGATCGCATCGCCGCGGGCGCCCGCGAGGCGGACGTCTTCGGGGACGTGCGGAAGGAAGCGGGCCGCCTCGCCTGCGACGCTCGATCGTCGGCCGAACCGGCGACCTACCGGCTGGAATGGGACGGCGGGCCATGGGTGTCGCTCGTGACGGCGAACCGCTGGCTCAGCGAGTCGATCGAGGCCGACCTCATGCACACCGGCGACAAGCTTGAAGAATTGCTGGAAGAGGAAATGGTCGAACTCGGCTACGACGGATCGTCGCCGACCTTCGAGCACTTCCGCTCCGAGGATCTACTGTTTACGTTCCGAACGCCGCTCGAACTGGGCGACGATATCGCGAGCGAAGAGGCGGGCACGCGAGCCCTCGCCATGCTGCTGGGATACGAGGCGTGCTTCCGCCAACTCGGCGATATGGACGACTCGGGAGAGGGCGACTAGCCGACCGAGAGGGCCCGGATTACGAGCCGCCGACCTCGTAGCCCTGCTCGATGTAGCTCTGCTGCTGCTCCTCGATGCGTTGCAGTTCTTCGCGCTTCTCTTCTTCGGTCGGAGGCACGTACCGCACCGTATTGCCGCTGCTGTCCTTGGGCCCGCTGCTGCCGAAGGGCGAGGGGATGATGTTCAGCTGCATGGCGATCACGACGCCCGCGACGACGAAGATGGCCGCGGCGATCCCGATCTTGATGACCTTCGGATCGACCCCGCCGCCTCCGCCGGAGCTACCACCCGAACCTGCAACATCGATGCCGTCGAGAAGGGATGACATGGGGAGATCCTCCGAATCCAGGTCTGGGCTGGTTGGCCGCGCCCAGGCCCCGCGGGTACACCAAACCGATGGCAACTCTAGTCGCCGCACGGGCACGCATCGAGCCCTGGCAGACGCCCCAGACAGGAGTCTGTACGCGAGCCCGAGGCGGCGGTTCTGCGGCCGCTAGCCCACGTCGCGACGCTGGAACAGGGCGACGGCGAGCGCCAGGAAGGCGGCGATCTGGAGCGACGCGTAGACCACAATCATCGCGAAATGGGTTACCGGAACGGCCCGGTTCTGGGTCACCGCGTCGAGCAGCCAGAAGTAGTGCATATTGGGCACGACCGCCCACAGCCCCGCCACCAGCGGATTGACGCGAGTCGGCCTCATAAAGACGTAGTCGTCCGACCTGGGCGCCCGGGCGACCGCCTGCGGCTCCCGGCCCACGTTCCGCACCACCAGCGTGGTGCCATCGGACTCGACCACCACGAGGCCCGGCGGGGTCTCGGGCCTAAACAGCGCCGCGGTCTCCGACGCGTCGCCCTCGAAGGGCGCAAACGTGCCCGAGGCGAGCGAGAAGCCGTTCGGGTTGGCGCCGTAGAAGAAGGAGCTGCCCGCCGGCACCCGCTGCCTTGGCAGATCGGTCAGCGTGATGGTGTAGGTGGCCCCACGGCTGCCGAGCCCCTCGTCCGCGGTGGACGCCGGCTCGGCCGACGCGATGACCCCCAGCACGTCGTTCTGATAGGCCTGGCGGCCCAGGAAGTGGTTGGAGAGAAGACCGCCGAAGAACACCGCCGCGCAGGTGATGATGGTCATCACCTGCCCGAGCCTGGTCGATGCGGCCGTCGCCACCGCGGTCAGGACGAGGATCGCCAGCGCCATCGCGCCGCAGGCGACCAGGATCTTGGGCTTGAGGTCCACCATCGGCGACTGCAGTTCCCACCGCTTGGAGAACAGCAGCACCGCGACGTAGGCCAGCACGATGAGCGGCAGCAGCGTCGTCATGGCCGTCTGGTTGAACGACCATCCGTACATGTAGTTGGCGGCAGCCGCCAGCAGCAGCGACGCAAACACCGCACCGAATCCGAACAGGAGCACCGGTTGGTCGAGGTGGTCGCCCGCGGTGCTGAGCACGCCGTGGCGGATGGCCAGCATCAGGAAGGCCAGCATGATGACCACGGCGCCGGTGATCGCCCCGGCGACCCCGATGTACTTGCCCGCGACAACCACGGCCCGCGGGATGGGCTTGCTGATGACCGTGAGCATCGTGCGGCGCTCGATCTCGGAGGAGACCACCGCCGTCGCCAGGAACGAGGCCATCAGCACGCCACAGCCGAAGATGGTCGCTAAGCCGATGTCCAGCAGCAGCTTGTTGTCGGCGGAGACCTCCGCGGTCGAGCTGCGGCCCATGGAGAATGCCGCCGTCCACGTGTTGAAGACCTGCAGCAGGGCGCAGGCGAGCACCAGCAGAAGCAGCACGGGCTGGCGGACGCTCTCGACGAACGTGTTGCGGGCGATGGTCAGCAGCTGGTTGAGCATGGGGGTCTCGGCGGCGCAGCTCGGGATCGGTGAGCATCATTCGCTTCCTGTGGCCGCCGGGGTCGGTCCATTTTGGTTTCCGTGATCCCGCGAGCAACCGACAGGAGTCCGCTCCGCGATGGAGCGTAAAAGGTCGATGCGAGCCCACCGATCATCGAACTCTGCGACCCGCGCCTCGTAGCACGCGGTTACCCACGCCGGTCGGCGGGGCGGTTCCGGGGTGGACACCCGGGGCCGGGTGCGTCAGAATGCGGGGCGGTCGGGGGCGGTTCGGGCAGGCCGCCCGCCGCGGGCCGTGCCTCGGAGCCGAGCATGTCGGGCGACATCAACACCTACCGCCGCGCGTCGGGACACTGCGTCCTGGGCCTGATCCTGCAGATCATCGTGGGCTGCGGCCTGCTGATCTACGGTGCCGTCGGCCAAGAACCGACCGCGATCACCGGCTCGATATTCGCGTTGGCGGGGGTGCTGCCCTGGCTGGTGCTGCTGATCCTCTACGACCAGCACCGCCGCGAGCGGATCGAGGCGATGGAGGCCGAGGCCTTCGCCGCCACCGACGCGGCGACGTCCTCGGTGTTCGAGGAGGTCGGCGACGACCTGCGGGTCTCGGGCCGGCGGCTTCGCCTGCTTCGGCTGTACGCGGTTCCCGCCGTCGGGCTGGTGTTCGCCGCGATCCTCGCGACGCTCGGGGTGCTGCGGTTCGGGCCGGGCCGAGAGGCCGCCCAGCCCGCCACCTTCGTCGAGCCCACGCACGATCTGGTGGGCCTGACGCTCGGCCTGGCGATCGCGGTCCTCGGGTTCATGTTCAGCCGCTACACCGCCGGCATGGCCAAGCGTCCCGCGTGGACGGCACTGCAGGGCGGCGCGACGGTGGCCGCCGGTACCGCGCTCTTCGGCTTCGTCGTCGCACTGGGGCACATCGTCAACCAGCTGGGATCGGACCAAGTGCTGCGGGCGATGCTCTACATCGCTCCGGCCTTGCTCGTCGTGCTCGGCGCCGAGACGGTGCTCAACTTCCTGCTGGAGCTCTACCGCCCCCGCAAGCCCGACGAGGGCTTCCGCCCGCCCTTCGCCTCGAGGCTGCTCGGCCCCCTGGCCTCGCCCGAGACCGTGGCCGAGTCGGTCAGCGGCGCCATCGACTACCAGTTCGGCTACGAGGTATCGCGGAGCTGGATGTACCAGCTGCTGACCCGCCGTGCATGGCTGCTGGTGCTTGTCGCGCTGCTGCTGATCTGGGGCATGACCTCGGTCGTCGTGGTGCGGCCCGACCAGACGGCCATCCATACCCGCTTCGGCGGCGTCGTGCGGGCGAGCGTGGAGCCCGGCCTGCGATGGAAGTGGCCCTGGCCCATCGACCGCATCGAGGTGCCCGGCGTGTACGAGCCCCTGGAGGACGGCGGCACCCGGCTGACCGGGCGCTCAACCGCCGTCGTGCGCATGGTCTGGGGCGCCAGCGCGCCGCGGGCCCTGGACGACCGACCGCCGCTGTGGTCCAACCTGCAGGAAGAGGACGACTCCTCCATGCTGGTGCAGCCCTCGCGGGACACCGTGTCCGGTGTGGGCGGCGCCACCGACGGCCGCGACCTGAGCCTGATGCGGGTGGAGGTGCCCGTCCGCTTCGCGATCGACGACGTGGAGGCCTGGGCGCTGCTCACCCAGGATGGCGCCCACCAGGAGATCCTCGACCGCATCACCCAGCGGGTGGTCATGCGGTACCTCGTGCGGACCCGCGTGGACGAGCTGCTCGGCGCACAGCGGCGGGAGATGGCCGCCGAGATCCGCGATCGGCTGCACGACGAGTACGTGCGGATCAACCCCAAGTCGGACGGCGAGCCCGTCGTGCGGATCCTCTCGGTGGGCGTGACGGGTGTGGCTCCGCCGGCGGGCGCCTCGCTGCAGTTCGAGCAGGTCATCGAGGCCCAGCAGAAGTACCTCGCGCAGAAGGCGGCGGCCGAGGCCGACGCCATCCAGACGCTCACCGAGGTCGTCGGCTCGGTCGACCTGGCCGATTCGATCGTGGCCTCGATCGAAGAGCTCAACGCCCTGACCGAACTGCAGTCGCAGGAGGCGACCGACGAGCGGTCCCGCCGCATCGTCGAGAAGCAGATCGAGATCGAGGCCTTGCTGGCCGACGCTGGCGGCGAGGCCGCGGCGCTCATCGCCGAGGCCAACGCCGGCCGGTGGGAGCGGCACATGGGCGAGCGGGGTGACGCGGCGCTGTACGCCGGCCAGCTCGCCGCCGACCGCGCCAACAGCTCGTATTATCGCGCGCAGCTGTACCTGCAGCGGTTCTTCGACGCCCTGCAGGATCGCCGGGTCACCATCGTGCCCGACGCCGCCGACCTGCAGCTCGACGTCGACGTCACATTCGAGAGGCAGGACACGGGATTCCTGCAGGACGACTTCCGTGGCGGCGGCTGACGCCACCGCTCCAGACGTGCAGCCAATCATCGATCGCGTGAAAACCGGAGCCCGATCGCATGCCCAAGACCAAGTTCCTCGTGTCGATGCTCGTCGCGGCCGCCTTCGTGGTCGTGCTGGTGCTGTACTCGGTGACCTACACGGTGCGATTCACCGAGGTCGCGGTGGTGACGCGGCTCGGCCAGATCGTCGATACGCGGGCCGAGCCCGGGTTGGGCGGCAAGCTCTTCTACCCCATCGACTCGGTCACCAAGTACGAGACCACGAGCCGGCTGACGCAGGCCAAGATCGAGACCTACCAGACCCGCGACGATCGCCAGCTGATCATCGGCGCCTTCGCGATCTGGCGGATCAAGCCCGAGGAGGCCGACGTCTTCTACCGCCGCTTCGGCAGCGCGGGCACGCGGGACGAGCACTACGAGGCCGCTGCGACCCTGGTCGAGGACACCCTCCGCAGCGCCATGTCCGAACTCAGCTCGTACGCAATGGCCGAGCTGTTTACGCCCAACGAGGGCGAATCCCGCCTCGATGAGCTCGAGGCGGCCGTGCTGGCGCAGATGAAGGCCAACCTCGAGGGCCAGGGCGAGCGGAGCTTCGGCATCGAGGTCCAGCAGACCGGGCTCGCCCGCGTCACGCTGCCCCAACAGACTACCGAGGCTGCCCTCGAGCGGATGCGGCAGGACCGCGCCCGCCTCGTGACCGAGTTGGAGGGCCAGGGCGAGTCCGAGGCGCAGGCGATTCGCTCGACCGCCACCTCACAGGCCAACATCATCCGCGAATTCGCCGAGAACCGCGCCAAGGAGATCCGCTCACTCGGCGAAGCGGAGGCGGCCCAGTATCTCGCCGCCATGCAGGCCAATCCGGACCTGGCAATCTTCCTCAAGCAGCTCGAGATGCTCGACCAATCGCAGTTCTCTCGGGCCACGCTGATCTTCTCGACGGCGGCGCCTGGACTGAACCTGCTGGATCCATCGCTCTTCGCGAACGCGCGGCCGGGCGAGATCCCGGGCCTCGAGCCCTTCGTGTCGGCCGATCGGGGCGACGCGATGCTCGCCGATCCCCAGTCGGTGGAGGACGATTCCGGTGAGTGACGCGACCAACGGCGAACCAACACGCCCCGAGGATGGGCACGACGACTCCATCGAGTCGGTGCTGCCCGCCGCCGAAGAGCAGGAATCGACCGCCCGCGCGGCCTCGCTGCGGCTCCGCACGCAGGAGGAGAGCGGCGAGCGGACCATCGACGACATGCACGCCGCCAACGAATCGCTGGCGGCGGCCTTCCGGACGATGTTCCGGTTGCTGCAGGTCGCGATCGTCGGCCTCGTCGTCGTCTACGGCGTCAGCGGCATCAAGGCCGTCGATGCCGGCCAGCGGGGCATCAAGACGCGCTTCGGCGAGCCGCTGGGCACCGAGGTCTCGCCCGGCATCACCTTCGCCTGGCCCTACCCCATCGGCCAGCTGATCCGGGTCGAGACCGGCCAGCGGACGCTCCAGCTCGAAGAGGAGTTCTGGTTCGAGGTCCGCGAGCAGGATCGCAACCTTCCCTTCGAGCAGCTTGCGCGGCTGCCGAGCCGATCGCTCAACCCGGTCCGCGATGGCTCTCTGCTCACAAGCGACCAGAACCTCGTGCACACGCAGTGGACCATCGTCTACCGCCGTGCCGATCCCACGCAGTTCGCCCAGAACATCGCGGCCGAGGACGAGGAGGCCATCGTGCGATCGGCCGTGCAGCGCGGGGTCATCCGCGCCGTTTCGGCCACGACCATCGACGACCTGCTCCGGTCCGCCGCGGGCGCCGGGGGCGTGGCGGCGCGGGCTCAACGGGTCGCCCAGGAGACGCTCGATGCCGTCGACTCGGGGCTGATCGTCGAGTCGCTGGTGATGCGGCAGCGCACGCCGCCCATGAGGGTGTGGAACGCCTTCACCGAGGTGCAGGGCGCGGAGACGGCCGCCCAGACCGCACGCGTCTCCGCCGAGTCGTTCGCGCAAAAGGAACTCAACCGCGTGGCGGGGCCCGCCGCCGGCGAGATCCTCCGCCAGATCGACCGCTACGAGGCGGCCGTCGAGCTGGGGGACGATGCCGAGCAGGCGCTCGCGCTCGACACCGTGCGTGGGCTGCTCCATGGCGACGAGGTCCTCATCGACGGCGACCTCGAAGTCATCCCCGTCAGCGGTGAGGTCACGCAGATCCTCAACGAGGCCGAGCGACAGAGGGTGGAGGTCGCCCAGGCGGCCCGCCGGATGCTCCGCCTGTACGAGGTCAAGCAGGCCCAATTCCTCGAGGATCCCGACCTGGTCGTGCGTCGGGACTGGGCCGAGGCGATGACCAGCTTCCTCGAGCGGGAGACCGTCACGACGATGATGGTGCCGCCCGGCGTGCTGCGGCTTGCGCTCAACCTGGATCCCGAGACCCAGCGCCGCGCCCGCGAACTGGAGCAGGAGCGGCTCAACGAGGAGGCAGCCGATCGACGCGAGCGGCGGCTCCGCGAGGAGGCCTTCCGCACCGATACCGGCAGGCGGGAACTCGATGGCGGCTGAGTGCCGACGCGTGGACGCTCGTTCACCCCAGGAGCACAGGGCATGACGCAGACGGCAGCGACCACCGCGGCCACGCAAGGCGGGGAGGCCCCGCGGCCGGTCATCGCCTGCCAGGGCCTGACCAAGATCTTCCGCGACTTCTGGCTCAGGCCCAGGGCCCACGCCGTGGGCGACCTGACCTTCGACGTCCGGCCGCACGAGGTCTTCGGCCTGCTGGGCCCCAACGGCTCGGGCAAGAGCACGACCATCAAGATCATCCTGGGCCTGCTCAAGCCGACGCGGGGCCGGGTCGCCGTGTTCGGCCGACCGCCGACCGACGTCGCCATCAAGAAGCGGATCGGCTACCTGCCCGAGGAGAGCTACCTCTACCCCTTCCTCAACGCCCGCGAGACGCTGGACTACTACGGGCGGCTGTTCGGCCTCGACCACCGCACGCGGCAGGGTCGCATCGATGAGCTGCTGGATATGGTCGGCCTCAGCGGTGCGCAGTACCGCCAGGTCCGCGAGTACTCCAAGGGCATGCAGCGGCGGATCGGGCTCGCGCAGGCGCTCATCAACGATCCTGACCTGCTGATCCTCGACGAGCCGACCACGGGTCTGGATCCGATCGGCACCCGGCAGGTCAAGGACCTAATCCTCGAGCTGGGCCGCCGCGGCAAGACGGTGCTGCTCTCCAGCCACCTGCTGGCCGACGTCGAGGACGTGGTCGATCGCATGGTCGTGCTCTACGGCGGCACGCTGCGCAAGGCGGGCGACCGCGACGCGCTGCTCGAGAGCCAGGACAAGACCACGATCGAGACCGACGCGCTCGACGACGCCACGCTCAGCGAGATCGACGAGGTCATCCGCCGCCGCACGGGCGGGGCGAAGTCGGTCCGCCGCGTCGCGCACCCGAGGCAGCGGCTCGAGGAGCTGTTCCTCAGCATCGTCGAGGAAGCCCAGGCCGAGCGCCTGGACAACGCCGGCGCCGCCCACGGGGGGCGGACGGCCGAGTTCCTCCGCGATGCGGGCGAGCCCGACGGCGGGGCGCTCATCGATGACCTGGTGCGGGGCGCGCCCGAGCCCGAGGAGCCACCGGCGCCCGCCGAAGCCGCGGAGCCGGCCGAGCCCGAACCCGTGGAGGACGTCGTCGAGAGCCTACTGGACGAGGACGTCCGGCCCAAGGAGGCGGCCGAGCCCGACGAGGCCGCCGAGGTCGACATGAACGTCATCGGCTCGCTCGTCGACGACGACGGCGACGCCCCCAAGCCGCGGGAATCCTGACATGGGCGAGCTGTGGGCGCGGCTGGACCGGCTGCAGAAGACCACCGGATTCAAGATCATCATGACGGCGATCGCCGCGGCGGTCGTGGTGGCGGCGGGGCTGGTCTACGTCGTCCAGTCGGGCGGGGACAGCCGCGCGAGCGATCAGATCGCGCTGGCCGACACCACCCAGATCGAGGACGCCGCGCTACGGGCCGCCGTCGAACGCGACCAGCGGGTCATCCTGGAGGTGCTGGACCAGGACCGCAGCCCGCAGGCCGTCGCGATCGGGCTCGCCGTCGCCGCGGGCGTGGGCATCACCGTCATCTGGCTGGGCCTGGCGATCACCTACATCGCGATGGGCCTGGGTGTCGCCGTCGTCGCGACGCCGCTGATCCTGGCGTCGAGGTACGGCTACGCGGGACCGATCACGGGGGAGATAGGCCGCATCCTCGTGGGTGCGGCGGCGCTGGCGGTGTGCTTCACCGCGGTGCTCGAGGTGCTCCGGCTGCTGCTGTCGGTGCCCACGGGCCCGGTCTTCGCCGTCGCGCGCAACGTGCTGGCCGAGGCGGTCCGCATGCGGGTCTCGCTGGTGTTCATCGTGATGCTCATCTTCGGGCTGGCGGCCGTACCGCTGCTGCTCAACGAGAGCGTCCCGCTCCGCTATCGCATGCAGAACTTCCTGCAGTACGGCACGGGCGGGGCGTTCTGGGTCATCGCGATCCTCACGCTGCTGCTGTCGGCGGCGACCGTCAACTTCGAGCAGCGCGACAAGATCATCTGGCAGACCGTGACCAAGCCCGTCGCCGCCTGGCACTACCTGCTCGGCAAGTGGCTCGGCGTCATCACCCTCAACGCCGCGCTGCTGGTGGTCACCGGGTCGGCGGTCTTCCTCTTCGCCGAGTACCTGCGGCAGCAGCCCGCGCAGGGCGAGCGGCAGGCCTACGTCGCGGCGGGGGTCCAGCTCGGGCGGTCGCCCATCAGCGAGGATCGCCGCATCCTGCACAACCAGGTGCTCCAGGCCCGCGTCGCCCGCGAGATCGACAACCCCATCGACAAGAACAGCGAGCAGTTCGACGAACTCGTCGAGCGATACCTCGAGCAGCAGGAGGCCGCCGACCGCTTCGGCGACGATCTCCGCAGCGCCGAGACCCGCACGCAGATCCGCGAGGATCTGTACAAGGACTTCGTCTCGAGATACCGCTCGGTGCCGCCGGGCCGGACGCAGACCTACGTCTTTTCCGGCCTCGAGAAGGCGGCGACGCTCGATACCCCGCTGGTGCTCCGCTACAAGGTCGAGTCGGGCAGCAATCGCCCCGACGAGTTCTTCACGATCAGCTTCAATGCCGGCGGCGTGCCCTACGAACGCACGGTCGGACTCGCCCAGACGCTGATCATCGACGACATCCCGCCGACGGCCATCAACGATGAGGGCCAGCTGCTGCTGCAAGTGCTCAACGGAGGTGACGTCCACGAGCGCAACGGCGAGATCGTCGTCGTCGCCAATCCGAGGACCATCACCTTCCCGCCGGGCGGGCTGGAGCTCTCGTACAGCGTCGGCGGCTACCGCATGAACTTCTTCAGGGTCATCGTGGTTCTGTGGATCAAGCTGGCCTTCCTCTCGATGCTCGCCATCACCTGCTCCACGGCCCTGAGCTTCCCGGTGGCCTGCCTGACGGCGTTCGGCGCGTTCTTCGCGGCCGAATCGGCCCTCTTCCTGGAGGATTCCCTCGAGGTCTTCAACCCCTTCTACGGGGAGGGCGTCGGACCCGCGATCCTCTGGGTGGCCGAGTCCATCGGCGGCGCGATCATCTGGGTCTTCCGAACGTACGCAGAGTTGAAGCCCACCAGCAAGCTCGTGCAGGGCGAGCTGGTCTCGTGGACGAGCGTGCTCGTCGGTGTCGTAGTGCTCAGCGCGTGGTGCGCGGCGCTCTTCGGCATCGGCTGGCTGGTATTCCGTAGCCGGGAACTGGCGATCTACTCGGGCAACTGATCTGGCGGCCACGCGAGCCGCAGGGTCCAAGCGGAGGATTCGACATGCCGACCGGCCGGGGCGTCCAGATCATCGCGATTGCGCTCTGCATCTTGTCCCTTGGGTTGTCGGGCGTCGTCTCGGCGCAGCTGACCGCGTCGGCGGGGCGGCACAAGCTGACCTACGCCGAGCGGGCCGAGGAGGGCGATCCGCCGGAGGTGGCCGTTGGCATCGCGATGGGGGCCTTCCGCGGGCTGTTCGTCAACATGCTGTGGATCCGCGCCAACCAGCTCAAGGAAGAGGGCAAGTACTACGAGGCGGTCGACCTCGCCCGGGCGATCACGAAGCTCCAGCCCCGCTTCCCGCAGGTGTGGTCCTTCCACGCCTGGAACATGGCGTACAACATCTCGGTCACCACCAACACGCCCGAGGAGCGCTGGAACTGGGTCCGCCAGGGCATCGACCTCATCCGTGAAGAGGGCGTCGTCCACAACCCGGCCGACCTGGTGATCCACAAGGAACTCGCGTGGCTCTTCCTGCACAAGGTACAGGCCTACGCCGACGACGCGCACTTCTACTACAAGCTCCAGCACGCCGCCGAGTGGCACGAGATCCTTGGCCCGCCGCCGCACCCCGAGCCGGGCAACAACAACCGCGAGCGCCGCATCGAGCAATTCGAAGAGTGGCTCACGCCCATCGTCGAGGCGCCCGACACGCTCAGCGGGGTGATCGCCACCAACCCCGACGTCGACGAGCTGGTCGCCCAGCTTGCGGTGCTCGACATCGAGCCCAGTGGCGCGAAGATGCTCCGCAACGTCACCCGCACACGGGCGGCTCGGAACTCGGCTACCTGGCCCGTGCTCCAGCGGCAGGCCGACGATCGCTTCCGGCAGATCGCCGCCCTCGTAGAAGACCCGAGGCACGCCGACGCGTGGGAGGATCTGCTGGCCTACGGCCGGCGGCGGATCCTGCTCGAAGAATACAACATGGAGCCGGCCCGCATGCTCCGCTACACCAGCAAGTACGGCCCGCTGGACTGGCGGCACCCCGCGGCGCACTCGCTCTATTGGTCGCAGAAGGGCGTCGAGGCGGCGCTGCTCCGCGTCGAGGACGAGAATCGCTCCGACTACGATTTCATCAACACCGACCGTATGGTCGTGCAGTCCGTGCAGGAGCTCTGGCGCAGCGGCGACCTGTGGTTCGACTACAACGGCATGCTGCTCAACCCACACGGCGGCCAGCCCTTCTACCTGGGCCTGCCCAACACCGCCTACATCCCGGTGTACGGCGAGATCCTCGAAGAGGTGGTCGCCCGCAGCTGGGCCGACGGCCTCGATCGCGCGTACAGCTCCTACTTCGCTGGCTACGAGAACTTCATGAAGGACGCCATCCGCTACCTGTACCGGCGGGGCCAGAAGCAGCTTGCCGCCGAGATGAAGGACGAACTCGCCCAGTTCCCCTTTAGCAACACGAATGACAGGACGCGTGCGCAGTGGCTGGCCCAGGACATCGATCGCTTCGTCAAGGCCGAGATCGTCGATCGCGTCGGTTCGCCCGTGGTCGCCCAGACCGAGGTCCGCGGCGCGATCCAGGACGCGCTGCTGTCGGGCCTGATCAATGGCGACGACGACATCTTCGACAACCAGATCGCCTACGCACGGCAGTTCCACGCCGCCTACCTCGAGGAGCAGCTCCGCGAGAACAACGTGACCAACCAGGGCGGCCGGATGGAGTTCCTCGATCGCCGCTTCGACTTCGAGGTCGGCAACATGTTCCGCCGCCTGCTGCTCACCCTGGATCTGGATTACGCCACCACGGGCTACGCCAACGCGCCGCCCGAGCTCAAGCGGTGGGCGTACGACGACCTCGTCGGCGCCGTCAGGCCGGCCTTCGAGGAGGCGACCGAGGAGGGCGACCCCGACTTCGACGTGCTCTTCCCCGAGCCCGAGGGCATGGAGCAGTTCCGCGCCATGGTCCGAGGCGAGCTCGAGGGCCGCGCACGGGACATCGAGCGCGAGGCCAAGTAGCGAGACGCGGCCCTAGCGGCCGCCGGTGACCTTCTCGAACGCCTCGGCGTACCGCGCCGATGTCTGCCGCACGATCTCCGACGGCAGCGGGGGGCCGGGCTCGGACTTGTCCCACGCGCCCCGATCGACCAGCGTCTCGAGGTACTCGCGCACGAACTGCTTGTCGAAGCTGGGCTGCGCGCGGCCCGGCTCGTAGCCGTCCGCCGGCCAGAAGCGCGAGCTATCCGGCGTGAGCACCTCGTCGGCGAGCATCGCCTCGCGCGCGCCGCCCACGCGATCCAGCGGCAGCGCGAACTCGAACTTGGTGTCGGCCAGCAGGATGCCCCGGGAGGCGCAATGCTCGGCGGCCGCGGCATAGATCGCCAGCGAGCGGTCCCGCAGGTCGCCGACGAGATCGCCGCCCAGCATCGCCACGGCGGCCTCGAAGGAGATCGGCTCGTCGTGCTCGGGGGGCTCGGCCTTGGTGCTGGGCGTGAAGACCGGCTCGGGCAGCCGCTCGCATCGCCGCAGGCCGGCCGGCAGCGCCACGCCGCTCACGGATCCGGTTGCGTGGTAGTCTCGCCAGCCCGAGCCCTCCAAATAGCCCCGCACGACGCACTCCAGGCGGATGATTTCGCCACGAATGGCCTCCGTGGTTCGGCCGGCGAGCAGGTCCCGCGGCGTAGCGTCCGGGGGCGCGAAGGCGGCGTCGGGCCAGCTCGGATCGTCGCCGATGAAGTGCGTCGGGCCGAGCCCCCGCGACTCGATCCAGCCGAACCACCACGCCGACATCCGCGTCAGCAGGCGGCCCTTGTCGGGGATGGGCGTGGGCAGCACGACGTCGAAGGCCGACAGTCGATCGGTGGCGACGATGGCGACGCGATCGGCCGCCAGCTCGTAGACCTCGCGGACCTTGCCGCGGTGCAGCCGGCGCAGCCCGAGCGTGGACTCGAAGAGCGTGCTCGACCCCGGCTGCACGATGCCCGCCATGGCGATATGGTAGAGATCGCGGCCGGGAGCCGCGGCGAATCCCCTCCCCGGAGAGCAGCCGCGCATGCTGAGGTTTTTCGTGCTACGAGGGGGCCGCCCCGCCGATGCCTGGCCCCTCCACCACGCGATGCTCGTTGCGGCGGACGGCTCGACGGCCCAGGGCCGGGCGCGCGTCGAGGCCGGCATGCTCATCGCGGAGACCGAGACCGCCAGCCCCGTCTCCCTGGAGCTGCTCACCCCGCTCGAGGGCGGCGCCGAAGCCCGAGACCGCGAGTTGATGCTCTCCACGACGCTGCTGCCGCACCGCGAGCGGCCCTACCTGCTGAGCCTCGAGCTGGCTCGCAAGCAGGTCATGCGCTTCCTCAATGCGCTCGAGTCCTGGAACCTCGCCGACATCCCGCCAGACGGCACCGCGATGCAGACCTTCAATCGCGCGCGGCAGGACTTCTCGACGGCCGTCGTCGCGTGGCGGAGCGTCCGCGTCGACGACGGCGACGCCGACATGGACGGCGTGATCGCCGCCGATCGCCTCGCCCGTCGCGCACTCGTCGACGCGGTCGAGGCCGGCGAGGAACTCGTCCGCGAGGCGACCGCCCGCGGCATCGCGGCGCGGAGCGACGGGTCGGTATTCAAGGATGCCCTCGCGCGGGCCGAACGCTCGCTGGGCCGCACCGCCGAGAGCACCATCGCGGTCGTCAAGGCGCCCGAGACCAGCGGCGTGGCGATGGCGGGCGTGGCCAAGCTGGGCTGCACGGTCTCGCCGCGGCGGTTCGATGACGCGAGCCAGTCGGCCGCCGCGCGGGCCGCCGAGTTCGTCAGCGTGCCCATGCCCTGGCGTGAGATCGAGCCGAGCGAGGGCACCTACGCCTTCGCCGGCACCGATCGCTGGATCGAGTGGGCCATCCGCAAGGCCAAGCTGCCGGTGACCGTCGGCCCGATCATCGACCTCGACCCCGACGCGCTGCCCGAGTGGCTGTTCATCTGGGAGAACGACTACGACACGCTTCGCGAGATCTTCTACGAGCACATGCGGCAGGTCGTCACGAGGTACCGCCGCACGGTGCAGTGGTGGACGCTGGCCTCATCCCTGGGCGTCGAGGGCGGCCTGAACCTCCGCTTCGAGCAGATCGCCGACCTGCTCCGCGTGGCGACGACCGTAGCCCGCAAGTTGCACCCCCAGGGCCGCGTGCAGGTCGAACTGGTCGACCCGTTCGCGGCCTACGCCGCCCGCACGCCGCGGACGCTGCCTCCGCTGCTGCTCGGCGAGCTCATCGCGCAGGCGGGCATCAACGTCGACGCCATCGCGCTGCGGGTCGACCTGACCGGCGAGGGCCCGAGATCGGTCGTCCGCGATGCGATGGCCTTCTCCGAGATGCTCGATCGCTACGCCGAGTTCGACCGCCCGCTCGCCGTCACCGGGCTGCTGTGCCCCGCCGGAGCGGCCGACACCTCGACCGGCCACGAGCACGGCCACTGGGACGGCCCCTGGTCGCCGCAGATCCAGGCCCGCTGGCTGGAGACCATGGCCTCCGTGGCGGCGTCCAAGCCCTTCGTGCACTCGATCTGCTGGGGCGCGGCGTCGGACGCCGACGGCGGACGCGCCGGGCTCGTCGACGCCGGCGGCCAGCCCCGTCCGGCGCTCGCGTCCATGGCCCAGCTCCGCGGCACGCTGCGGCAGGGCGTGGGCGAGGCGCTGCCCACGTGACTCCCGGCACCAACGAAGCCGGCCGGGACTGGTCCCGCGGGCCCGCCCGATGGATCGCCGCGGCCGTGCTGGCCGCCGCCGGCATCGCGGGCATCGTCTACGGCGTCGTCGTGCGGCCCACGCCTGCGCCGCCACCCGTCGTCTTCCTTGTCAATCCGCCTCCGCCTGGACCCCCGCGTGGACCTTCGCCGGATCTCGCACACGAGCCGACGCGGGCTGGCGGCGCCGAGCCCGCCGAGTCCACGCCCATCCGTCCCCCAGCCTCAGCCCGACCGGACGCCGGGGTCATCCCCGCTCCGCCAAGAACGCTGGCCGACGGCCTGCGGATCGACCCCAACACCGCCTCGCTCGAGCAGCTCCAGCTGCTGCCGGGCATCGGCCCCGCCCGCGCGCAGGCCATCATCGACGAGCGGACCACCAACGGCCCCTTCCGCACGCCGGAGGATCTCGAGCGGGTGCACGGCATCGGCCCCAAGACCGTCGAGGCCGTCCGCGAGTTCGTCGCCATCGTCGGCCCGGGCTGAGCACTAGCATCGCAGTCCTTGAAGGATCGCGTCGGCGGGCTTGCTGGCATCGATGCGCTAGGCCGTGCCCTGGATCTCGGCGGGGATGCCGCTGCGCGCGGCGCGATCGGATCCTCGCCCGCGTTCACCGCCGCGGGCCTGGCAACCGCTCACCGCCGGCCGATCGTCGTGATCTACGCGCACACGAGCGACGCCGAGCACGCCGCCGACGAGCTGGCGAGCCTGGGCCTCGCCGTGGTGGAGGTCCCGGCGATCGAGGCCCTGCCCGGCGAGGGCGAGCGGGAGGCCTCGGGCCTGGCCGAGCGCATCGCCGCCATCCGCCGCATCGCCGCCCTCGAGAACGCCGGCGAGCCCTTCGTCGTCGTCGGATCGATCCACGCGTTCATGCAGCGGGCGCCCTCCGCCACCGCGGCCGAGGGCGTCTCGCGACGCATCGCGCCGGGCGATCGCCTCGACCCGAGCGATCTGGTGGCGTGGCTCGCAGACGCGGGCTTCCGCCGCGTCGAGGCCGTCGAAGAACCCGGCGACTTCGCGCAGCGGGGCGGCATCATCGACGTCTTCCCGACGCACGCCACGGGCAGCGGCGGGGGACCGGTTCGCCTGGACTTCTTCGGCGACGAGGTCGATCGCCTGGCCGAGATCGATGCCGAGACCCTCGCCGCCTCGGCCACGCTGGACGCCGTCGAGCTGGTGGCGGCGGGGGACCGCATCCGCGCCGCGTCCGAGGCGGGCGTCTGCCTGCTCGAGCACTGCCCCGCCAACGCCTGGGCGCTGCTCATCGAGACGATGGAGGTCGGCGAACAGGCCCGCGGCTACTACGAGCGCGTCACCAGCGACGCGGCCGTGCTCGCCCCCGCCGAGGTCATCAAGCACGCGCGGACGCGGTTCGCGGCCTTCGCCGAGCTCAACCAGTATTCGCCCCCATCGGGCGGCGCCGAGGTCGCGCTGCCGATCGAGCGGCCGCCGGACTTCTCTGGCGAATCTGCCGTCGCCGCGGTGCGGAGCCTCGCCGCCTGGACCCAGGAACGCGGTGCCAGGGCGGTCGTGCCCTGCGCAACGGCGGGCGAGCTGAGCCGCCTCGGGGAGCTGATCGCCGAGGCCGGCGTTGACGAGGACGCCATTGAGCCCTGGCATGCCTCGATTGCGCACGGCTTTGCGTGGGGCGGCGAGGCGTCGGTCGCCGTCCTGCCGATGCACGAGCTGCTCGGCCGGGCGCCGGCCCGACGCCGCTCGGCCCGCCTCCGCGCCGCGCGCACCGTCGACACGTTCCTGGAGTTCGCCCCGGGCGACGCCGTCGTGCACGCCGACCACGGCATCGCGCGATTCGTCGGCCTCACGCTCCTGCAGCCGAGCGGCTCCAAGCGGCTGGTCCGATCCAAGCGTGAGGCCGATCTCGAGGAGTACCTGACCCTCGAGTTCGCCGGCAACGCCCACCTCCACGTCCCCTGCACGCAGATCGACCTCGTGCAGAAGTACGTCGGCGGCTTCAGCGGCTCGCCCCCGCTCAGCCAGCTCGGCGGCCAGCGCTGGAAGAGCCAGAAGCAGCGGGTCGCCGACTCCGTCCGCGACCTGGCCGGCGAGCTGCTGCGTGTTCGGGCCGCGAGGGAGGCCGTGCCCGGCATCGCCTACCCCGCCGATACGACGTGGCAGAAAGAGTTCGAGGCCGAGTTTCCCTACACCGAGACCGAGGACCAGCTCGCCGCCCTCCAGGAGATCAAGCGGGACATGGCCTCGCCCCGGCCGATGGACCGCTTGATCTGCGGCGACGTCGGCTTCGGCAAGACCGAGGTCGCCGTGCGGGCCGCCTTCAAGGCCGTCGAGTTCGGCAAGCAGGTCGCGGTGCTCGTGCCCACGACGGTGCTCGCCGAGCAGCACGAGCGGACCTTCCGCGAGCGCTTCGCGGCCTATCCGTTCCGGGTCGAGTCGATCTCACGGTTCAAGACCACCAAGACCATCAACGCCACCCTCCGCGACCTCCGCAAGGGCCAGGTCGACGCCATCATCGGCACGCATCGGCTGCTGAGCAAGGACGTCCGCTTCGGCGACCTCGGCCTCGTGATCGTCGACGAGGAGCAACGCTTCGGCGTCGAGCACAAGGAGTCCCTCCTGCGGATGCGGACCGCCGCCGACGTGCTCACGCTCAGCGCCACGCCCATCCCCCGCACGCTGCACATGGCGATGCTGGGGCTGCGGGACATCTCGAGCCTGTCCACGCCGCCGGTCGACCGCCAGAGCGTGGTGACCGAGGTCGTGCCCTTCGATCGAGAACGGGTCTCGCAAGCCATCGCACGGGAGCTGTCCCGCGAGGGCCAGTGCTTCTTCCTGCACAACCGGGTGCACGACATCCGGGCCCGCGCCGCCGAGGTGCAGTCGCTCGCGCCCGATGCCCGCATCGTCGTGGGTCACGGCCAGATGCCCCCCCGCGAGCTCGAAGAGGTCATGCTCAAGTTCGTGCGGCACGAGGCGGACATCCTCGTCTGCACGACCATCATCGAGAGCGGCATCGACCTACCCAACGTCAACACCATCTTCGTCGCCGAGGCCGACAACTTCGGCCTCGCCGACCTGCACCAGCTCCGCGGCCGCGTCGGCCGGGGCAGCCGGCGGGGCTACTGCTACCTGCTGCTGCCCGAGGACGGCATCCTGAGCGCGGTCGCCAAGAAGCGGCTCGCCGCCGTCGAGCAGTACAGCATGCTCGGCGCGGGTTTCAAGATCGCGATGCGGGATCTGGAGATCCGTGGGGCGGGCAATTTGCTCGGGGCCGAGCAGTCGGGCCACATCGCCGCCGTTGGCTACGACATGTACTGCCGGCTGCTCGACCAGACCGTCCGGCAGCTCGGCGGCGAGACCGCCGTTACCCACAGCCGCATCGCCGTCGATCTGGGCATCCGCGGCTACATCCCCAAGGCCTACATCCCCAGCGACATGCGGCGGATGGATGCCTACCGCCGCCTCGCGCTCGCCGCCAGCGACGACGGCGTCGCCGACCTCCGCACCACACTCGCCGAGGCCTACGGCGAGCCGCCCGCACCCGTCGAGCGGCTGCTGACGCTGGCCGAGCTCCGCGTCGCGATGGCCGCCGCGGGCGCGAGCGGCGTAGCCATGCGCGGCCGAGACGTCGTCGTGTTCACGCCGCGGCCCGAGGCCATCCTCGAACGCCTCGATGGCATCGCCGGCACGCTTACGGCCCTGGCGCCCAAGACCGGCGGGGGCGGCCGCCGCGACGCCGACACCGAGCAGCCGCTGCACGAGGTCTACTGGCGACCGCCCGAGAGCTACCGCGAGCCGCCGACGCTGGTCGAGGTGCTCCGCCGACGCCTCGCCGAGGGTGCGCCCGTCGCCTCCTGAGCATCAGCGTGACGGGTGCCCCGAATCGGCGCCCCGGTGGCCAAGAACCACGCCTCCCGACGGCCAAACCTACGGGCAACCCTGCGCGAACGCGTCCTGGAACGCCAGGAAGTCGAACAGCGTCAGCGCCCCGTCGCCGTCGAGATCTGCCTCCGGATCGTCGGCGTCGAACAGATTGCTGAAGGCGAGAAAGTCGAACAGCGTGGCGTTGCCGTCGCCGTCGAGGTCGACCCCGCACGGCTCGCCACTGCAGGGGCCCAGCGGCAGCACTCGCACGAGCGGCAGCGCGCCGTCGTCCCGTGCGTCGTGCACCCGGGCGAGCACATCGTCCAGGCTGCTCGTGCCCCAGTCCACGCAGCGAGCGTCCGAATCGGCGACGGGGAACGCCGAGTCGGGCACCTCGAGGTACAGGTCCGCGCCCACGCCTGCGGTGTTCGCCGCGAAGCGCACCACGCCCACGCCGCTCGGGCCCACCTCGCCCGTGAGATCGAGGCCCGAGCCCAGGGCGGTGACGTAGATGGCCCCGCCCCGCGGCGCGTCGTTGTCCTCGAAGTCGGCCGACAGGAACTCGAGCCCGTCGGCGTCGATCGCGACGGCCCCGCCGGCCTGCCATGCGGTGTTGCCGCGGAACACGTCCGGATTGCCCGGCGTGCCGACGAGCGACCGCCGGGCGCTCTCGGGCAGGAACAGCGCACCGCCGAAGTCGGCGCTGTTGTTCACGAAGGTGTTGCCGCCCGAGAGGATGCTGCCCCCCAGGATCGCAGCCCCGCCGCTGGGCGCGCTGTTGCGCTCAAAGGTGTTGTCGAACAGGTCGACGAATCCCCCGGTCGACAGCGCACCACCGGCGACATCGGCGATGTTGCCGATGAACGTGTTGTGGCGGATGACCGAGCCGCCCACCAGCGCGGGTCCCTGGCGGTTGTCCTCGAACAGGCAGTCCTCGATCACCCCCGCGGCGAGCAGCCGTCCGCCTCGCCGGAAGACGCTGTCCCGCACGGCCATCTCGCTCGACACCAGGTCCCCGTGCGTGTCGTTCTCGGTGAAGGTGCTGCCCTCGACGACGATCCGCCCCGCCCGGGCCAGCACGCCGATCTCGCTGCAGTTGCGCACCTCCGCGTCGCGGATCTCGATCCAGGAGGCCTCCAGGAGGCCGCCCCAGCGGCCCGTGATGTCCTCGATTGCGCACCCCTCGAGCACCAGATCGGGCTCGGACGGGATCGGCGATCGACTGCTGGTGATCTCAATGTCCATCCCCGCGCCGCGGCCGTCGGAGATCGCGATCCCCGACAGCTCCACGCCGATGAGCGTCGCGCTCCGGCCACCCTCGATCCGCAGGCCCTCCTCGCTGGTGCGGCCGATGCGCACGTCCTCAAGCCGCACGTCGGCAACGCCGCCGAAGCCGTGCTCGATGTCGATGCCTCCGCCGTCAACGTCAAAGACGAACATCGAACGCAGCACGGGCTGTGCCCGATCGATCTCGATCGCGGCGCCGAAGCCCGCATCGACGTCCCGCAGCACGACGTGTTCCAGGATGCTGCCCGAGACGTACGCGCCCGTGCCCGGGTCGAGGACGCCGTCGATCGCCTGATCGCCGAACCGGATGCCCTCACCGCCTCGTAACTCGATGCGCCGGTCCTCCCTGCCTCGGGCCACGAGGCCGCCAACCTGCACCATCAGGCTCGTGCCCGGCTCGAAGTCGACCTCGACGCCCGTCGCAACCGTGAGCGTGGCCCCCCCGATGATCTCGACGTCCGCCGTGATCAAGAAGGGGCTGTCAGCGAGCGACCACTCGGTGTCCTGGCTGATGGTGCCGCCGACGGTGGTCTGCCCTTGCAACGCTGCCGCGAGCGTCAGCGTCGCCGCAATCATGCACGATAGACGCATGGCTCACCCCCTCCTACGCCGACCAGCAAGGCCCAGCGCCATCGCGAGCACGAGGCCGCTCGCCGGTGCGGGCACGACGCGGATCGTCGCGGTGCCCTCCTGGAAGCCGTCGAGCCGGCTCTCCGAGGTCGACGAGTCCATGCTGATGTACACGTCGAACCTCGACGTGCGCGTCTCGAGGTCCACGTCGAACGGCGTATCGACGACGTCCGGCGCGGTGAAGGTGGCCTCCCAGAACGCGATGGGGTCGCTCGGATCCGGGAAGATGCCCGCGCCAACGAATAGCAGCTGCCCCGCGATGATGCCGCGGACGCCGCGATCGCCGATCATGCCCGCCGACGTACCGGGTCCGTCCATCGGCTCGACCACGCGGATATCGCTCAGCCCGAGCGCGCCCGCCGACGAATCGAGCCACGTCGCCACGCCGGCTACCGCGTGGTCCCGGATGGAGTCAAAGTTCGCGTCCAGCCGGATCGTCGTCGATTCCCCGGGTCCCAGCGTGTCCGTGCCGAGCACGATGTCCAGCCCAGCGGGATCGCGAACCTGCGCTATCGCGGTGCCGCCGATCACGAGCACGGCCGCGATGGGCGCGCACCTTCCAAGGATGTGCGTTGCCATGTCCGATTCCTCCAATAGAGCACGGCTGAGTACCGCCGAGTCCTACACACAGATTACCGGAACATCGCCGCTTCCGCAAGAAAACCGGCGGCCGGGCTTGCATAGGCCACATGATGATCGCTAAGCCATCCGCACGGCGGTCCATCGCAGCTCGTCATCGAGGCTGGCGGGTGCAAAGCCGAGTTCCGACATCGCCCTGGAGCCATCCAGCGACACGTCCGGCGCGCGAGGAGCCGGCATGGCGACGTCCGATTGCAGGCCGGGCGTGAACAGATCCGCCTCGAACCCGAGGGATTCGGCGGCAACCGCCGCGAATCGCCGGCCCAGCTCATAGCGGCTGACGCGCTCGGGCCCCGCGAGGTGGTACGTTCGGCCGGCGGCACCCCGCCCCAGAGCCAGCAGCAGGCCGGCTGCGGCATCTCGGGCGCTCAGCGGTGTGCGGAACTCGTCGGTGAACAGCGCGAGCGCCGTCCCGGCGCGGGCGTGCTCCACCCAGCCCGTCAGGAACGAGCCGGGCGCACCATCAGCGGCGGGGGGGCCGAAGAGCAGCGGCAGCCGAGCGATAATGGCCGCTGGATAGGCGTCGTGCGTCCGTCGCTCGGCCTCCAGCTTGCTCCGCCCGTACACGTTGACGGGCGATACGGGGTCGTCCTCGGCGTGCAGGTGGCCGACGCGATCCCCGGCGAACACCAGGTCGGTCGAGCACAGCACGAGCGGGATCGCCGCGTCGCCGCACGCCCGCGCGACCACGTCGCTCGCCCGGGCGTTGTCCCGCTCGGCGACCTCCGGGAAGCGCTCGCACTCGTTGGTGCGCGCCGCGGCCGCACAGTGGATGGCTGCGTCCGGTGCGACCTGCTCCAGGGCGTCGCGCACCTCGACCGGTTCCGCTAGGTCCGCGCGCACGGTCGTGTACGTGGTGTTCGGCATGGAACGGACGATGCCGACGACGTCCCAGCCGTCCCTGGCCGCACGCTGCGCGAGGTGGCGGCCCAGGAAGCCGGCGATGCCGGTGATGAGCAGGCGCTTGGAGTCGCCGGTCTCGTGGGGCTGGGGAGGCATGGCGGTGCACGATAGCCCGCGATGGCCTCGAGCTTCGCACGCCGTGTGTGTGCGTGGAGGCCACTATCTCTTCGTTCACCCGCACTCGGGGCAGGTCGGGCCGACGATCCTTCGCAGGTCGTAGCCGCAGCGAGGGCAGCGGCCGGCGAGTTTGTGGCGGAGTGCGCGGGCCAGCGCGATAGCGGTGAGCGCGGCGAACCACGAGGCGGCGAAGAACGCGGTGTTGGCGATCGCCGCGGATGGCAGGACCCGGTAGGGCAGCGCGAGCGCCGTGGGCTGCATGCCGGGCAGGGGGGCGCGATTGAGCGCATCGATCGTGATCTGCCCCTCAGTGACCTCGGCCTGCTGGATGCCGGATTTGGCGACCGTGATCTCCACACCCTCCATGCCCTCGAGCATGGGCGATGGCCAACCGACGCGGCGGGCATAGAAGACAAAGGAGTCCGCCTGTGTCGCCGCCACGCGTTGTGCCAGGTTGGGTGGGGGGAACGACACAATTTGATCGTCGATGCGCCGTATCGGAGGCATGTTCGCCTTCGCGTCGGCGTGCGCTTCGGTCATGCTGCCCGGCGGCCTGTTGAGCATCTTCTCGAGCCCGGGCAGGGATTCCACCGTTTGTCGTTCCAGTTCTTCGGCGTAGGCGGCCCCGCCGAGTTCCAGCACACGATCGGCTCGACGCCGGTTGCTCTCGGACAGGGCGTTCACGCGGTCGAGCCGATCACCCGACCACGACTCGGACGTCCAGACTGAGCATCGATTCACGCTCTTCTTGAGGAGCCATGGCTCCACGACACCGATCCCCTTGTTGAGCCACGACGAGGCGGGGCGGTACCACCCGGTCCACATGCCGACCGTGACGCCCCACGCCACCAGCCAGGCGGTGGCGAAGCCGAGGGGGCCGCACCAGAGTGCTCGGCGGATCCAGCGGGGCATGGACGATCGTACGAGGGTGGGTTTCGGATCAGCGTGCCGGGCTACGCGCGACTTCTCGGCCTACTCGGCGTCGTCGAAGTCGTCCTTGTACGCCAGGTCGAAGTCGTGCAGGCCGGCGATGTCTTTGGCCGATTTGCTGGCGAGACCCTCGAACCGCTGGACGAGCTGCCCGGGGTTGTTGCCTGCCAGTGCGCCCATCACGCGGAACTTGTTGGCCAGGATGTCGTGCAGGTCGGCGGTGGTGTTGCGTGCGTGGCCCGCGGGATACATCACGAGGCCCGAGTCGTAGGCCTTGCCGTTGTCGTCGGTGATCACCACGCTGGTGGGGATGCCGTCGGGGTAGCGGTCGTCGTACTCCTGGCCGCCGTGCTCGAATTCGATCGTCTCCATGAGCCGGCGGGTGACCGGGTGGTCGATCGCCCTGCGGTCGTAGTCGTACGGCGTGAGGATCAGGTCCTTCCAGTTGGTCCGCTTGGTCTCCAGGGCCTTGCGGATGAGCGTGGAGACGATGTAGACCATGCTGTGGTCGGCCGACTGGCGGGTGCGGGGGTCGCGCTTGGCCGGGTCGCCGATGATGCCGAATGCCGGCTCGTAGGCGACGATCTTGATGGTCTTGATCGCGCCGCCGTCGGCCTGTTCGAGCAGCGACGGATTGGTGTCCAGCAGATCGATGACGGCCTGCAGCGCGCCGGCGCTCTGGTGCTCGTAGAGCCCCAGCTTGAAGTGCATGCCCATGACGGCGAAGTCGTCGCCGGCGCGTCCGAGCACGAGGTCGAAGGGCGACGCGTCGGCCTGCTCGGTGTTGGCGTCGGCGGCGTTGACGGCCTTGAACATCTGGCCCGGCCCCTCGAAGATGCGGAAGATCGCCTCGGGGTTGCGGAAGATGTCGCGCGGGCCGAGGAAGCCGGCCATCGCCCGCTTCATGCTGAGGATGGCGACCTCGGTGCTGATGGCGGCGCTGGCGCCCTTGCTGTCGCTGAGCTGCTTGCCTGCGCGGATGGCCCTGAAGGGAATGTAGTGGGCGACGACCATGCCGATCGCCCGCTCGATCTGCTCGTCGGTGGCGCCGAGCATGGCGCCGAAGACCACGGCACTCGCGATGGCGCCGTGGACGACGTGGTCGACCTTGTAGGTCTTGAGGCTGAAGACCTCGGCCAGCCGGCCGCGGATCTCGTCGAGGCACACCATGCCGCGGAGGGCGTACGCGCCGTCGGCGCCGAGCATCTGAGCGGCGGCGATGGGCACGGCGTAGAAGTCGTTGTGACCGAACTCGCCGGCGGTGTGGCCCAGCCGCGGGTTGTAGCCGAAGTTGGTGCCGTTGCTGTCCCATTCGCGGACGGCGTTGGCGTTGGCGAGGATGGCCTTCTCGGCCTTGACCCGCTGCGATGAGCCGAAGCAGGTCGCGCCGTGGGTGGTCGCCCGGCCGAGGGGCGCCCCGGTATGGCCCTCGGGCACGGCGTACTGGAGGGCCTCGGCTCGCAGGATGGTCGGGGCGTTGGTGCGGAGGGCCAGGGCGCTCAGGCCGCAGAGGCAGGCGTCGGTGAAGAAGAGGTTGGTCCGGTCGAGCACGCTCTGGTCGGGACTGCCGGAGGCCATGAAGTCGATGGCGTAGCGGGCGATGCCCAAGGCTTGGTTGGAGTCGGCGGGCAGGGTGGCGTGCGTGGAGGAGTCGGCGGTGGTCGCGGTCGCGGGCATGATCGGTCTCGGATAGGGTCTCGGACTGGCACCGGAATCAGCGAACCGGCGGCTGCATCCAGCGTACGCCGCGACAACTGGCGCATCGACGCAAGGAGGGAACGCGCATGCACGTCGAGATCAGCTACGCCAACGTCGAGTCGTCGGACGCCCTGGAGCGGCACGTGCACGAGCAGCTCGAGGCCGCCATCGGCCGCTTCGGCGACAAGCTCACGCGGGTCGAGGTCCACCTGGCCGACGAGAACAGCAGCCAGAAGGCCGGCGGCGACGACAAGCGGTGCACGCTCGAGGCGCGGCCTCGGGGGCGGGACCCGATCACCGTCGAGGCCCGGGCCGACGACTACTACCCGGCCGTCCGGGACGCGGCCGGCAAGCTGCGGCGGGCGCTCGCGAGCCGGCTGGAGCGGGACTAGCTAGCCGCTCCCGACGCTCCCCGTGAACACGAACCAGCCCATGCCCGTGAAGAACAGCCACCAGCCGTAGATGGCGTGCTCCATGCCGGCGGCCAGCGTGGACTTCGTGCGGACGTAGGTCCATGCGAACAGGATGCCGCCCGGCAGGGTCACGGCGAAGGCCATCCAGTGCCAGAACATCGCGTGCAGCCACACGAAGGCCAGCACGTTGAGCACGAACAGCACGCGGATGTCGGGGATGATCCGCCGGTAGCGATGGAAGAAGAAGGCGCGGTGCGTGATCTCCTGCGGGTAGGCGCTCAGCCATGGGTAGAAGACCGCGATGGCGATCAGGATGAACGGGGCCTCGCGGGGCAGCCGGAGGAAGGCGTCGATCTCGCGTCCGTCGCGCCCGGTGATGGTCATCACGTCGGTCAGCGTTGAAAGCAGGTAGGCCGCCGAGAGCATGATCACCGCGCCGATGGCGAACAAGCCGAAGATGCGTCGCGCGTCGGCACGGAAGGCCCGCCAGTTCCACAGTTGCTTCGACGGGAACCGCTTGTCGAGCGCGAGCCACAGCCCGAGCAGCGCCCCGGTGATCAGCAGCATCGGCATGAGCACCGAACCCGGCGGGATCGGCGGGTCGGCGAGGAGGTCCAGGCCGACCGCCCGGAACAGCCCATCGAAGCGATCGCTGGGGTTCATGACGGCCGCGATGAGCCCGGGCAGGAAGGCATAGAGGAAGCCCATCTCCAGCCAGAGCCACGCCCGGAGCAGCGGCGCGGGGGTATCGGGCAGCAGGTCGGGCTCAGCCTCGGCGGGCCGGGGCTCGGGATCCGGCGGCGGGTGCGGGACCGGGTATTGTGCAGGGGAGCCGTCATCATCCATGGAGGCCAATCATCGGTCGGTAGGCCCCGGATGGCGTCGCGGTGGCGGATACCCCGCGTGGATCGCGAGCCGTCGCAGGCCCCGCCGTCGCCGGCAGATCGCCGATAATCTCTATTATGTTGAATACGTGGGTTCCTGGCGATGGACCGATCGCGATCGCACCGGGCCTCTCGGGCCGTGTCGTAGCGCGTGGGGAACGCCAGGAACGACGATGCGGAGCTGACTTTGACGCGTCGGGCTAGGTGCCCGAACCGCCGCCGTGGGTTGGCCTTCCCTGGGCGCCGGTCCCCGCGCTGTCGCCGGTACCACCCCCCTGGGTTGATCGTCCGCGGCCATGGCCGGTGCACGCGAGACCGGGCCCACCGCTCGATCCTTCGTCGGCGACGATCCTGTCCGGTCCCCCGCTTGATCCATCCCCGTCGACTGTCCGACCCGGCCCCCCGCTGGAGCCCGTGCCCGCCAGCGAGACGCTTGCGATTCCCAGGATGATGCCGAGTGCGATCCGATGCATGCCGGCCTCCTTGGTCTGGGGTCCCTGGCACTGTGCTATTGGGGCGAAGCGGCCGTCGGTTGCAGCGGTCGTGATTTGCTCCGGGGAGTGGCCACAGTCCCCGGCCGGGCGGCCGAAACCGAGCGAGCGCGACGCCGGCTATCTTGGCGTATGGCCGACACAATCTTCGACAAGATCCTCGCCGGCGAGATCCCGTGCCATCGGGTGTATGAAGATGGGCACGTGCTGGCGTTCCTGGATGTCGCGCCGCTCAGCCGGGGGCACACGCTGGTCATTCCGAAGGAGCGGGCGGCCACGATGGACGCGCTCGGCGACGAGTCGGCGGCGGCGCTCGGGCGGGTGCTGCCGCGGATCTGCCGGGCGGTGCTGCGGGCGACGGGCGCGACAGCGTACAACCTGTTGCAGAACAACGGGGCGGACGCGCACCAGGCGGTGTTCCACCTGCACGTCCACATCATCCCGCGGTATGCGGACAAGGGCGCGGGCGGCGAGCCGGGGGCCGGCCTGGGGATCCGCTGGCCGGCGGGCGAGTTGGCTGATGGCGAGGCGCTCGCGGGCGAGATCCGGGCCGTGCTAGACAGTGCATCGGCGTGACCTCGATCGGGCTCGATCTGCTGCTCGATTCACTCCGGTACGACCGGACCGCCACGCTCGAACTGGCGGCGAGCGTGCCCGAGCCGCACTGCGGCACGCGGGCCGGCGGCGTGGGCCAGACGCCGGCGTGGATCGTCGCCCACTTGCACCTGGCCGACAGCCGCCAGGGCCTGCGGTATGGGGTCGAGCCGGTGTGCGATCTCGATGGCCTGATGCGTGACGTCGGTCCGGCGTCCGACCTCGATCGCGCCGCGGATGCGGTCCGGACGCACTTCGGCGATTGGGCCGGGGCGATTCGTGCCTCGACGGAATCGCACGCCCGATTGCTGGCGGCGATCGCGGCCGCCCCCGAGGAGCTGCTGCTGGGGCCGCACCCGGCCGAGGAGGTCCGCGAGTGGTTCCCGACGCTCGCGCACAACCTGGTGTACGCGGTGTGGCACGAGGGCAACCACGGCGGGCAGCTGCGGGCGTGGATGCACGCGGCTCGGGCGGCGGGGTTGCTGCCCGCCGCGGGCTAGCGCGGAGCGTTGCGATAGAGCGCCATTTGATCGTTCTGGGCCTATCCTGCTCGTTCCGCGATGCGCCCCCACCTCCGGGCGGCGTGTACGGCGGACGTTCGCACCGTTTTCTGGACCGGTTTTGCCCCGCGTGGACGGGGATTCGGAGACCAACCTCCATGGCGCAGGGCACCATCACGCAGGTCATCGGCTCGACGTTCGACGCGCAGTTCGCCGAGAGCGACCTGCCGGACATCTACAACGCCGTCACCGTCGATGCCGAGACGCCGGCGGGCCCGGTGCAGCTGACCGGCGAGGTGCAGCAGCACCTGGGCGGCGGCCGCGTCCGCTGCGTGGCGCTGGGCGGCACCGATGGCCTTCGGCGTTCGATGGCGTGCGAGGACACGGGCCAGCCCGTGACCGTGCCGGTGGGCGAGGGCGTGCTGGGCCGGGTGTTCAACCTGCTGGGCAACCCCATCGACAACAAGCCCACGCCCGAGGGCGTGGGCCGCAAGCCCATCCACCGCGGCTCGCCCGAGTTCACGCAGCTCAACCCCAACACCGAGATCCTGCCCACGGGCATCAAGGTCATCGACCTGCTCTGCCCGTTCGTGCGCGGCGGCAAGATCGGGCTGTTCGGCGGCGCCGGCGTGGGCAAGACGGTGATCATCCAGGAGATGATCGCCCGCGTGGCCCGCGAGTTCGGCGGCTACTCCGTGTTCTGCGGCGTGGGCGAGCGGACGCGCGAGGGCAACGATCTTTGGCTCGAGATGGGCGAGGCCGAGTACACCGACGAGAACGGCAACACCGCCAAGGTGCTCGACAAGGTGGCGATGGTGTTCGGCCAGATGAACGAGCCCCCCGGCGCTCGCCTCCGCGTGGCGTTGTCGGGCCTGACGATGGCCGAGGAATTCCGCGACGCCTCCGGCAAGGAGACGATGATCTTCGTGGACAACATCTTCCGGTTCACGCAGGCCGGCTCGGAGGTGTCCGCGTTGCTGGGCCGCATGCCGTCGGCCGTGGGCTACCAGCCGACGCTGTCGACCGAGATGGGCGAGTTGCAGGAGCGGATCACCTCGACCAGCAGCGGCGCCATCACGTCGGTGCAGGCCATCTACGTGCCGGCCGACGACCTGACCGACCCGGCGCCGGCGACGGCCTTCGCCCACCTCGACGCGTTCGTGGTGCTCGAGCGCTCGATCGCCGAGAAGGGCATCTTCCCGGCCGTCGACCCGCTGGCGTCGACCTCGACGATCCTCGATCGCGCGATCCTGGGCGATCGCCACTACAACGTGAGCCAGCAGGTGCAGCGGATCCTGCAGCGGTACAAGGACCTGCAGGACATCATCGCCATCCTCGGCGTCGATGAGCTGAGCGAGGAGGACAAGCTCATCGTGAGCCGCGCCCGCAAGATCGAGCGCTTCCTTAGCCAGCCGTTCTACGTGGCCGAGGTGTTCACGGGCTTCCCGGGCGTGTACACCAGTCTCGAGGACACGATCGACAGCTTCGAGCGGCTGGTGGCGGGCGAGGGCGACGACCTGCCCGAATCGGCCTTCATGTACGTCGGCACGCTGGATGACGCCAGGGCCAAGGCGGAGAAGATGGCGGCGGGCTGATCCGCGGCCGGGACGATTGGGGGCACGATGATCTTGTCTCGCGCGGCGTGCCGGGCGGCGGCCGGGGCGGTTGCGCTGGGCATGGCGCTCGCGTGCGCCGCGTGCGGGGATGGCGGCACGGCGCTGCCGGCCGGCACGCACCAGGGCATGTCGACCACGCCCGATGTCGCGAGCATCGTTCATGAGGACGTCCGGCTGGAAGAGGCCAGCGTCGGCGTGATAGGGAGTTCGAAGGCCCGCCCCCCCACCTATTCGATGATCGAGCCGCGGGAGGCGTTCCTGCGATGGGACGCCCTGCTCTTCGGCCTGGCCTCCCAGCCCATCGAGTCGCTGGTCGTCGAGGTGCGCTTCGGCGATGCGTCGACCACGATCGACGTGATCCCCGAGGGGATGATGCTGGAAGCCGGAGGGAACCTCGAGGTCGCGATCGCGCTCACTCCCCCGGCAGACATGAGCCACGGCGTTCGGCATGAGGTGCTCGCGGCCCGATTCGCAGATGGCTCGACGTGGGGCGACGCCGCCCTGCTGCCGCCGCCCTCTGGGCAAGCCGGATCGGCCGAAGACCCGTCTGGCGGCTGAACGACGGCCAACGATCGCGGCATGGCCGACGCACTCAAGCTCACCGGCGGTCCCCTCGCCCCATCCGACGTGCTCGCCGTCGCCCGGGGTTCGCGTTTGGTCGCGGTCGCCCCCGCGGTCCGCGATCGACTGATCGCCACGCGGGCGAAGCTGGACGACCTGATCGCCGCGGGAGGCGCCCACTACGGCATCAACACGGGCTTCGGCTCGCTGTCCCGGACGCGCATCGAGCCCGACAAGCTCCGGGAACTGCAGGCCAACCTGATCCGCTCGCACGCGGCGGGCGTGGGCGAGCCGCTGCCCGCCGATGTCGTCCGCGGCATGCTGCTGCTGCTGGCGGCGTCGCTGTGCCGGGGGCACTCGGGCGTGCGGCCGATCGTCGCCGAGACGATCTGTGGCTGGCTGAACGCCGGCCTGACGCCGCGGGTGCCCGGGCTGGGTTCGGTCGGCGCCAGCGGTGATCTCGCGCCGCTCGCCCACGCGGTGCTCGCGATGATGGGCGAGGGCGAGACGCTCGACGGGCGGACGCCGGGGGACGCGGGGGTCGAGGCGCTGGTGCTCGAGGCCAAGGAGGGGCTCGCGCTCATCAACGGCACGCACCTGATGGCGGCCCGTGCGTGCCTGCTGCTGGCCGACTTCGAGCGGCTGACGAACTCGGCGCTCGTGGCCACCGCGATGTCGATCGACGCCTTCCGGGCCACCGACGCCTACCTCGACGAGCGGGGCCACGCCGCCCGCAACCAGCCGGGGGGCATCGACGTCGCCGCCCGGCTGCGGGACCTCATCGGCGGCAGCGCCATCCTCGAGAGCCACCGCACCGACGATCCGCGGGTGCAGGACCCCTACTCGTTCCGCTGCTCCCCGTACGTGCTGGGGGCCGCGGTCGACACCGCAAGGTACGTCCGCGACGCGACGGTGCGCGAGATCGGGGCGGTCACCGACAACCCGCTGCTGTTCGATCGTGGGGATGGGCTGGACGTCGTGAGCGCCGGCAACTTCCACGGCATGCCCGTCGCGCTGCCGCTGGATGCGCTGGCGGTGGCCGTCGCGCACGTCGCGGGCATCGCCGAGCGGCGGGTGTTCGCCATCCTGGCCGCCCGGGACCCCGAGACGCACCTGCTTCCCTACCTCAGCCACGGCCCCGGGCTGCACAGCGGGCTGATGATCGCCCAGTACACGGCGGCCGCCCTCGTCAACGAGTTGGTGCAGCTGTCCCAGCCGGCGAGCCCCATCAACCTGCCCACGAGCGCGGGCATCGAGGACTACAACAGCTTCGGCCCGCGGTCGGCGGCCAAGGCTGCGCGAGGCATCGAGTTGGCCGAGCGGGTGGTCGCCATCGAGCTGGTGTGCGCGGCCGAGGGGCTGGAGTTCCATCGCCCGCTGCGGTCGGGGCGGGGCGTCGAGGCGGCGCACGAGCGGATCCGGCGGGTGGTCCCGCCCTTTGCGGAAGACCGTTCGCCCGCGCCGTCGATCGAGGCGGTGGCCGACCTGGTGCGTGCGGACGCCTTCGGGGATCTGGTCGCGGGCGGGCCGCTGGTGGTCGCTCGCGAATAATCCGGCATGACCGCCGTCAAGTCCTCCGCTGCCAGCACCCCCGCCGCCGCCCGCACCGTTCGCGCCCCGCGTGGCCCCGAGAAGACCTGCCGGACCTGGCAGGCCGAGGCCGCGCTGCGGATGCTGATGAACAACCTCGACCCGGAGGTGGCCGAGCGGCCCGAGGATCTCGTCGTGTACGGCGGGCGGGGCAGGGCCGCCCGGAGCTGGGAGGCCTTCGATGCGATCGTGGCCACGCTGCGGCGGCTGGCGCCCGACGAGACGCTGCTCGTGCAATCGGGCAAGCCCGTGGGCGTGGTCCGGACGCACTCCGACGCGCCGCGGGTGCTCATCGCCAACAGCAATCTGGTGCCCCACTGGGCCACGCAGGCGCACTTCGACGAACTGGAGCGAAAGGGCCTGATGATGTTCGGCCAGATGACGGCCGGCTCGTGGATCTACATCGGCACGCAGGGCATCCTGCAGGGCACCTTCGAGACCTTCGCCCAGTGCGGCCGCGATCGCTTCGGCGGGTCGCTCGCCGGCCGGCTGTGCGTGACGGCTGGCTGCGGGGGCATGGGCGGCGCCCAGCCGCTCGCGATCACGCTCGCGGGGGGCACCTGCCTGATCGCCGACACCGATCGGACCCGTCTCGAGCGCCGCGCGCACGACGGGTATCTCGACGAGGTGGCCGGCGGACTGGATGAGGCCATCGATCGGTCCGTCGAGTGCGCGGGCCGCCAGGAGGCGGTCAGCGTCGGCGTCGAAGCCAACGCGGTCGAGTTGCTCGAGCGGCTGCTGGTGCGCGACGTGCGGGTGGACGTGCTGACCGACCAGACGAGCGCGCACGATCCGCTCGAGGGCTACGTCCCGATCGAGTACACGCATCGCGAGGCCATCGAGGCTCGCAAGGCCGACCCCGCTGGGTATCAGAAGCTGAGCCTGGCGAGCATGGCGCGGCACGTGCGCGCGATGCTGGCGCTGCAGGCCCGCGGCACGGTGACCTTTGACTACGGCAACAACATCCGCCAGCGGGCGCTCGACGAGGGTGTCGCGGACGCCTTCGGATTCCCGGGATTCGTGCCGGCCTACATCCGCCCGCAGTTCTGCCTGGGGCGGGGGCCGTTCCGGTGGGTGGCGCTCTCGGGGGACCCCGTGGACATCTTCAAGACCGACCGGGCGCTGCTGGAGGCTTTCCCGAGGGAGGCCGGCGGCTACAACGAGCGGCTGCACCAGTGGCTGCTTGGCTGCCACGCCAACCCCGGCGCCCTGCTCGCGGGCGACTTCGATGCCTGCGCCCCGCGCTTCGGCTGGCAGGGGCTGCCCGCCCGCATCTGCTGGTTCGGGCTGGGCGAGCGCGATAAGGCCGGCGCGATCTTCAACGACATGGTGGCGCGGGGCGAGGTGTCGGCGCCCATCGTTATCGGGCGGGACCACCTGGATTGCGGCAGCGTGGCGAGCCCCAACCGCGAGACCGAGGCCATGAAGGACGGCACCGACGCCGTCAGCGATTGGGCGATCCTGAACTTCGCGGTGAACGTCGCCAGCGGTGCGAGCTGGACGAGCTTCCACCACGGCGGCGGCGTGGGCATCGGCTTCAGCCAGCACGCCGGGCAGGTGGTCGTCGCGGACGGGACGCCCGAGGCGGCCGAGCGGGTCCGCCGGGTCCTCACCAACGACCCGATGATGGGCGTGTTCCGCCACGCCGACGCTGGCTACGACGAGGCGCTGGCCTGCGCGAGCAAGCAGGGCGTGGACATCCCAGGATCCGAGTAGCCCGGCCTACCGGGCGGCGGCGAGCTGCTCGGTGGACTCTTCCCACCCGACCGATTGGAGGGCCCGGACCCACCGGGTGCGGCAGGACTGCGCCTTCTCGGCCAGCTCGGGATTCTTGGATCGCTTGCCGCCGGTGATGGACCACCACCAGCAGCGCCAGACCGGCACGTCGAGGTCGACGGCCAGATCGGCGACCTGGGCATCCGAGAGATCGGCGAGGGGGGTATCGATCGCAAACGACGCCGCGTCGGTCGCGTCCAGCATGATCAGGCGTGCGACGAGCACCGCGCGATCGAGTTCGCGGGCGAGCGTCTCGACGGTCGGCTGGTCGCCGGGGGCCCGATCGGCGTTCGGCTCGGCGTCGAGGGCCATCCAGGGCGACACGAGGCGGCGATCGCCGTGGTCGGCGGCCGCGCGGGCGGCGGCGAGCAGGGCCGCCGTGCGGGCGGCCGCCGAGGTCGGCGTCGACGAAGGTGCGAGTCGACTCTCAAGAACGTCCAGTCCTATGGCCTCTGCGGCGGCCCGAAGCGTGGGACCGAGGGCATCGGCCGCCCCCCGGTGCGGGGGCGTGGGCAGGACGGCGGCCGACCCGGTCTGGCCGGCCTCATCGCGGGCGAGGCTGGCGGCCACGAGGCTGGGCAGGTCGCCGTCGAAGAGCACGAGCGTGGAGGGACTCGACATGGGGGCATTATCGGCCTCGATGGCGGGCCGGGCACAGGCGGCTGCGGATTTCGATTCGCCGCGTGCCAGGCTGCATTCATGTTTTTCGGTCCGCTTGCTGGCGTCGCGGCGATCCGGTGGCATGTTCATCCTGGAGACAAACCGCAGACCGGGAGTGAGAGCATGCACGGACAGCTTACTTTGCGGATTTCGGCGCTGGCGGGCACCCTTGCGGTCGCCGGTAGCGCCCTCGCGCAATACGACATCGGCGACTCCTGGCACCGCCAGACCGACTGGGCGCCCGGCACGCTGCCGGGCACGACCGCCGGCAACCCGTCGCCGGGCTTCGACGGCATACCAGTCTGGAGCCACGAGGCCGTGGCAGGTGGCGGTGGACTCGACGCGGATACCCCGTGGTACGCCCAGCCGTCGACGCAGCTGAGCTGGGATACCAACTGGTGGACGACCGGCCAGTCGGGCTGGACCAACGGCGAGGACGTCAACCCGCCGATCTTCCAGGATCGGATGGTGCATCACGCCGCCAACCAGGGATTTAACGACGTGCCGCTGGTCCGCTGGCTTGTGCCCGGCACCGAGGACATCGCCGTCGACATCGATGGCACCCTCAGCGTGCTGTGGACGGGCGAAGACTTCATCGGCACCGACCGCGACGTCGAACTGGTCGTGGCTCGCGACAACGGCGATGGCACGATCGACGTGCTGTTTTCCGACCGCGTGAACAAGCCGAACCCGCTCGATACGGTCGGCGACACCATGGATAGCAACGTAGACCTGAACACCGTCCTGCTCGACAGCGATGATTCGATCATCATCTCGGGTCGCGCGGTGGACAGCACCGGCCGCCGCGGCCACTGGATGGCGATCTCCGATGATCTGACCATCGAGGTCGTGCCCATCCCGGCGCCCGCGTCGATCGCCCTACTGGGCCTCGGCGGCCTGGCCGCCCTCCGTCGCACGCGGCGGTAGTCCGAACGCCCGCACTGCGGGTGCACATGCTCGATCCCACTGAAGGCTCCGCCCTGGACGCATCCAGGGCGGAGTTTTCTCTATGATCGCCCTGGAATGGACGGCTCGACGATCGAGAGCGTTGCATCGCTGCTGGCGGCCGCCCGCCGCCCGTGCGTGCTGACCGGCGCGGGCGTGTCCGCCGAGAGCGGCATCGATACGTTCCGGCAGCCCCAGACCGGCCTGTGGGCCCGCTACGACCCCATGGAGCTGGCCCACATCGATGCGCTCGAGCGCGACCCCGAGACGGTCACGCGGTGGTACCACTGGCGGTTCTCGCGGTGCGCCGACGCCCAGCCTAACCCGGGCCATCGGGCACTCGCGGCGCTGCAGCGGGCCAAGCGGGCCGAGGGCGGGGACGTCTCCATCCTCACCCAGAACATCGACGGCCTGCATGCCCGCGCGGGCGCTCGCGACGTCGTGGAACTGCACGGCTCCATCCTACGGTGGCGGTGCTCGAGCACGGGCGCGGAGCGATCCATCGAGGAGGTCGACTTCTCGGCATTCCCGCCGCGGTCCGAGGCGGGCGGCGTGCTCCGGCCGTGCATCGTGCTGTTCGGCGAGATGCTGCCGGCGGCGGCGATCGAGGCAGCGGACGCGGCGGTGGCGGCCTGCGATGTGTTCCTCTCGATCGGCACGAGCGCCGTGGTGTACCCCGCGGCGGGCTACATCGAGTCAGCCGTCGCGCGAGGCGTCCCTAGCATCGAGATCAATCCCGAGGCGACACCGCTGAGTGGCCTGGTGACCCACGCCCTGCGGGGGTCGTCGGGCGAAGTCCTGCCCGCGCTGCTCGGCGAGATCGGGATCGACGCCGAGGCCGGCCCACGCTAGCTGGCGTCCAATCGCAGGAGGCGACCCGCGCATGCCAGACTTCAACGCCCGGTCCGTCGAGCTGCACGAGCGGCACCGCGGCAAGATCGAGACCGGCGTGAAGGTGCCGCTGGCGTCCGCGGACGACCTGTCGATCGCCTACACGCCGGGCGTCGCCGAGCCGTGCAAGCGGATCGCCGCCGACCCGGGGAGGTCCTTCGACCTGACCTGCCGCGGCAACACGGTGGCGATCCTGACAGACGGGTCGGCGGTGCTCGGGCTGGGCAACATCGGGCCGGAGGCGGCCATGCCCGTGATGGAGGGCAAGGCGGCGCTGTTCAAGGAGTTCGCCGGCGTCGATGCCTGGCCCATCTGCGTGGGCACCCAGGACGCCGCCGAGATCATCTCGCTCGCGCGGTTGCTGGCGCCGACGTTCGGCGGCATCAATCTGGAGGACATCGCCGCTCCCCGCTGCTTCGAGATCGAACGCGAATTGCAGGACCTGGGCATCCCGGTCTTCCACGACGATCAGCACGGCACGGCCATCGTGCTGCTGGCCGGCCTGATCAACGCGGCCAAGCTGGTCGGCAAGGAGCTGACCGATCTGTCCGTGGTGATCTCGGGCGCGGGCGCGGCGGGCACGGCGATCGCCCAGCTGCTGCGGTGCGTCAACCAGGACCCCGAGCTGTGCGTGCCGGTGCGGGATGTCGTCGTCTGCGACTCGCGGGGCGCCATCCACGCGGGCCGCGAGGGGCTGAGCCCCGAGAAGGCGGCGGTGCTGGCCTATACCAATCGCACCGGCCGGTCGGGCAGCGTGCACGAGGTGCTGGAGGGCGCCGACGTGTTCATCGGCGTCAGCGTGGGCGGCCTGCTCGACGCCGACGACGTGAAGCGGATGAACGTCGACCCGATCATCCTCGCCATGGCGAACCCCGAGCCGGAGATCCTGCCCGACGTTGCGAGGGCGGCCGGCGCGGCGATCGTGGGCACGGGCCGCAGCGACTTCCCCAACCAGGTCAACAACGTGCTGGCGTTCCCGGGGATCTTCCGCGGCGCGCTGGACGTTCGTGCGCCACGGATCACGGCAAAAATGAAGCTGGCGGCCGCGTTCGCGCTGGCCGACGCCGTGGGCGAGGCAACGCCCGAGCGAATCCTGCCGGACCCGCTGGATCGTTCGGTGCCGCCGCTGGTGGCCAGGGCCGTGGCCGAGGCGGCACGCTAGTAGTTCGGCGTCGGCGCCCGGAAGCTCGAGATGTCGATCGATCGGAAGTAGGCGATCGTCTTCTCGAGGCCTTCTCGCAGCGGCACGGTCGGCTCCCAGCCCAGCTTCGACTTGGCGAGCGTGATGTCGGGCTGCCGCTGCTTGGGGTCGTCGGTCACGGCCTCGCGGAACTCCAGCGTCGACGACGAGCCGGTGAGCTCCAGCACCTGCTCGGCCAGCTCGCGAATGGTGAACTCGCCCGGGTTGCCGATGTTCACCGGCCCGGGGAAGTCGTCGGGCCCGTGCATCATGCGGTAGATGCCCTCGACCAGGTCATCGATGTACTGGAACGAGCGGGTCTGCGAGCCGTCGCCGTAGATCGTGATGGGTTCGCCCTGGATCGCCTGGCGGATGAAGTTGGACACGACGCGGCCGTCGAGCGGGTGCATCCGCGGGCCGTAGGTGTTGAAGATCCGCACGACCTTGATCCGCACGCCGTTCATGCGGTGGTAGTCGAAGAAGAGCGTCTCGGCGGCCCGCTTGCCCTCGTCGTAGCAGGCGCGGGGGCCGATGGGGTTGACGGCCCCGCGGTAGCTCTCGGGCTGGGGATGCACCTCGGGGTCGCCGTAGACCTCGCTGGTGGAGGCCTGGAGGATGCGGGCCTTGCAGCGCTTGGCCATGCCCAGCATGTTGATGGCGCCCAGCACGCTGGTCTTCATGGTCTTGATGGGGTTGTACTGGTAGTGGCCCGGGGCGGCCGGGCAGGCGAGGTTGTAGATCTCGTCGACCTCGAGGAAGACCTCCCGCGTCACGTCGTGGCGGACGAGCTCGAAATTGTGCCGGTCGAGCAGGTGGTCGACGTTGGTCTTCTGGCTCGTGAAGAAGTTGTCGAGGCAGATGACGTCCTGGCCGGCGTCGACCAGCCGCTCGCACAGGTGCGAGCCGACGAAGCCGGCGCCGCCGGTCACCAGGATGCGTTTGGTCTGGCTCAAGCCGGTCCCCCACTCGTCTCGTGCCGCTTGCGCAGGTAGGCCGCGTAGCCCTGGAGTGCCTCGATCGGGTCGTGCCCGGGCTCCCAGCCCAGGCCGGCCTTCGTTTCGCTCATATCGGCCAGCGTGAAGCTCTGGTAGAACCGCGCGATGTCGGCGGGCATCTCGATGTACTCGGTCGGCAGCTCGCCCGACGCGATGCCGAGGCCCTCGCGGACGGCATCGACCACTTGATTGAACGTCGTGGCCCTGCCCGAGCCCAGGTTGTAGATGCCGGGCTTGGGCGTGGGGTTCTCGCCCAATCCCGCGGCGTGGAGGACGCAGTCCACGACGTCGTCTACGTAGACCTGGTCGCGGGCCTGCCCGCCGTCGGCGAAGATCGCGGGCCGCTCGCCCCGGAGCATCTGCTGCGCGAGCTTGTAGGCCATCGAGGCCATCTTGCCCTTGGCCGATTCGCCGGGACCGAACACGTTGAAGAAACGCAGGCCGACGATGTGCGCGTCGGGATGCTCGCGCTGCACGCGGCGGTGCTGGTTCTCCATCACCCACTTGCTGAATCCGTAGATATTGTCGGGCGTGCCGGCTGCGTCGAGCGGAAAGGGCCGGCTCGATGCGGCCTCGCCGGGGGTGCCGTAGGTTGCGGCGCTCGAGGCGTAGACGAGCCTCGAGCCCGACTCGACGCAGATGGCCAGCAACTCGTCCCAGCCGTCACCCGAGTTGGCATCGAGCATCTCGGCTTGGTCATCGATCGTCGTATCCGTGATCGCCGCCATGTGCAGCACCGTTGCCCGCTCGCTCGCGTCCAGCCGGAAGGCGGCTTCGTTCCAGCCCGCGGCGTGCACGTCGCAGCTCACCGCGCCCACATTCCGGCGCTCGTAGGCCTCGATGAGGTTGGCAAACGAACCAGCGCGGAAGTCGTCGAGGCACGCAACGCGAGCCCCCGGCGCCCGGCGTGCGATCTCCGCGCAGAGATTCGCGCCAACGAACCCTGCGCCACCGGTTACGACGTACAGATCCGCCATCACTCCAGCCTATGCCCTACTCGGGCTTGGGCGGGATGTGCAGCACCTGGCCCTCGCGGATCGCGTCGATCGAGCGGAGACCCAGCCGCCGTCGGTTGAACTCGTAGAGGAACCGGGCATGGCGGGTCGTGCCGTACTGGTCCTGGGAGATCTTCGAGAGCGAGTCTTTGGGCCGCACGCGGTACTCCACGTAGGCCACCGGCTCGGGGCGGGCGGCGGGTGCGGGCGGGAGCGGGTCGCCGGCCGCGTCGAGCACCCGGCCCTGGATGTTGCCGGGGTCGCGGGGCACCCGCCAGACCTGGCCGGCCTGCACGCGGTTGGGGTCCTTGAGCGGGTTGGCCCGGGCGATGGGCTCCCACAGGGCGCTGTTGCCGTAGTAGCGGCGGGCCAGATCGCCCAGCGTGCGGTCGCGCTCTGTCACCACGTGTTCGTCGAACTCTGGCGGCACGAGCCGGGGCTCGTCGGGCGGGGTATCGACGGCCGGAAGGTCGGCGGAGATCGGTGGCTCGGCGGTGAGCGTCGCAGGGGGTATCTCGGAGGCGACTGCCGGCTCGGGATCGGCCTCGGGCGGGGCCGAGGCCAGCACGACCGGCGATTCGCGGTGCGCGGGCCAGGCCCAGTAGGCGACGTTCCACAGCGCGGCCAGGGCGAGCAGGCCCACGGCCGCCCGGCGGGTCGTATTGGTGGAGCCCCCGGCCATCCTTCGGTTACATCGGCTGGGGAGCCCCCGGGCCTGCGGCGGAAGGACCGATGCCGGCCGCACCAGGGTCGTCGGCCGGCTTGGCCGTCGGGTCGGCCTTGCGGGACCACACGAGGGGCGCGGCGATGGCGATCGAGGAGTAGGTGCCCACGATCACGCCGATGAGCAGGGCGTAGGCGAACGGCCGCAGGCCCTCGCCGCCCAGCACGTACAGCGTGCCCACCGCGAAGAGCGTGGTGCCCGAGGTGATCACCGTGCGGCTGATGGTCTGGTTGATCGAGAGGTTGATGACCCGCTTGCCGGCGTAGGGCAGCTTGCCGCGGTTCTCGCGGATGCGGTCCATGATGATGATCGTGTCATTGAGCGAGTAGCCGATGATCGTCAGGATGGCGGCCACGGTGTTGAGGTCGATGCGGAAGGGCAGGATGTTGAGCGCCTGCGCGATGTCCTCGGTGACGGCGAACTCGTAGGCGACCTCGGCGGCCGCAATCAGCCCCAGCGCGATCAGCACGTCGTGCAGCAGCGTCAGGATGGCGGCGACCGAGTACCGCACCGAGCCGAAGCGGACCCAGATGTAGATCGTGATCAGCACGAAGCTGAGCACGACGGCGAAGGCCGCCTTGGCGCGGAAGCTGCCGGCGATGGCCGGGCTGAAGCTGTTGACGCTCGCGAGCGTCGTCGGCACGGCGAGGGCCTCGCGGACGATGGTCCACTCGGTCTGGCCGACGTCCTGCCACCAGCGGTCGCGGTCGGCGAAGTAGCTGACGCCCTGGTCGACGACGAGCACAACGGCGGCCTGCACGCTTCCGTCCGGGTGCCGCTCGAGCACGCGGATCTCCCGCTCGCGGCCGAGCGTCTCGGAGAACTGGCTCTGGCCGCGGAGCTGGTCGAGGCGTTCCTCGATGCCGGCGATGGTCTCGCCCGGCTCGAGGCCCGCGATGACGATGGCCGCACCGCCGATGTAGGCGCCCACGTCGTCGCGGTACTGCGGCTGGCGGATGTGGGCCCCGAGCGGCTCGGGGCCGGCGATGGGGAACACCGGGCCGGCGCGTGCGTTCTCCTCGTCCCGCTGGTCGAAGGCCAGCGGCGGGCGGACGTCCAGCACGTCGTCGAAGACCGGAACGATCGCCTCCTGCAGCAGCTCGGAGTTGGTCACGAGCGTCTTGATCTGGAAGGTATCGCTGGTGACGCCGTCGGCTTGCGGATCGAAGGGCAGCACGTCGGCCTGCTTGAGCAACTCCAGCGGGTCGCCCTCGGAAGCCGCCTCGCCCAGCCCCTGGACGCGATCGAGAACGTCCTTGCGGGTCATGGTGAAGGGCTCGTCGGTTTCGGGGTTGATGCCGAACTTCAGGACGACCTGGGTGCCGCCGACGAACTCGGTGTCGAGCATCTTCTCGCCCTGCCGGACGATCATCAGTATGCCGAAGGAGATGCCGATCAGCGAGATGGCCGCGGGGATGAACCGCAGGCCCATCCAGTTGATCCTGGGCTCGAGCACCCGCTCGATGACCGGGACGGCGGTAGGCAGCATCGAGGTGGCCTTCTGGCCCAGCGCCTTGAAGCTCAGGTCGTCGATCATCAGCGAGAGGATCAGCCGGCTGATGATCAGGGCCGAGATCATGGTGCACACCACGCCGATGCCCAGCGTGATGGCGAAGCCCTTGACCTCCTGGGTGCCCACGCCGCCCAGCACGACGCAGACGATGAGATTGGTGATGTTGCCGTCGACGATGGACGACAGCGCCTTCTGGTAGCCCAGCTTGGCGGACTGCGCCAGGTCGAGGCCCTTGCGGAGTTCCTCGCGGATGCGCTCGAAGATCAGCACGTTGGCGTCGACGGCCATGCCGAAGGTCAGCACGACGCCCGCGATGCCGGGCATGGTGAAGGCCGACTGGTTGTGGGCCATCGCGCCCAGGATCAGGGCGGCGTTGCAGGCCAGCGCGATCACCGCGATCAGGCCGTAACCGAAGTAGTAGATGACCATGAAGATGCTGACGGCGATGAGGGCAAAGACGCCGGCGTTCATGCCGTCTTCGAGGTTGTCCTGGCCCAGGCTGGGCCCGATGGTCGTCTCGCTGATGGGCTCGGGTGAGAGCCTCGCCTGCAGCGAGCCGGCGTTGAGCACCTGGATGATGTAGCGGAGCTCTTCCTGGGAGAAGTCGCCCTCGATCTGGCCGTTTGAAGAGATGCGGCCGCGGAGCCTGGGCGCGGTGATGACGCGATCGTCGAGGACGACGGCCATGTTCTCGCCGACGTGCTCGCCGGTCAGCTCACCGAGCTGCTGGGAGCCCAGGGCGTCCATCTGGAAGACGATCGCCGGTCGGCCCAGGCTGTCGGAGCCGGTGTAGGAGCGGGTGACCTGCCAGTCGCCCTCGGAGCTTGTCAGCCGGTTGCCGACCTGGTCCCACGCGAGCATCCAATACTGGCCGTCGTACTCCTCGACGACGAAGCCGCGGTTGGTGAAGTAGCCCGGCGCGTTCTCGGTGATGGCCCGCAGGTCGTCGACGGACTCGAACCAGTTCTCGATCTTGGCAATCCGAAGCCAGACGGCGCCCTCGGGCGAGGCGTTCCGCGGGCCGACCTCCTGGAGCTGCTCGCGGAGGGCGGTCTCGTCCTGCCGCGTGTTGGGGTTGACGGTGATGCGGAAGTCCAGCTCGCCCGCGCCCCGCAGCAGCCGCTTGAGGTCCTGGGGGTCGTCGAGCGAGCGACGCTCCGACGTGTAGGCGTCGTAGGCGGCACTGATCTCGTCGAGCTCCCGCTGGAGCGCGGTGGCGTCGGCGGCCGGCGCGCCGTCGTCCTGCTCGCCGGACTCTCCGCTCAGGCTCCCCGCAATGCTCTCGTCGGCCTGCTGCTGCTCGATGTCCCGGCCGCCCGCACGGGCATAGAGCGCCCGCCAGGCCCGCTGGAACGGGCTGGGCAGCTCGACCGCTCGGTCGGTCTGCTCGTCGATCTTGCGGGTGGTCTCGCGGGACAGCTCGAGTATGCGGCGGACCTCCTCGGGCCGCACCGCCAGCTCCAGCGCCTCGTCGCGGGCCGCTTCGTAGTCCAGCTCGGCGATGGCGGCGTTGGCTTCGAGGCGGTCGACGTCGTCCTGCGGCGGATCCTCCTGGCCCAGGATCCCTCGGTAGGCGGCGTCGGCCTCGGCGAGGCGGTCGTACGCGGCGGCCGCGGCCTCCAGCCGATCGGCAAGCTGCGGATTGCGCTCGCGGATCGAGGCGATCGACCCCCTCCGCTGGTCGGCCGGCTCGGCAACGAGCCGCTCGAGCCGCGTGGGATCGATGGTGTAGCCGCGGAGGTCGTCGAGCCTGGTCTCGAAGTCGGCGCGGAGGCCCTTGACGCGATCCGAGGGCAGCGGCATCGTGATCTCGATGCGGTCGCGGCCGACCGGCACGATCGAGATGTCCAGCTGGTTGGTCGGGTCGATCCGCTGCTTGAGGACCGTGATGAGCTGGTTGAGCGTGTCCTCGGCGTTCTGGCCCGGATCGATCTGCACCGAATAGGTGAGCGTGACGCCGCCGGCCAGGTCCTTGCCGGTGCGGAGCTTCTCGGCGGGGGGCATGAACCCGTAGATCGCGAAGGCGAGCAGCGCCATCGCGAGCAGGGCCCATCCGAGTCGGTTGCGCATCATGGTCGTCGGATTCCTCTCGAGCCGATCGCTCGTCTCAGGCGTCGCTCTCGGCCTCGGCCTCGGACTTGCCCGTGCTCCGCGAGGAGAGCACCTGCTGGATGGCCGACCGCGAGACCTTGATCTTGGTCTGGCCCGAGTCGTCGGCCTTCAGGATGACCTCGTCGGTGCGGATCTCGGCCACCGTGCCGATGATGCCGCCGATGGTCTGCACCTTGTCGTTGCGGGCCAGGGCGTCGAGCATCTGCTGGCGTTCCCGCTGCTCCCGCTTGGCCTTGCGGCCGCTGGTGAAGATGAGCACCAGCATGAAGGCCACGCCGCCGAAGAGCAGGATCTCGAAGGGACCGATGCCCTGCCGCGGCGGCGGTCCGCCTGCGCCCGCGGCCGGATCCACGGTCCCCGCCTCGCCCGTGGTCTCGCTGCCGGCGGGCTGGTCGCCGGCGAGGGGCGAGCCGTCCTGGAACGCGAGGGTGAGCGGGATGGCGGGCAGCGCGAGGGCGTCGGCGGTGGCATCCAAGGTGGCAACATCCTGTCGTTCGGCGTGCCGGCCGAGCGGTGCCCGGCGGCCGCGGGCGGTCCATGAGCCGCATCCAGAGAAGAACTGGCCCTACGCGGGAACACGCGGGCCGGCATCGTAAGCGGCCGGCGGGATGCCCGCCGCCGCCGAGGGCCAGCGTTTCGCGAAGGCGGCCCAGTCCTCGCGGCGGATCGTCTCGCGGAGGTCGATCATCAGCCGCTGGAAGAACCGCAGGTTGTGCATCGAAACCAGGATCGGGCCGAGCATCTCGCGGGCCATGAACAGATGCCGTATATACGCCCGGCTGTGGTGGCTCCCTCCGCCGACCAGCGGCCGGCAGGCGGGGCAGTCGCAGCGCTCCTCGAGCGGCCCATCGTCCTCGGCGAATCGCGCGTTGCGGAGGCGGATCTGGCCATCGGCGACGAAGGCGTTGGCGTTGCGGCCGTTGCGGGCGGGCAGCACGCAATCGAACATGTCCACGCCCGCGCACACCGCCGCGACGATGTCCCGCGGGTACCCCACGCCCATCAGGTAGCGGGGCTTCGCGTCGGGCAGCATGGGCGCGGTGTGCCGGACGACCTCGGCGATCTCTTCGCTGGTCTCGCCCACGCTCACCCCGCCGATGGCGTAGCCCGGGAGGTCGATCGCCGTCACCCGCTGAGCCGACCATGCCCGCGCGTCGGGATCGGTGCCGCCCTGCACGATGCCGAAGAGCGCCTGCGCAGCGCGCCGCTCGTGCGCCGCCACGCAGCGCTCCAGCCAGCGGATCGTCCGCTCGTTGGCGAGCTTGAGCCGTGCGGCGTGGTCGTAGCCGTTGCGGCGGGCGTCGCGGGCGTGGGCGGCCTGGAGCTTGAGCCGCGTCTGGGATTGCGGGCCGGCGGCGATGTCGACCGCGGGCGGGCAGTCGTCGAAGGCCATGATGATGTCGGCGCCGATCTGGTTCTGGATCCGCATCGACACCTCGGGCGTCATGCGGAGTTCGCCCCCGTCGACGATGGACCGAAAGGTCACGCCGTCCTCGTCGACGGCGTTGGTGTCGGCCATGGAGTAGGCCTGGTAGCCGCCCGAGTCGGTCAGGATCGGGCCGTCCCAGTTCATGAAGCGGTGCGCGCCGCCCATCCGCTCGATGAGATCGGGACCGGGGCGGAGCCACAGGTGGTAGGCGTTGTTGAGCACGACCTGGACGCCGATCGCGCGGAGCTGGTCGATCGAGAGGCCCCGGACCGTGCCGCGGGTGCCAACGGTCATGAAGGCGGGCGTGTCGAACGGCCCGTGCGGCGTGTGCACCACGCCCGCGCGCGCGAACGTCGACGTGCTCCGGGCGTGGATCTCGAGCCGGACGGCCATCGCGGAGGCTACGGCCGGCGCTGGCTGCGGGTCGCCCGGCTGAGGGCGTCGCGTTCGGCGTCGCTGAGGCTGCCGGCGCCGCGGTCGCTGATCTTCTTGAGGATGCGGTCGACCTCGGCGTCGCTCGGGGCATCGACGGCGTCGCTGCCGGCGAGCCTGAGGTTGCCCCCCCCCCGCCGTCGCCGCCCGCCGCGGGTCTTGGCGGCCCCCTTGGGCTTGCGGGAGTCGCCCAGCACGTCGAAGAAGTCGATCAGGTGGTGGCTGTTGCGGATGAAGTACCAGCCCGCGGCCGCGCCGCCGAGATGGGCCGCATTGCCGCCGGCGTTGCTCGCGCCGAAGACCAGCAGCGCAACCGTGATGGCGACGTAGCCATAGGCGAAGGTCGACATCTTCATGGGGATGGGCGGGAACAGCAGCTGGATGCGGGCGTTGGGCGCGATGTAGGCGCAGGCCATGACGACGCCGAAGACGCCCGCGGATGCGCCCACGAGCGGCGTCGAGGGATCGTTGAACAGCAGGCCCGGAAGCTGGATGTTCAGCACCGATCCCAGCAGGTTGAGCAGGAGGTAGAACAGCGCTCCGGCGATGCCGCAGACGAGGTAGAACGCGAGGTACTTCTTGGCACCGAGCTGGTCCTCGACGAGCCGGCCGAGCATGAACAGGCCGATCATGTTGAAGGCCAGATGGTAGATTCCACCGTGCAGGAACTGGAACGTGACGAAACGCCAGAACTCGAGGAATGGCAGGAAGACCCGCTCCGTCGAGAAGTACCCGTACACGAACATCGGGGCGAACAGGACCGGCGCGAGATAGCGCATGAGCTCTATCGCGACATTGATGATGATCAGCCACAGCGTCGCCGACAGCCGAAAGCCCGGCGCGGGCCCGCCGCGGGGCGGGTCGGCCTGCATGTAGTCGCGGTCGTGCAGCCCCATGGCGCTCCTGGTGTTGCCGCGGTGGTGCGCGGCCGGTTCCGCCGGATTGTTCGGCGATCGTCCGCCGGCGTATCGCGGCCCCTGGCTTATCGGCAGGCTATCCCGCCTCGCTGTCGCGCTTCTTCTGGGATACGCGATCGAGGAACCTGCGTTCGCGCCCCGAGAGCGAGCCCATGCCGTCCCGGGCGATCTTGGCCAGCAGCCGCTCGACCTCGGCCTCTTCCTTCTGCCGCTTCTGGATGGCCGCCAGCTGGGCCCGGGTCGGCCCGCGGCGGACCTCGGGCTCGTGGGCGGTGGCGTACTGCGGCTCGTAGCCCATCATCTTGAGGCTCTGCTTCTGCTGCCAGCTGGTGATGCCGCCGAACAGCGCAATGCCCAGCAGCAGCATCGCGCCAAAGGCGAAGGCGACCACCGCGACCACTACGGCGGCGACCATGCCGACGTTGCAGACGATCCAGAGCGACTTCTCGTAGCCGACCTTCCGCCATAGCAGGCACTGCACGATGCGGCCCGAGTCCATGGGGTACATGGGCACCAGGACGTTGAAGAGCAGCAGCACCAGATTCATGAAGTGCATCGAGAACAGCAGCGTCGGCACGAGCCCATCGCCGGGCCAGACGGGAGCGAAGGGGTTGAAGAAGGCGTTCCGCCAGTCGCCGGTCGCGAGCCAGACCCCGCCGGCGAGAAGGGGATACAGCGCGGCGTTCACCGCCGGCCCGCCCACCACCGTGATCAGCTCGTCCCGCCAGTTGTGCGGCGGCCGGCAGTAGGCCAATCCGCCCAGCGGCCAGAGCATGATCTCGTCGGCCTCGCCCCCAACGTGGCGGCAGGCGAAGCAGTGGCCGTACTCGTGCATCAGGACCAGCCCAAACAGGCTGCCTAGATAGATCAGCGTGTATAGCGGACCGATGAGATCGCCGCGGAAGGACGAGATCGCCATGATCACGACGAACAGGATGAAGATGACGTGCAGCTTGACGCTGATGCCCCACGCCCGGTACAGCGGGACGGCCCAGCGCATGGGGTTGTCGCCCTCGCCGAAGACGCGGGAGAGGAAGCCGCGGCGGCCGTAGCCGCCATCGCCCGCCCCACCGCCTCCGGTCCGCCAGCCGTCGCTCACGCCGCCCCCCCCGGCAGCAGCAGGCCGGCGAGGCGGGCCCGCAGGATGGGGATGATGGACTTGGCGTCGAGCATGGTGCCGTCGTCGATCATGGCCATCGCCCGGTCGGCGGGCACGGGGTGCACCTCGATGCGCTCGCCGTCGTCGAGGTCCTGGCCGACGTGGGTGAGATCGCGGGCGACGAAGGCGTGCATGACCTCGTCGGTCAGGCCCGGCGTCGTATAGAACCGGCAGAGCGGCTCGACCGTTGCGGCCCGGTATCCGGTTTCTTCGGCCAGTTCCCGGGATGCGCACGCGTGCGGGTCCTCGCCGGGGTCGATGGTGCCCGCGGGGATCTCCCAGAGGATCCGCCCGGTGGCCGGCCGCTCGTTGCGGATGAGCACGAGCGTCGCGGGGGCGTGGCTCGTCGCTGGCTCGAGGATGGGCAGGATGGCGGCCGCCCCCGGGTGGCGGACGGTGGCCATGGTCCGTGCGCCCCCGTCGCCGCGGACGGTGATGAGCTCGAAGTCGAACTTCGGGCCGTCGTAGATCGTGCGGCGTTCGATTGGTTCGGGCAGCGTGTCGGGCTCGGCCTGCGCGTCGGTCATGCGGCTCCCCCGCCGAAGATCGCCGAGGGTCCCAGCTCCTCGGCGATCACCAGCAGGCGATTGTACTTGGCGTTGCGGTCGCTGCGGCAGGGCGCCCCGGTCTTGATCTGCCCGCAGTTGGTCGCCACGGCCAGGTCGGCGATGGTGCTGTCCTCGGTCTCGCCGCTGCGGTGGCTCATGACGGCGCCGAAGCCGTGGCGTCGCGCGAGGTCGACGGTCTCGAGGGTCTCGCTGAGGGTGCCGATCTGGTTGGGCTTGACGAGGATGGCGTTGCCGCAGCCCTCGTCGAGGCCCCGCCGCAGGAACTTCGGGTTGGTGACGAAGAGGTCGTCGCCGACGAGCTGGACGCGGTCGCCAAGTCTCTCCGTCAGTGCCTTCCAGCCCGGCCAGTCGTCCTCGGCCAGGCCGTCCTCGATGGAGCGCACGGGGTAGTTGTCGCACCAGGAGGCCCAGGTGTCGATCAGTTCGTCGCTGGTGATGACCGCGCCGTCGCTCTTGAAGCGCTTGTAGCCCTTCTTGCCGTCCGCGGCGGCGGCGTTGGCCATCTCGCTCGTCGCCGGATCGAGGGCCAGGAAGACCTGCTCGCCCCAGCGATACCCGGCGGCCTTGGTCGCCCGCTCGATGAACTGGAGCGCCTGCTCGCCCGACTCGAGGTGCGGCGCGAAGCCGCCCTCGTCGCCGACGGCCGTCGAGAGCCCGTCGTCGTGCAGCAGGCCGCGGAGTGCGTGGTAGATCTCGACGCCGGCGCGCAGGCTCGACTCGAAGTCGTCGAAGCCCATCGGCTGGAGCATGAACTCCTGGAAGTCGAGGTTGTTGTCGGCGTGGCGGCCGCCGTTGATGACGTTGAGCATCGGCACGGGCAGCGTGCGGCCCGCGGCGCCGCCGATCGAGCGGTACAGCGGCAGCCCGGCCTCAAGAGCGACGGCATGGGCCGTGGCGAGCGAGACGGCGAGGATCGCGTTGGCGCCCAGCTCGCCCTTGGTGTCGGTGCCGTCCAGCTCGAGCATCGTGGCGTCGACGTCGGCCTGGTCCCGGGCGTCGATGCCGAGCAGGGCCGGCGCGATCCGCTCCTCGATGTTGGCCACGGCGCGGGTCACGCCCTTGCCACCGAAGGCGCCCGGGTCGGCATCGCGGAGCTCGACGGCCTCGTGCTCGCCCGTGGAGGCGCCCGAGGGCACCAGCGCCTCGCCGATGGCCCCGCCGGCCAGTCCGACCAGCGCCCGGACGGTCGGATTGCCCCGCGAATCCAGGACCCAGCGTGCGGCTACCCGATCGACGCAGAACTCGTTCATGCCCCCGTTCCCCCCGTGTGGTGCTGCGGTGCACGCCGCCGCGGCGGACCCGTGGCCGCACGGGGCGGTCGGGCGTGCGGGCTACGCTAGGCGGAGGGGCTCGCCGGACGTGCCGGAGGAGGGCCCCTCGAGCGAGGAGCCCGATGGCCACGACCGCCGACGAATTCCAGCGCCGGCTCGGTGGGCTGAAGGCCGACATCGTTCGGCAGGGCCTCCGCGTGCGGATCCTCGCCGAGGAGGCCTTCGAGGCGGTGTTCTCGCCCGATGCGAGCGCCCTCTCGCGGCTGAACGCGCTCGAGGACGAGGTCGACCGCGTTGACGTGGAGATCGAGCGGGAGGCCGTCGCGCTGCTCACCGACGCGACCGAGATCGGCAGCCGGCTGGCCGACGCCGATCTCCGGCTGGTGCTCACGATCGTGAAGATCAACAACGAGCTGGAACGGATCGCCGACGCCGGGGTGCAGACCGCCGAGCTGGGGCGGCAGCTCTCGCAGCGTGAGGCAAGGTGCCCCGCCACCCTCCGCGTGATGACCAACAGCGTGGTGGGCATCCTCCGCGACGCCATCCAGGCCATCGAAGCGGGCACGCCGGAGCTGGCGCGGGTGGTGCTCGAGAGCGACGACGCCGTCGAGGCCTTCAAGGACACGCTCGTCCGCGAGGCCGAGCGGATGGTCGCCGGCGGCTCCATCGGGGCGGGCAGCGCCTTCGCGATGGTCGAGATCGCGACGGCCTGCCAGTTCATCGCCGAGCACGCCGTCAACATCGCCGAGCAGCTGCTGTACTACCACACCGGCACCATCGTCCGCCACAGCGACGGCCGATGGCAGGAGGTCCGGCTGGAGGAGTCCGAGTAGGCCGGTGGGCTCAAATCCCGGTGCCGTCCCAGCGGCATGCGCGGGATGCCCACCCGAACGACACAGGAGTTACGCATGAACCGGTCGCTACTCCGTATTGGCGTTCTTTGCTCCGTGCCCGTGTTGCTGGCGGGTGCCGCCGCGATCGACCATCGAGCCCAGGCCCGCGATGAGTCCGGAGCCGCCGCCCAGCCGCAGGCCCAAGAGGCGGCCATGGCGGTGCACTACCTCGAGATCGTGACGCCGGCGGTGGACGAGACGTGCACGGCCCTCGCCCAGGCCCACGGCATCCAGTTCGGCGAGCCAAACCCGATGCTCGGCAGCGCGCGAACCGCCGGCCTGAAGGACGGCGGCCGCATCGGTGTGCGGGCGCCGCTCCGCGCAACCGAGGAGCCGGTCGTGCGGCCCTACGTGCTGGTCGACGACATCGAGGCGGCGGTGAAGGCGGCCAAGGCGGCCGGCGCCGAGGTGGCCATCCCGCCGATGGCGATTCCCGGCGAGGGTACCTTCTCGATCTACATCCTGGGCGGCATCGAGCACGGCCTGTGGCAGAACTAGACCCCGCGGCAACGCACCCGCTGCGCCGTGCGCGGGCGGGCGGGGATGTGTGCCCGGGCTACGCCCGCGGATCCCGGCTTCGATGCAGGTAGGGCACGGACGTCCCGCATGAGCCCGCTCCGCCTTGCCGCCATCACGCTGCTTGCCGCGAGCAGCCTGACCGTCATGAGCGGCGCGACCATCGCGCCGGCGCTGCCCGCAATCCGAGATGCGTACGCCGATGGCTGGCAGGCCGATCTGCTATCCAAGCTCGTGCTCACGCTTCCCGCGCTGCTGATCGCGCTCATCGCGCCCATCGGCGGCCGGCTGCTGAATCGGCTCGGCCGCAGACGCACCTTGTTCGCGGGGCTTGTGTTCTACGCAGTCGCCGGGAGCAGCGGGCTCTGGGTGCCCGAGTCGTGGACGCTGCTCGGGCTCCTCGGCGGCCGCGCCGCGCTCGGTGCCGCCGTTGCCATGGTAATGGTTTCTGCGACGACGCTCATCGGCGACTACTTCTCCGGCGAGCAGCGGCGGGGTCTGCTCGGGGTGCAGAGCGCCTGCATGGCCGGAGGCGGCGTCGCCTTCCTGCTCCTCGGTGGCGTGCTCGCGGACGTGGATTGGCGTCTGCCATTTGCGGTCTACCTGCTGAGCCTGCTGCTCGTACCGATGGCGCTGATGCTCCCGGAACCAGATCGCAGCGATGACCGGCAGGAGCGTACCGAGGGGAGCGTCCTTGCGGTGCTTCCGGTCTACCTGATCGCGTTCGGGTTCATGGTCGCGTTCTACCTCGCACCGACGCAACTCCCGTTCCTCGTGGAGGCCATCCTCGCGCACGGCCCCGAGGCGGGTGGGCTGCTGAGTGGGAGCGCGATTGCTGCGAGTACGGCGACGGGCGTCGTTACCGGGCTCGCCTACGGAAAGCTCCGGCCGCGGCTGGGGCTCCACGGGGTGAACGCATCGGCATCGGGGCTCATGGCGATCGGATTCGCGATGGTCTGGTGTTCGTCGTTCCTCGGCCACGGCTGGCTGCCGGCCTACGCCATGGTCCTCGGGGGCATGGGTGTGTTCGGGCTTGGATCCGGAGCGTTCATGCCGAATCTCAACAACTGGCTGCTCGATGTCGTGCCCGAATCGAGCCGTGGTCGGGCGGTGGGCATCCTCACCGCGTCCTTCTTCCTCGGACAATTCCTGAGCCCGGCGGTGATGGAGCCTGTCGTCGGTGCGACGAGCATTCCCGCCGCGTTCGGCATTGCCGGCGCGATCCTCGGAGTGGGCGCTGTGCTCGTCGTAATCATCACGCCGAGCCTACGGCGCAGGCTCGGCGGCCACCGCGGCGGCACCCGATGCGGCTACCAAGACCCGCTTGGCCCATGCCCTCGGATTGATGACCGCTGAATCGAAGGAAAGCGTACCCGAGCAGAATCGATCGGGCACGATGGGCCTGCCGGGGCGGGGGTAAAGAACGACTGGACCGTACTGATCGGCACGCCTTGGGTCTTGGGTTATTACGAGCAAGGCGAATCGGGGTGAGAGGATTCGAACCTCCGACCTTTTGACCCCCAGTCAAACGCGCTAACCAAGCTGCGCCACACCCCGGATGGACGACGACTGCTCCGCGGCACCCGCCGGACTCGATGGTAGGCGGGCGTGCCGCGAGCGGGCCGGCACGAAAAACGGCGGGCGACCCTTGGGTCGCCCGCCGCATCGTTGGTGTGCGGTTGCGTCGCGAGCGACGCGGTGCTGCGGATTATGGGCAGCCGGCGTCGAAGGCGGTCTGGAAGGCCAGGAAGTCGAAGATGGTGAGGCTGCCGTCGCCGTCGAAGTCGGCGATCGGATCGCCGGCGTCGAAGGCGGTCTGGAAGGCCAGGAAGTCGAAGATGGTGAGGCTGCCGTCGCCGTCGATGTCGGCCGGGCAGCTCGAGCCCGCGTCATCAAGGATCCAGAAGCGATCGATGCCGGCCTCGGTCACCGAGTCGTTGGGATTGTCGGTGACGCTGAAGCGGACGCGGAAGCCGTCCGTCAGCTCGGCCACGTCGGCGATGCGGAACTCGCGGACGACCCAGCCGACGGGCTCGTCGCTCACGTCCTCGAGGATCGACCACGACGCGCCGCCGTCGTCGGAGACCTCGATGAGCATGTTGTCGATATCCTGGTCGTCGTTGCGGAACCAGCGGGCGTAGGAGAGCTGCGGGTCGGTCGCGCCGCTCAGGTCGAAGACCGGCGAGATGAGGCGGGTCGGGCCGCCGTCGACGTCGCTGTTGCCGCTGGCGCTGTCGGTCAGGGCGGCGGCGCCCGAGCCGTCGAAGTCGACGGGCGGGTCCTCGTCGCGATCATCGCCCGCGCCGCGCGGCCGGTCGAAGTTCCAGCCGCCGTCGGTCAGGGCGATGTCCTGGGTGGTCCAGCCGGTGCTGTCCTCGTAGTCGAAGATGGCCACGACCGCACCGACGGGCACGACGAAGCCGCGGGCGGGCGGGAAGCGGAGGCTGGTGCCGTCGCTGGCCTGGCCGGTCACGAAGAAGCTCAGATCGGTGAAGGCGTCCTGGCCCGGGATGCTTGCGGTGAAGTCATCGCCCGAGGGCGTAAACGCGATGGTCTGGGTGCTGCCGTCGGCGATGACGTTCAGCTCCAGCGAGCCATCGACGAGCGAGGCGGAGACCTCCTCGATCGATACAACCACGTCGCCCGAGGCGCCGGGATCCAGCGCGGCCGGACTCTCGACGAGCTCGATCACGACCGTATCGAGCGCGGGGCAATCGACGCCGTGGCGGTCGAAGGCCGCGCAGATGTCGTCGTAGTTGGGCGTGCCGTTGCCGAGGATGCCGTCATCGTCATCGATGGTCAGGACCTCGATGGCGGTCCGCGGGTTTGCGGAGTTCAGGCCCTCGCCGCCGAGCGTGATCAGCGACCAGCCGACGAAGAGGTCGCGGGCGACCTCGAGGCCCTCGGCCGAGCCCAGCGTGTCGCCGAGGTTCAGCCGCGTCCAGCGCCAGGTGCCGCCGAGGATCTGGCCGCACGTGTGGATGGCGCCCGAGGAGCAGGGGAACTGCTGGCGGGCGGTCTCGGGGCGACGGATGGGACCCGAGCCGGGGCCGAAGAACTGCTCGCCGACGATGCCGGTGTCGTAGAGCATGATGGCGACGCTGTCGCCGTAGCCCTCGCCGAAGGCGCCCTGGGCGAGGCCCAGGCGGTTGACGATGAAGTGGCCGTACTCGTGGGCGATGACCGTTGAAAAAGCGGTGTTGACGCAGCCGCCGAGGTTGCGGAAGAAGTTGATCGACAGGTCGAAGCCCGAGAAGAACGCGTTGCACGAGTCGTTGAGGTTGACGTTGGCGACGGTCTGGCGATCCAGGCCCGTGAAGCCCGGCGCTCGCGTCTTCATGAGGTCGTAGGTCAGGTTGGTGCCGATCAGCGTGTTGACCTGCGAGGTCTCGAACTCGCTGGGCGTCTCGTTGAAGAGCAGCATGGCCGGCCCGGGGGGCGTGACGGTGGTGCTGGCGGTTAGCTCGCTGCCGCGATCGTTGACGATGCGGACGAAGGGACCCGAGAGCTCGGCGTCGACGGTCACGGGATCGGTGCCGCCGAAGGGGATGGTGAAGCTGCCATCCAGTTCGGTGACGGCGCTGGCGCCGCCACGGATCATGACCTCGAGAAGGGGCAGATCCTGCTCGGTGGCGGGGTTGGTGGCGATGTCGGGCGCCGTGCCGGGGGTGGCCAGGCCGCGGGCCGTGCCGTCCACGTCGGTGCTGTGCACCAGCGAGCCGACGAAGAGCTGCTCGCCGGTCTCGGCGTCGATGATGATCTCGTAGGCCTCCGAGACGATCGGGAAGCCCACGTGCCGCGCCTTGGTGCGCCATGCCGGCCGGGTCACGGCCGACTTGGCGCCATCGCCCTTGTTGAAGAAGGCGATGAGCTCGGGCTCGGACCACTCGACGAAGTCAGCGAAGCGGACGTCGCCCTGGGCGGCGTCGAGAGCCTGGTCGGCGTTGACGAAGACGATGTCGTCCAGGTCGCCATCGTCGTTCATCGCCAGCTTGCCGGAGGCGTAGACGACGGCGTGGTCGCTGCCACGATCGAGCACCAGGATGCGGCCGTTGCCGCCCTGGACCGCCAGGCCATCGATGGACTGCTCGAACTGGAAGGCGGTGAACCGGCCGTTACGGACCGTGGTCTGCTGGGTGAACTCCCAGTCGAACTCGCCGACGCCGAACTCCTGCGCGTGCGCGAACAGGAACAGCTCGGCGGCCGCCTCCGGGGTCGCGGCGGCGAGCATGGGCACGCCGTAGAACGCCTCCATGCGTCCGCTAACGTGCTCGACGGTCCGCAGGCCCGGATAGAGGTCGGTCAGGCGATCGCCCACCACGTCGTCCGCGGCTGCGGTCGCCGACAGGGCAGCGCCGGCGATGCATGGCAGCACGCAGAGTGTCTTCTGATAACGGTGCAAGGAACGCTCCCCATGTCTCTGGGCCGCTTGGCCTTCGGGCCGTCGGCTTGTGATTCGCTCTCCCCGGCGATCGGTACGAGCCGATTCCGGGGCGGATGCGGTGACTAGGCCGCACCCCTCATACACGGCCGTTGAATCTCGCGCGTTACATATTGATTCGCGTGGTGTCATTTTGATGCCACCGTGGTGGCATGTGATTTCCCTGGTTTTGGATCACGTTCTCAAATAAAGACGCCCGTCCCTTTCGGGACGGGCGTCGTGGATGGGTCACGGATCGGCTAGGACCGATTACGGGCAGCCGGCATCGAACAGGTTCTGGAACTCCAGGAAGTCGAAGAGGCTCAGCGAGCCGTCGCCGTCCAGGTCGGCGGCGAGATCGCCGGCATCGAAGGCGTTCTGGAACGCCAGGAAGTCGAAGATGGACAGCTCGCCGTCGCCGTCGAAGTCGGCGAGGCAGTCGCCATCGCAGCGGAAGCCGGAGATGGACAGCGCGTCGATCGCCGCCTCGGTGATCGAGTCGTTGGGGTTGTCGGCCACCGAGAAGCGGATCCGGAAGGCGCTGGTCAGCTCGACGAAATCGGTGATCGGGAAGCTGGCCTGCTGCCACTCGACGGCGCCGCCGTCGTCGGTCACCGACTCGAGCAGCGTCCAGCTGGAGCCGCCGTCGTCGGAGACCTCGATGGTCAGGAAGTCGTCGCCGTCGTCGTTGAAGAACCAGCGGGCGTAGCTGATCTCCGAGTCGCCCGGCGCGTTCGACAGGTCGATGACCGGCGAGGTCAGCACCGTCGGGCCGCCGTCGAGGTCCTCGGTCGCCAGGTTGCCCGTGACGAACGCGGCGCCCGAGCCGTCGAAGTCGGCCGAGGGATCGCCGCGGCCGCCGTCGACGGGCACGCCGGCTTCCCAGCTGCCGAACGCGACGGACGTGTCGGCCACGTCCCAGCCGGCGGCGTCCTCGAAGTCGTAGCTCGCGGCCACCTCGAAGGTGCCCACGCGATCGACCGAGAACGGCTCGATTGCGCCCAGCGGCGGAATGCTCACCTGGGTGCCACCGCTGCCGAGAGCCTCGACGTAGAACTGCGGCAGGAAGTCGCACTGAGCGGCCGGCAGATCGAAGATCCACTGGTCGCCATCGGCCGTCATCGCGGCGCTCACGAAGCCCGCGCCCTCGACGTCGTAGAAGATGGTCGGCGTGCCGACGAGGGTCTCGTCGCCCTCGACGACCTCGACCGCGATGCCGAGCTCGGCGCCCGGATCGAGCACGCCGGGCACCTCGCTGACCAGCGACAGGCCGATGGTCGGCGTGACGCCGGCGACGACCATCGAGTAGACCGCATCGAGCCCGGGGGTGTCCGGGTGGCCGTCCTCGTTGATCTCCGAGGCGATGACCTCGACGGTCCACACGCCGCCCGCCGGGTTCTCGATGAAGACGTTCTCGACGGTGTCGAGGGTGTTGGGATCGCCGCCGGGCGTCGAGAGGTTGCCCGTGGCCAGGCCGTTGTTGCCCCAGTACACCTCGCCGGTGGGCGAGGTGACCTTGAGCGTCAGGTCATTGATGCGATCGATGGTGGCCGACACCGTGCCCTGCGGGTCGGGGTAGGCCATGGTCACGCGGAGGTCGGGCTCGCCCGAGGCCACCTTGACGCTATAGGCGTTGGTCGCCAGCGGCTGGATCACGTCCGCCTGGTCGACGATGAAGAAGCGATCCCGCTCGTCGTACATCTTGCGGAGGTCGGCCATGCCCCAGCCCTGCGTGAAGCGGGTCATGTCGGTGGTGTCGGGGTCGTAGCGGAAGGCGCTGCTGATCATCATCGCCTTCGCGGTCGTCGCCGACGGGCGGTTGTCGAAGACCGAGGCGCCCGGCAGCGGCACGCCGCCGTTCCACACGCCCTCGGACCACATCTGGAAGAAGAGGCCGAAGTGGCCCGCGGTGATGGGCGTCGCGCCGCTGGTGCCGCCGAACTGGGTGTAGGCGGTGACCCCGCCGGTGGTGGCGGCCGTGGTCTGGTCGTAGAAGTGCGCCAGGTCGGGCTTGATGCGGCCGTCGCCGGCGGGGCCCGTGCTGCCGCCAAAGCAGTGGCAGTCGTCGCTGCGGGTCAGCGTGCCCTGGTGCACGATGCCGCCCACCGAGACGATGTTCTTCGCCCAGGCCTGCGGACGCGACGGGGTGCTGCCCGAGTTGGACTGCGACTGGGTGATCAGGATGTCGAAGTCGAACAGGATGTCGTCCATCTCGGCCGAGATCGTCGTGTACGTCGTCTCGCGCGGATCGCCCCAGCTGTTGGTCTGGAACACGGCGCGGTAGATGTCGCTCGGATCGACGAGCTCTTCGGTGTGCGTGTACCGATCACTCCGGGCGGGACCGCCGTAGTCGGCCATGATCTGCTGCTCGGCGTCGGGCAGGAAGCCGCGGGCGTCGGCCCGCACGCCCGGCGCGAACACGATGCTGAACACCGCGGTGCCGTGCGACTGCGAGTCCACCGGGCCGTGCAGCAGCACGTCCATGTCGGCGAACTCTTGGTGGGCGGTAAACAGGCCGCTGTCCATCACCTCGCCGCGGACGCCCTGGCCCGTGAAGCCCAGCTCGTCCTCGATGTAGTTCGCGCCGCCGATCTCACGGGCGATGTCCGCGTCGTCCTCGGGCTGGCCGCGGAAGTCCATGTAGAGGACCTCGGACCGCTGGGCGAGCGAGAGCAGCTGGCCGTCGGTCAGCGTTGCCTCCAGGCGGCCGACCTCGGGCACCAGGGCCGTCACCTCGCTGCCGATCGCGGTGATGTGCGCCTGCAGGGCGGCCATCGTCTCGGGATCGTCGTTGAGCGCGAGGATCGAGTAGTTCTGGATCACCGTCGAGTCGCCCGACAGGATCAGCCGCTGCAGGTCCGGCTCGTGCAGCTTGTACGCGGGGTGGTACTCGCCCACCCACCGCACGAAGGGCAGATCCGCAACCGCGTCGACCTGTGCGGGATCGATGGTCACGATCTGGGCCTGGTCGGCCAGGAAGCGCTCGACCTGGCCGCCGAGGTCGGCGATCGCCTGGCCGTAGGCCTCCAGCGGCTGCGAGACGTACTGCACGATGAACGCGCGGCTGTCCGCGGTCGCCCGCAGCTCCCGCGGCACCGCCGGCGTGGTGACGGCCGGGTCGAACTCGGCGTAGCGCAGGCGGATCGTGGGCCGCTGCTCCACCACGCGATCGACGCCCTGGCCGTCCAGGCTGATGGCCACCATCGGGGTGCCGTTCTCGGTCCACGTCTGCACGTAGCCCTGGCCGACCTGTAGGGTGCTCGGTCCCGTCTGCGCGGCCACGGCGAAGCCGCTGCAGGCCACGAGGGCGGCCGCGGAGGCAACGAAGTTCTGCGAACGGATGTGTCGGTGCATTGCTCGTCCTCTTCCGGTGCTAGAGCCCGCCCGCATCCACGCGGGGGCCAGGGGACCGGGGTTTCTTTATCAGGCCTACGGACAACCCGCCTATGGCGTAACCGCCCCCGTGGGTTTGTACGCCCGCCCCGTCGGGTTTATACAGGATGCTCGGCAACACGCCGGCGGACAAGCCGATCGGACGTGCCGAGGAGGTGGTATTCACCCTATGCGTCCGAAAACCGAATTGGTCCGTAGCCCCGGGGTGCCCGGGGCGGGCCGGCGGAAGTGCGCGAGGAGGGATTCGAACCCCCGAAGGCGTATGCCAGCAGATTTACAGTCTGCCCCCGTTGGCCACTTGGGTACTCGCGCAGAGCGGCCCCGATGGTAGACCGCGGGCCTCCGAGCCGCCATGCTGCGGCGATGCGGCCGATTCGCCGGTCTGCCCGCAGCTCCGAGAATACACTGCGGCACGGCCAGCCCGCGTTCCGCGTCTGGTCGAATTCGCGCATCCGAACATTTACCGACGGAGCATGGCCCATGTCGACCACCGCACCCCCGAAGGCCGGCCTCGAGGGCATCATCGCCGGCGACACCAGCATCTGCAACGTCGAGCAGGATGCGCTGATCTACCGCGGCTACGAGATCCACGATCTGGCCGACAACGCCACCTTCGAGGAGGTGGCCTACCTGCTGCTGGTCGGCGAGAAGCCCGGCGACGAGGACCTGCGCTTCTTCAAGGACGAGCTCGTCGCCAACCGGGCCCTGCCGAGCCCGGTGATCGACTACCTGATGACGGTGCGGCCGATGGTCGAGGCCGGCAGCGCCGTGCCGATGGACCTGCTGCGGACGGCCGTGAGCATCCTGGCCAACCTGGACAAGGAGAGCCAGGACAACAGCGCCGAGGCCAACCTCCGCAAGGCCAAGCGGCTGCTGGCCAAGATCCCCACCATCATCGGGCACATGCAGAACGCCATCGACGGCCGCGACCTAGTCGCGCCCGACACCGGCGGCGACGCCAACCTGTCGCACGCCGCCAACATGCTCTACCTGATGAGCGGCGAGCGGCCCGACGCCGAGGCCGAGAAGGTCGTCGACGTCTCGCTCACGCTCTACGCCGAGCACGACTACAACGCCTCAACCTTCACCAGCCGCGTGATCGCCGCCACGCTCAGCGACATGCACGGCGCCGTCACCGGCGCCATCGCCGCCCTGAAGGGGCCGCTGCACGGCGGCGCCAACGAGGCGGCCATGGACATGCTCCGCGAGATCATGGGCGACCTCGGCGAGGGCTTCGATCGCGCGTCGGTGCTGGGCTGGATGCAGCGAGCGTTTGCCGAGAAGCGCAAGCTGATGGGCTTCGGCCATCGCGTCTATAAGAACGGCGACCACCGCGCGCCCATCCTGCACCGCCTCGGCCGCGCCGCCGCCGAGCGACGCGGCCCCGAGTTCGTTCGCTGGTTCGACCTGGGTGAGATCGTCCAGGACATCATGCTTACCGAGAAGAGCATCCATCCCAACGTCGACTTCCCCTGCGGGATGACGTACTTCGCGCTGGGCATCCCGGTGCCGCAGTACACGCCCATCTTCGTGGCCTCGCGCATCACCGGCTGGGCGGCGCACATCATGGAGCAGCACGCCAACAATCGGCTGATCCGGCCGCGGGCGAACTACGTCGGGCCCGATCTGCGCTCGTGGAACGGCTGAGGCGATGCCCGAGCGCGCCTTCGAGGACTCGCTGCGGACCGATCTCGCGGATCGACTGACCTACGGCGGCTACCTCCGCCTCGACAAGATCCTTGCTGCGCAGCAGCCGCTGTCGGATCCGCCGCACCACGACGAGATGCTGTTCATCATCCAGCACCAGACCACCGAGCTGTGGTTCAAGCTGATGGTGCACGAGCTCGAGGCCGCCATCGCCGCGGTCGAGCGGGACGATCTCTCGCCGTGCTTCAAGATCCTCGCCCGCGTCAAGCACATCCTCTCGCAGTTGCTCAACCAGTGGAGTGTGCTGGCGACGCTGACGCCGACCGAGTACGTCCAATTCCGCGACGTGCTCGGCCCCGCCAGCGGGTTCCAGTCCTTCCAGTACCGGCTCGTCGAGTTTCTGCTGGGCAACAAGGATGCCCGCATGCTCAAGGTCCACGGCCACGACGCCGAGGCGCACGCACGGCTCGAAACGGCACTGCGGGCGCCGAGCCTGTATGACGTGTTCCTCCGCTACCTGGGCCGCCGCGGGCTGCCGATCCCGGCCGACGTGCTGGAGCGCGACCTCGCGGTGGTCCACGAGCCCGATGACCGGGTGATCGCTGCCCTGCGCCAGATTTACGAGCAGCCCGACCGCTACTGGGAGGCCTACGAGATGGCCGAGAAGCTCGTGGACATCGACGAGCAGTTCGGCCTGTGGCGCTTCCGCCACCTCCGCGTCGTGCACCGTATCATCGGCATGAAGCGCGGCACGGGCGGCAGCTCGGGCGTGCCCTTCCTCCGCGAGATGATCGACCACCTGTTCTTCCCGGAGCTCTGGGATGTGCGGACGCGGATCGGCCCGGCCACGCCACCCGCCTGACCAGCCGATCCTCGGTCCGCGGCGCTAGGGGCAGCCGACGTCGAACTCGGTCTGGAAGGCCAGGAAGTCGAACAGGGTGTAGCGGCCGTCGCCGTCGAAGTCGGCCCGCGGGTCCTCGACATCGAACAGGTTCTGGAAGGCCAGGAAGTCGAAGAGCGTGGCCTCGCCGTCGCCGTCCATATCCACCCGGCACAGGAAGGACGGCACCTCCGCCCGCCAGGCCTCCTTGATGCCCAGCGGATTGATGCCGTAGCCGACGATGACCGTGCCGTCGTCGGAGATCGCTGTCGCCTCCAGCAGCCCCCGCCAGTCGCCGACCTCGACAAGCCCGAAGTCGTCGATGAGCCAGTCGGCCACCGTGCGCACGGATCCATCGGGCAGCCACACCGTCGCCGAGAACGGCGAGCCGGCGGCCGACACCGAGGTCGTCCCGACCGCGATGAGTCCGCGCTCCGAGATGCCCTGCACCATGTCGTTGCCGGTCGGGAACGGGGCGCCGGGCGGCGTGCCGAGCACCTCCAGCCCCGAGCCACGCCGCCAGATCGCGGGGCGGATCGGGTTGGAGAATGGGTCGAAGTCTCGCGGCGTCACCGAGCCACCAACGACGCTGGCGTCGGGCGACAGGCTATGGATCTCGAAGCGCTCGAACTCGGGGGGTAGGCCGACGTCCACTGCTTCCGGCACGCCGTCGGTCCAGAAGACCAGCATGTCGGTGCCGCCGGCGCCGAATTGGCACCCGGCGATGATGCGGCCATCCGCGGAGATGCGGCTGGCCTGGCCGCCGCTCCGTCCCGGCAGCAGCGCGAGGGGGCGGACCGCGCCGGTCGCCGGATTCCAGGTCACGGGCTGCCGCGTCCCGCTCCGATCGGAGGACACGCCCACGGCGACCGAGCCGTCGTTGCTGATGTCGCCCGGGAACGTCAGGAGCCGACCCAGCGGCCGGGCATCGGGCAGCGGCTTGAGCTCAACGCCAAGGCCGAGGTTGTCCCACGCCATCGCAACCTGCAGGAAGACGCCGTCGCGGAAGAAACCATGCAGGCCGATGATCACGTCACCGTCGCTGCTCACGGCCTCCGCGGTGCCGAAGGCGAAGTCTCCCGCGGGATCGAAGAGGAGGTTGGGGAAGCGGAAGCCCTCGAACCAGTACGCGGCGATGGTGCCCAACTGGGTGTCATCGCCACCCACGATGGCCTCGCCGTCCGGGCTCACGCCGTTCGCTCGGCTGCCAACCAGCCCGCCGCCGAGGCCGTCGAAGCCGAGCCCATCGAAGGACGCGTCCTGGGCGCTCGCCACGCCCGCCGTTGCCACAAGCACGATCGTCATCCGCGTCATCGCATCCATCCTCCGCGTGGTCGTCCTCGGGTCTCCGATGAGTGGATTCGGGAATCCGCGGTTGCCGGACGCAGGCCTTCGCTCGAGGCGTGCGGCAGCGCGATCACGAAGTCCGTGCCGCGATCGAGCTCGCTCGTAAATCCGAGCGTGCCGCCGCTGGCTTCGACGATGCGACGCGCGGTGGGCAGCCCCAGGCCCGTGCCGCCCGCCTTGGTTGTGAAATAAGGCCGGAACACCCGCTCGGCGGTGTCGGGCGGCATGCCCGGGCCCGTGTCGGTGACGTGCAGTTCGAGGACGTCGTCCCGCCGGGGCCGCACGCGGAGCATCAACTCCTTGGGCCGGTCTGCGGCGGCCGCGCCCGCCATGGACTGCAGCGCGTTGATCATGAGGTTGAGCACCGCCTGCTTGAGCCTCGCGGCGTCGACGCTGGCCACCGCGGGCGCGGGCGATCGCTCGACGCGCAGCCGCACGCCCTCGGACTCGGCCTGGGGCAGGAAGAAGTCGGCGAGCTCCTCGACCAGCACGTTGAGGTCGGTGGGCGCCGCCGAGATCCGCAGCTCGCCGGCGAACTCGAGGAAATCGGCGAGGATATCGCGGAGCCGATCGACCTCGCGGAGCAGCGTCGCGGATCGCCGGACGAGTCGCTGCCGCTCCTGCTCGTCGCCCGGCAGTTCCTCGATGGCCTCGGCCAGCAACTGGGCGTTCAGGCCGATGGTGGACAGCGGGTTCTTGATCTCATGGGCGAGGCCGCCGGTCATCGAGCCGATGTCGGCCATGTGCTCGGCGGCGCGGGCGCGGCGCTCGGCGCTGCGGGCCCGCTCGGTGAGCAGGCGCACGCCCCACCACGCCACGCCGGTCGCGAAGAGCACGCCTACGCCGAAACCGGCGATGCCATCGAGCCACGACACGCCAAACCAAGCCACGCCGAGATGGTATCGGCGGCGCTGGTCCGCCTGCGGCGTACCGGCTGGTTCGGATCCGGCTGGTTCGGATCCGGCTGCCTCGAACCGGCTAGGTGGCCCGCCGGGGCGTGCGCGGCGCGTGCCGCGGCACCTCGATGCTCTCCCGTCGCTCGACCCTCGTCGCTCGCCAGCCCTTGTCGGTCCTCTCGGCGTCGTAGTCCACGACCGCGCCGTCACGCAGCACGCGGTAGCCGCCGCCCTGGATGACCGAGAAGTGCACGAATATGTCCTGCTCGTCGGGGCCGATGATGAAGCCGAAGCCCTTCTTGGCGTCGAACCACTTCACTTCACCCTCGTGGCCGACCAGCGCATCCGCCGACCGCTCGGACATGTACGTTCGTCCTTCGTTCGTCCTGCGGGCGTCGCCCGCGCCCCCCGCCGGCCCACCGCGGCCAAACTCACCGCGCGGCCCAGCACCGTCTTACCCAGTCTACCAGAGATGGGTTCGGGGTCCTAGCGCAGGATGCCCCACACGGCGAAGGTTTGCAGAACCTTCATGCCATCGCCGCGTGAGGTAACCCGAGGTGGGTCAGCGTCTTAGATTTCTTGAAATCAATCGACGGACGCGGGCCGTCGGCCCCGGCGGCGGCGACGCGACCGCGACCGGTCCTCGTCGTCGCGATCCTCGCCCCGGTCGCCTTCGCGATCCGAGCTGCGCTCCGAGCGGCCGTCGTCGCGACGCTCGCCCCGATCGCGCCCACGACCGCGGCGCCGGCCACGGCCGTCGTCGTCGGCCTCATCGGAGCCGCCGCCATCGCCGGCGATCGCTTGCTTGCGGCTGAGCTTGATGCGGCCCTGGTCGTCCACCAGGATGACCTTCACGGTCACCTCGTCGCCGACCTCGACCACATCGGTCACCTTCTCGACGTAGCCGTCCTGGAGCTCGGAGATGTGGCACATGCCGTCGGTGCCGGGCGCGATCTCGATGAAGGCGCCGAAGTCGCGGACCGAGACGACCTTGCCGGTGTAGACCGAGCCGACCTTGATCTCCTCGGCCAGGGCCTCGATCTCCTGCTTGGCGGCGGCCAGGCTGTCGGCGTTGGTCGAGGACACCGAGACGGTGCCGTCCTCCTCGACGTCGATCTGCACGCCCCACTTGTCCTGCAGGCCGCGGATGGTCTTGCCGCCCGGGCCGATGAGCTTGCCGATCTTCTCGGGATTGATCTTGATCTGCTCGATCCGCGGCGCGAAGCGGGAGATCTCCTCGCGCGGCGCGGGCAGGACTTGCTCCATGATGTTGATGATCCGCAGCCGCGCGGTGCGGGCCTGCTCGAAGATCTGCTCGATCTGGTCGAGGTTCAGGCCGCGGGCCTTGAGGTCGAGCTGGATGCCGGTGATGCCCTCGCGGGTGCCGGCGACCTTGAAGTCCATGTCGCCGAAGAAGTCCTCCTCGCCGATGATGTCGGTGATGTAGGTCTCGCTGCCGCCCTTCTCGTCGGTGGCGCGGCCGACCGAGATGCCCGCGCACACGTTGCGGATGGGCACGCCGGCGTCCATGAGCGCCAGGCAGCCGCCGCAGATCGACGCCATCGAGGACGAGCCGTTGCTCTCGGTGATGTCGCTCACCAGCCGGACGGTGTAGGGGAACTCGTCGGGGCCGGGCAGGATGCCAAGCAAGCTCCGCTCGGCGAGGGCGCCGTGGCCGATCTCGCGGCGGCCGGGACCGGTGATCCGCCTCGCCTCGCCCACGCAGAAGGGCGGGAAGTTGTAGTGCAGCGTGAATTTCTTGCTGTACTCGGGCAGCAGGCCGTCGACGATCTGCTCGTCCTTGCCCGTGCCCAGCGTGCAGGACACGAGGCTCTGCGTTTCGCCCCGCTGGAAGAGCGCCGAGCCGTGCGTGCGGTCGAAGTAGCCGACCTCGCCGTAGATCGGTCGCAGGTCGTCGAGGCCGCGGCCGTCGGCGCGGATGCCCTTCTCGACCAGGAGCTGGCGGGCGGCCTTCTTCTCGAGCGTTCGGAAGGCGTCCTTGGCCATGCTCCGCCGCTTGACCGAGGTGATGTGTTCGCCTGGTGTGCCGTCCTCGGCGATGGCGAAGTGCTTCTCGAGCACCTCGTCGCGGAGGGCGCGGATGGCGTCGCCGCGGTCGTGCTTGCCGGGGATCTGCCGCGCCTTGAGCATCTTGGCCTTGGCCGCCTTCTCGACGATCGCGGTGACATCGTCATCGGGCAGCAGCAGCGTGCCGTCGCGCTTCTCCTGGCCGACCTCGGCCACGAGGTCGTCGATGAGGGAGAGGATCTCGCCGATGGTCTCCTCGCCCAGCTCCATGGCGTCGAGGACGTCGTCCTCGGGCACCTCGGCGGCGCCGACCTCGATCATGTTGATGCCGTCGCAGTGCCCGCTGAGGACCATGTCCAGGTCGGAGAAGTCCATCTGGCTCTGGGTCGGGTTGGCGACGAAGACCGGGCCGTCCTCGGTGTGCACGCGGCCGACGCGAACGGTGGCGATCGGGCCCTCGAAGGGGGCGTCGCTGATGGCCAACGCCGCCGACGCGGCGACCGAGGCCAGCACGTCGGTGTCGTTCTCGCCGTCGTGGCTCATGACCCAGCACTGGATCTGGATCTCGTCGACGAAGCCATCGGGGAACAGCGGACGGATCGGGCGATCGATCATCCGCATCGTGAGGATCTCTTTCTCGTTCGGCGGGCCCTCACGCTTGCGGAAGCCGCCGGGGAACTTGCCCGCGGCGGTCAGCTTTTCGCGGTAGTCCACGGTGAGGGGGAAGAAATCGAGCCCCTCGCGGGGGTCGGCCCGGACGACGGTGGCCAGCACTGCGCTGCCCTCGTAGCGGGCGATCACCGCCGCCGAGGCGAGCCTCGCGACGACACCGGTCTCGAGCGAGAGCGTGCGACCGGCGATCTCGCGCTCGATCTTGACCTGCTCGGAAATCAGAACATCTGCCATGGCAGTACCTTTCCTCAGATCCTGCGTGCCGGGCGAACGCCGTTGCAGGACCTACAGCAAGAAGCCGGCGGCCGCTCGGGCGTCGCCGGTGCGAGGTTGCCGTAGGGTCGATGGAGGAAGGGGCAGAGGGCGGAAGGCACCAGCGTTGCTACACGCATGCCGCTGCGTTCCGCCGACTGCTCCCTCGACCGGCGATCCCTCGCGGATGGGCGGGAGCCCCGCGGCCCGATTGCCGCGAATCGCCTCCCGGATGTCTCGTGGGGCGCCTCACCCCGCCGCCCGGTGCGGCGGGACCGCCCCACAGCTATGCGTCCAGGCGTCCGTCGCGGACGCCTACTTGCGGAGCCCGAGCCTCTGGATCAGGTTCCGATATGCCTCATGATCGGTCCGCGACAGGTACCGCAGCAAGCGATTCCGCTTGCCGACCATCAGAATCAGGCCGCGGCGGCTGTGGAAATCGTGGCGGTGCTCCCGCAGGTGGGCGCTCAGCTCCTTGATCCGCGAGGTCAGGATCGCGATCTGGACCTCGGGAGAGCCGGTGTCGCCGTCGTGCCGGCGATAGTCGCCGATGACCTGCTGCTTCGCATCCGCTTCGATTGCCATGCACCCGTCCTGTTCAAGCTATCGCGGACAAACTCGCGCGGGCGCGACGGCCCGCATCAAACACGAACAGGATAGTAGACCCGCCGGCGGAGGGGCGTCCACCTGGGCGGGCCCTGGAGCATCTTCGAGCGCTCCGTAGCGGCCTTCCGGCCGCACACTCGCTCTCATACGGCCTCGCCGGAGTGAATCCGGCGGGCCTAGACGGCCGCACACGCTACATCTGGATCGAATCTGCTCTAGCCGCGGGCGTCGACGAGCCGCAGGGCGACGAGGTCCTGCACGTCCAGCAGCGCGACGGGGCGGCCGTCGGCGTCGACCACCGGGATCTCGTCCTGTCGGTGCTCGAGCACCAGCGAGACGGCCTCGCGGGCCCGGGCGTCGGCCGACACGGTCCGCGGCCGCCTGGTCATGACCTCGCCGATGGGCCGGCCGAGCTGGGCGGCATCATCCAGCACCAGCCTTCGCAGGTCGCCGTCGGTGAAGATGCCCGCGAGCCGGCCGTCGCCGTCGACGACGAGGATGGCCCCGGGACGACGCCCGCCGGGCGATTCGGCCCGCACCTGCGCGTCGAGCACCGTGGTGCTCTCGGTCGCCAGCGGCAGGTTCTGGCCCACGTGGCAGCGGGCCACGTCGAGCACCGGCCGCAGCGCGCCACCCAGCGAACCACCGGGGTGCCGCTTGGCGAACTCGGCATCCCCGAAGCCTCTGCGGTGCGCTGCCGCGATCGCGAGGGCATCGCCGAGTGCCATGGTCGCGGTGGTCGAGGATGTCGGTGCGCTGAACCGCGGCTGCGCGGCCTCGCGCTCGATGCCCAGGTAGAGCGGCACCGTCGACAGCCGTGCCAGCGGGTTGGGTTGCTGGCTGTTTAGCGGCGGCGCGCCGGTGATGGACACGATCGGCAGGCCGTCCTGCCGGAGGATCGCGCAGAGTCCCACGACCTCCTCGGTCCGCCCCGAGAACGACAGCGCGATGACGGCGTCTTGCGGGCGGAACCGCCCGAGGTCGCCGTGGGCCGCCTCGGTTGGGTGGACGGCGTGGCTCGGGATGCCGAGCGAGGCCATCGTCGCACTGATCTTGGCGCCCACCAGGCCGCTCTTGCCCAGGCCCGTCACGAGCACGGTGCCGTCGGCCCGCGCGCACTCGTCGAGGATGCCGACCGCACGCTCGAAGCCCTCGGGCAGCTCAGCCAGCCCGGCGACGGCGGCGGCTTCCTCACGGAGTACTCGCCGCGCGAGATCGAGCGCCGAAACCTCGGCCGGCGCGGGAGCCTCGCGTCGCTGCTGGTTGGTCATCGAAGCCACGCAAAAGGGTAGACCGGCGGCCGCCAACCGCACCTATCCGCACCTAACCTGCCCGATGGAGCCCACCGGCCCCGCCATCACCGTCGAGGCCTTCCAGGGGCCCATGGATCTGCTGCTGCATCTGGTGCGCGTGCGCGAGGTGGACATCCACGACATCCCGATCGCCGACATCGCCGACCAGTACGTCGCCGCGGTGGGCGATCTGAGCCGCGTGGACATCGAGGCCGCCGGCGAGTTCCTGGTGATGGCCGCCACGCTCGTGCAGATCAAGAGCCGCGTCATCGCCGCCGAGAACATGACCGATGAGGACCGGGCCGATCGCGACGAGGCCGAGCGCGTCGAGGACGATCCACGGGCCGAGCTCGTCAAGCAGCTGCTCGAGTACAAGCGGACCCGCGAGCGCGCCGACGCCCTCGAATCCCGGCTGGCCGACTGGCAGGCGCGGGTCCGCGTCGCGCCCGCGGCTCGGCCCGACATCGAGACCGACGACGACGACGCGCCCGTCGACCTCGAGGACCTGAGCCTGGCCGACATCGTCGCCGCCTTCGAGCACATCGCCGAGGCCATCCAGTTCGATCGTCTGGGCGACCACGCCATCGTCGACGACGACACACCCATCGAACTGCACCAGGCCGACGTCCTCGATCGGCTGCAGCGCGTCGAGGCCGCCGGCGGCCGCCCAGCGCTGGCGCTGGTCGACGTCTTCACCGGCCGCAACCGCCTGGAGGCCATCGGCTTGTTTCTGGCGATCCTCGAGCTGCTCCGCAACCACCAGCTGAGCGCGTGGCGAGCGGAGGGAGAGGGCGGCATCTGGGTCGGGCGAGTCGCCGCCGAAGCCGCCAACGAGTAAGTCGCCAGCAAGCGAGCACGGTGGCCAGCGATCGCAGCGAAGGTCCCGGCACGGGCAACTCCATATCGACCATCGCGGACGCCAATGCACGCCTACGCCAGCAGGCCGGACGTGGCGTCGGACTCGCTACGCTCGTCCGTGCGATCGGACGCCCCCACCATCACCGACGACCGCGGCCGCGATCGCCCGCTCCGGCCGCCGCGCCTCGTGCTGCCGTGGCACGGGCGGGCGTTCCTCGCCATGCCGGGGCGGTGGGTGTTCCTGGCGATGCTGCTGCTGGCGGCGGGGCTCGCGTGGGCGACCGTCCGCACGGGGTGGAGCGGGCTGCGGATCGTCCGCGGCGGGCCGATGCCCGGCGAATCGCTCGACATCGTGCTCGCCGTCGGCGGGGCGATGCTCGTGCTGCTGCTGACCGGCGTCGGGCTGCCGGCGATGTACCTGTGGATCGCGTCGGCCCGCACCCGCTCGTGGCGCGCGCGGCTGCGGCTGCTGGCGGGCCGCTGCGCGGCGTGCGAGTACGACATGTCCGGCCTGCTGCCCGAGGACGACGAGCGCTGCGTCTGCCCCGAGTGCGCGGCCGCGTGGCGGTGCGATCTGCTCTCGGCCGGTGCGCACAATTACGGGGCGATCACCCGCTCGCTCAATCGATCGGCTGCACGACGGCACGGCCGCTAGAGTCGGCGATGCCAGCCGACTACCTGCCCGCTCGCCGCCGCCGCATCGCCGCCGCGCTCGCCAAAAAGTCTCGCGAACTCGCGGGCGATGGCGCACCGCTGCCGATCGTGCTCGTCGGCGCGGGCGAGATGATCCCGGTCGCCGGGGCGCACGATCGCACCTACCCGTACATCGCGCACTCCCACTACTACTACCTGGCCGAACAGGAGTGCCCGGGCGGCGTGCTGGCGATCGATCTCGAGGAGGCCGAAGCCGAGAACCCGTGGCACGCCTTCGCGCCAGAGGTCACCGATGCTCGCCGGACCTGGGAGGGTGACGTCGAATGGGAGGGTCGCCCGCTAGCCGAATTCGCGGCCTGGCTCGCGCCTCGCGTCGGCGCCGGTCGCGGGCGGGCGATCGCGGCGCTAGGCAACCCGCCCGCGGGCATCAACGTGTCGCACGGGGTCGACGGGCCGCTGGCCGCGGCGCTGGATGACGCGTTCCTGCATGCCCGCCGCGTGCTCGATGATCGCGAGATCGACCTCATGCAGCGCGCGGCCGAAGCGACGGCCCACGGCCACGCCTGGGCGCGCGAGCACATCACCAGCGGAACGGCCGATGGCGTTACGGAGCGGGCGATCCAGATCGAACTCGAGGCCGAGTTCTTTCGCGGTGGTGGCGATGCGACCGCCTACGACACCATCGTCGGCTGCGGCGCCAACGCGGCCGTGCTGCACTTCTTCCCGAGCGAGCGCGTGGTGCACCGCGGCGAGTGCGTGCTCATCGACGCCGGCGCCCAGGTGCGGCGCTACGCCGCGGACGTCACGCGCACGTGGCCCGTCGGCGAGCCGACCAGCGTACAGCGGGACCTGATCAACATCGTCTGCGACGCCGAGGAGAGCGCCATCGCGATGTGCGTGCCTGGAGTCGAGTGGCACGACGTGCACCGCCACGCGAGCGAGAGAGTGCTCGAGGGGCTGGCCGGACTGGGCGCCCTGAAGGGCGACCCCGCTGAACTCGTCGAGCGGGGCATCGCGGCGCTGTTCTTCCCGCACGGCGTGGGCCACATGATCGGGCTTGGCGTCCGGGGCGCGGGTGGCCGCCAGCCCGGGCGTGCGCCCCGTCCCGGCCCCGGCGAGGTCCGCGTTCGTGTCGACATGCCGCTGGCCGCCGGCCATGGGTTTACGGTCGAGCCCGGGCTCTACTTCATTCCGCAGCTGATCGATCCGGACGCCACGCGGCAGCGCTTCGCCGACGCCGTCAACTGGAGCACGATCGACGCCCTGCGCACCGAGATCCAGGGCATCCGCATCGAGGACGACATCGTGATCCGCGAGGGTCGGCCCGAGGTGCTCACGTCGTCGATCGAGAAGCGGCCGGGGTAGCCGCCGCACACCGGGCTGCGTGCGAACGGCACTGCCGCGGCATCGGTGCGCCGATCGTGGCGGACCCCGCCGGGCTGCTTGGCTTTCTTTAGTCGCCGCCGCCGACGCCACCACGGCCGATGCCGAACGCCGACATCACCGCGAACAAGATCCACAGCGCATCGAAGCCCGACAGGAAGTTCTCGTTGCGGGTCTCGGTGAAGATCTCCCGCATGGCCGCACGAACGGCCTCGCGGTCCTCCTCGAACTTGTTGCGGTAGGCCTCGCGGATGATCTGCTGGTCCGCGGGCGAGGACGACTCCCATCGGGCCATCGCGTCGTCCCAGAGGTCGGCGGGATAGTCCTCCTCCAGCCAGGCATCCTCGTAGGTCATGCCCACGGGCCAGTCGATCTCGATGCCTTCTTCCATGTACTGCTGCGCCACGTCGTCGGCGATCAGCGACATGAGGATATCGTCGTCGAACTCGGTGGTTTCGAACATCTGCTCGGCGTCGCTGTAGCTCACCTCCCAGGCCGCCAGCTTGCCGCCGGCGATGGCCGCCAGCGCGACGACCGCCGCCAGGATGCCCGTGCCATCCCCCGTGCGGCCGCCCGAGCCCGCGACGGCCCCGATGCCGCACAGCACGCCCACGCCCCAGGCGATCCAGCCGATCTCGTAGCCCGTGTGGTAGGCGATGACCCCCCAGATGGTGGCCCCGATGATGCCGCCCACCAGGGCGCCGACCAGTGCGCGTGCGAATTGCATGGCTCTCCGTCCCGCCCCACGGGCGACCGCAAACCCCCAACACCAGCCCGCGTCGTTGCGCTCGCGGGGAACTCGCGGGCATGCTACCGAGACTCGGGCGTCATTACAAGGGAATCTGCGTGCTCCAATAGGGAGATTTCGGAGTCACACGCTCGGGGTCCGCCGGTGCCGCACATCTCCTGACTTCTTATGTCGCCTCGGGAGCCGGGCGGTGCCGCTGGGGCTCACGGGCAGGCGTCGGGGTCACCCAGCACCTCCAGCAGCCGAAGCACGTCGAGGGTGTCGACACGGCCGCTGCGGTCCAGGTCTGCCGCGGGCGCACCGCGGGCGACGAGGTCGGCCATCGCGAGCACGTCAAAGGCGTCGATGGCGCCGCTGCCGTCGACGTCGGCTCCCGATCGCACGCGACCGGCCAGTTCGATGTCGTCGAGGACCAGCCGGCCGGTCGCGCGGCCGTCGAAGACGATGGCGAGTCCCGCGAGTCTGGTAAGGTCCAGCTCGGGCTCGGCCGCGACGAATGCCGCCAGCGGGAAGCGGTACGTCTCGAACATCGTCTTCCACCCGATCCCCGGGGCGGGCCCGTCCGGGTAGGCCAGCGGGCCCTGCGGCGCATCGGACAGCCGCAGCCGCGCGACGCGGCCGGACTGGTCGTGCAGTTCGACGGACAGGTCGATCTCGGCGCCAACGGGGTTGCGCGGATCGCCGTGCAGCTGCGCGAGCCGGAAACTCAGGTCCATCCAGCAGCGGGCGTCCAGGCCGCCGGAGTCCGAGAGCGTCTCGTAGAAGCCCAGCCCGGTCGTCGTCCACGCCACGTCCAGCCCGGACGTGGGCCAGTACAGCGTCTGGAAGTCGAGCATCCACCGCTCGTCGGCCACGTCCAGCTCCGGGGCGTAGGCCACCGGCAGTCCGAGGCTGTTGGTGAACGGATCGCCCACGCCGCCGACGCGATCGAGGTCGTTGTTCGCGAACGACACGCCCGCGCCCACCTCTTCCAGGCTCGCGGTCCAGATGCCCCAGCCGGGGTTGCGGAACAGGGCGACGTGGTCGTTGAACAGTCGCTCGACGGGAAACATGCGGTCGTAGTTGGTCTGTCCGTCGTACGCCGCCCCGGCGCAGGCCAGCACGGCCGGCAGCGTCGGCGAGCCCACGCGGAAGTCCGAGATGATCGCGCGGCCGCCGCCGCAGACATACGCGGCGAGCGGCGCGTCGAACGGATGGCTGGCCGTCGAGCTGCCGTCCTGGTTCGCGCTGATGATCAGGTCCCAGCCGCCGGCCACGATGCGGGTCGCGAACTCGCGGCGATCCGACACCTGCACGATCTCGCCGACGCGACCGGTGGCGGCCTCGGCGTTGAGCGCCGGCCGGTAGAGATCGGTGCCGCGGATGTTGTCGAGGAAGAACAGCACGCGGGCGCCCTCGTCTTCGGCCAGAAGAGCGCGCAGCTCCTCGCGGAGCACGCGGATGCCCACCTCGCGGTCGACGAAGGTGTCGCTCAGGAAGCCGTTGACGAAGGTCTGCCCGGGGATGCCGACGATCGCGTCGGCGAACGACTCGGTCGAGTCATCCTCGAAATTGTCGATCACCAGCCGCTCGGGCTCGTGGATCTGGTAGTGCACCGTTGCGCCGTCCTCGAGCAGATCGTGGCTGCGGCGGAGGGCGTCGAGCGCCGCCTCGTCGTCGAAGAAGTGGTGCACCACGAACGGCACGATGGCCGATGCGGCGGCGTCCTGGGCCTCGTGTCGCGGGATGACCGTGGCGCCCAGCGCGCCATGGTCGTCGAAGGCGTGGTGCCCCGATCCATCGACGTAGGCGTAGTGCCGCAGCCGGTCGCCGTATTCGTAGATCGCGATGGACTGCCCGTTGGCGACGCAGCCGTCCTCGTCCCGAGAGCCGTACACGACCTGCGTTGCGGGCATGCCGGGGTACCGCACGGCGTAGTCACCGATGGGCGTGCCATAGGGCAGCGGGCAGGGCGCCAGGAGCACCATGAACTCGGGATCGAGCGGAGGGCCGGGAGAAGAGCCCACGAGGTACAGCGCCGCGCCGGCCCCATGGGAGTGGCCCGCGAGCCCGTACCGCTCGTCGTCCACCTTGCCGAACAGGAAGTGCCCGGGCGACTGCGACCATTGCAGGACTCGGTTCGTCGTGGCCCGCAGGAGTTCGCGGTGCAGGTCGCTCACGTCTCCCGGGCCGGAGTGCCAGTCCCCGTTGTGCCGCACCGAGGCGATGATCACGCCGCGGCTCGCGAGCAGCGGGAAGAGGTAGTCGTACCAGTCGTAGTCCGAGCCGCCCGCGTGCGCGAACACGATGAAGGGCAGCGGGCCGGCGTTGGGCACGATCGGCGCATCCTCGCCCCGAGAGGTCGCCGGGTAGCTGATCTGCATCTCCCAGTCCCGCGCCCGGCCCTCGAGGGTGAGGGTCGACGCCCAGTAGCGGTAGCCCCACTGGTATCGCCCGGGTTCGAGCCACGGCTCGTCGGCCGTCGACGGCGCCGCAAGCAGCGCGAGCAATGCGCACACCGCGATCGCCGTCCCGCGCCTCATGGGCAGCCCCCGTCGAAGGCGTTCTGGAAGGCCAGGAAGTCGAAGAGCGTGAGCACGCCGTCGCCGTCGATGTCTGCACGCGGCTCGCCCGCGTCGAAGGCATTCTGGAAGGCGAGGAAGTCGAAGAGCGTGAGCTCTCCGTCGCCGTCGAAGTCGGCCACGCAGCCCGCGAGGCGGACGATCCAGGACTGCGAATTCGCGATCGAGCCCTCGTACCCCCAGCCCGTCATCCACTCACCGCTGGGCGAGATGGACGCAACGAACGAGAACACGAACCCCGGCGGGTACGCCACGCCGCTAGCGTCGAGGAAGTCCTCGACCGCCGTCGTTCCGACGCCCTCTTGCCACACGAAACCCCGGCCGAAGGTCGCCGGCCCGAGCGGCCAGGTGCCCCCCACGACGATCGAGCCGTCGGCCGTCGTCGACGTGGCCGCGGTGTTCCGCTGCGCCGCGGGCGGGCTCGGCAGCGGCTGGTACTCGTCGGTGTCGACGTTGTAGCGATACGCCACGCCCGGCGCCCCGATGCCGAAGCCCACGACGTACCGCCCGTCGTCCGAGACGCCGAAGGCCTCGAGCGCGGGCCGGCCGGCATCGGTGGAGATCAGCTCCTGCACGCCGTCGACCCACACGGCGCCCTGGCGGCCCGCGCCGTCCTGCCACCCCGCGACGACGTTGCCGTCGAGGTCGACCGCGCTGGCGCGCGCCGACGTGCCGATGGCCGCCGTGCCCAGGTCGATCACGCCGACGCCCTCGGTCCACTGCATCGCGTGCGCGTCGGCCGTGCCGAGCAGCGTCCAGCCCAGGCCGACGACCGATCGACCGTCGCCCGAGATGTTCCAGCCGCTGGAGATCTCGTCGTCCACCGGCTCGCCGAAACCCGGTATGAAGCCCAGCGGCGTCCATTCCCCGGTCGTGCGGTCGTAGCGGGCCATCTCGTGCCAACCCGGCCCATCGTTGAAGATCGTGCCGCAGACGTACCGACCGTCGTTGGAGATCTTCGCCTGGCCGCCCACGCCCGAGCCCGCGGGCACGCCGCCGATGAGTTCCACGCCGCCGTCCTCGGTCCAGAGGAAGTACTCGCCGGCGGGGTGGTTGAAGGAGCCCACGGCGACGCCGGCGTCGCTGATGCCCTCCATGAGCCCCTGGCCAACGGGCGTGGTCCAGAACTGGCCGAGGGCCGCCCCGCCGCAGCAGAGCACGATGACAGCGGTGAGGCGTGGCGCCATGTCGGGTCTCCGGGATTCGGTGGGTGGCATTGTGGCGCGAGTATACCGCGCGCGAACCTATTTGAGGCCCCCAACAAACACCGCAAGCCGGCGTAGCCCCTCGCGGATATCGTCGTCCGAGCAGGCGTAGCTGATGCGGACGTGCTCGTCGCCGCACCCGCCGAAGGCCCCGCCGGGGACCATCGCCACGCCCTGCTCCTCGAGCAGCGCCTCGCAGAAGCCCAGCGAGTCATGGATGGTGGCTCCGCCGGCGCTGGTTCCGCCGTAGAAGCTCGCCACCTTCGGGAAGGCGTACATGGCTCCCGAGGGCCGGGCGGTCTCGATGCCGTCGATGCCGCCCAGCAGGTCGATGACGAGGTCCCGCCGCCCCTCGAAGGTCGCGCGGATGCGCTCGATCTCACCGCTCGCCTCCGAGAACGCGGCCTCGATGGCCGGGTAGAGGAACGAGGTGATGTTGGTCACGCTCTGGCCCTGGACCCGGGCCATGCCGGGAATCAGCGTCTCGGCCAACTCGCCGGTGGCCGCCGCGTAGCCCACCCGCCAGCCGGTCATCGCGTAGCTCTTGCTGAGCGCGTTGAGCGTGACGGTGCGATCGGCGACGCCGGGCAGCGCACCGAAGGACGCGTGCTCCATGCCGTCGAAGATCAGCTTCTCGTAGATCTCGTCGGTGATGACGACGAGGTGGGGCGCGATGGCCCTCGCGGCGTCGGCAACCACCTCGGCGATCTTCTGCATCCGTTGGCGGTCCATCACCGTGCCGCACGGATTCGACGGGGAGTTGATCACCAGCAGCCGGCTCCGCGGCGTTATGGCCTCCCGCAGCGCCGCCGGCGAGAGCGCGAAGCCGTCGGCTGCCAATAGGGGCACCTCGACGATCGTGCCCCCGCACATCCGGGCGATGGGCGCGTAGCTCACCCACGCGGGCGCCGGCACGATGACCTCCCACGTGCCCCCGTCGGGCGCCGGATCGCCCAGCAGCGCGAAGCAGGCCTGGAAGAACGCCGCCTTGGCACCGCTGGTAATGATGACGCCGTCGGCGTCGATCGGCAGGTCGTTGTCCTCGCACAGCTTGCGGGCGATCGCCTCGCGCGCGGGCTTCGGGCCGGCGGCGGCCTCGTACTTGGTGCGGCCCGCGTGCAGCGCATCGATCGCGGCCCGCTTGATGACCTCGGGCGTGTCGAAGTCCGGCTCGCCCGCGCCGAAGCCGATGATGTCGCGACCCTCGGCCTTCAGCCGCTTGGCCCGCGTGGCGACGGCGACGGTGGCCGAGGGCTCCAGATCCGCCACCCGCGACGACATACGCAACCAGGCCATCCGCCCTCCAGCCTCGCGAGCCGCACAAAGAACGGGCGCGACCACGCGCGCCCGGCGGGACCCGCCGCCCGCCGAAGCGCTAAAGATACGCCCAGGGCCACCGCGACGAGCCAGGACGGTTCGGCGACGCCCGCGATCGGTCGGTCCGCCAAGGCCGGCCTACGGAACGGGCATGGACACCACCTCCGAATTCCGCGAGCGAGCCAAGGACGTCCGCGTGCTGCTGTGCGACGTCGACGGCACCCTCACCGACGGGGCGCTCTACCTCGACGACGACAACGTCGAGACCCGCCGTTTCTGCGTCCGCGACGGCCAGGGCATCACGGCCTGGCGGCGGCTGGAGCGGCCCGTGGCGATCATCACCGCCCGCCCCGGCAAGGCCGTCCTTGAGCGGGCCCGCATGCTGGGCGTCGACGCGGTCCTCGAACGGGTCGAGGACAAGCACGCCGCCGTCCGGAGCGTGCTCGGTCGGCTGGGCTACGCGAGCGAGCAGGCGGCCTTCGTCGGCGACGATCTCGCGGACCTGCGGGCCTTCCGGGCCGTGGGCTGCCCGATTGCCGTCGCCGACGCCGACCCGCACGTCCGGGCCCGCGCGGCGCTGGTGACCGAGGCCCGCGGCGGCCACGGCGCGGTGCGGGAGGCGATCTGGAGGATCCTGGAGGTCCAGGGCCTGCTGGAGCACGTCATCGAGATGTACAGTTGACGATGCCGGCCCTCCGACGAGAACCAGCTCGATCACCAGCACGAGCAGCAGCGCGGTCACCGCAACGCCGAGGCGGCGCGGTGCAACGGATCCTCGCCGCCCTCGCCGTGGCCGCCATCCTCGTGGCCGTGTTCGTGTACGTCTTCGCGGCCCCGAGCGGCCCGACGCCCGGGCGGCAGTCCGAGGCGCTCCCGCCGCCGGAGCTGCAGCCCGGCGCGCAGCTCGGCGCGGGCGGGCAGCTGGCCCAGCGAGTAGACGTCTACTTCCAGGACGGCAGCCAGCCGGGCCGGACGGCCGCCCGGATGATCGCCGACGAGATGGCGCCCGACGGCCCCCGCCGCTACCGCGCCGCGGCGCCCCGCGTGTGGCTGTACCAGTCCAGCGGACGCACCATCCACGTGCAGTCGGAGACCGGCGACCTCGTCACGCCCTCCCGCGAGCAGCCGCCCGAGCGGGGCACGCTCCGCGGCGACGTGCTCGTCCGCCTGTTCGATGCCGGCGTGGCAACCGAGCCCGGGGACCTCGCGGCCGCGCCGGTGGCGGCCACCTTCCGCAGCGAGAGCCTCGACTTCAACGTCGAGCTCGGCACGCTCTCCACCACCGACGTGGTCCGCGGTGGCACCGATGCGGTGACCTTCGAGGCCCGCGGCCTCGACGTGCGGGGCAACGAGGTTACACGCCAATTCGAGCGGCTGGAATCGCCGGGCGGCGGCACCGCGTCGTACACGCCCCGCGACGAGCCGATCGCAGCCGAGCCTGACGCAGGGCAAGAGCCGGCCGATGCCACGGCTGGTGAACCCGGTGCAGCGGCGCCTCGGCATCCGCAGCGCGGTGCACCGGCGGACGATGCCGCGGCGCCCGATCCATCCGGTTCGTCCGAAACTGCCGGCGTCGTCGAGCGCTTCTACCACCTCCGCATCGCCGGCGGCGTCGTCGTCGAGCGGGGCGGGCTGGAGGTTGACGCCGACACCCTCGATGCGTGGATCCGCTTGGAGAACGATCGGCTGGCCGACGACGCGATCGCGCCGCTGGCCCGCCGCGGCGGCCTGCCGGTGGAGACCGGGGCCCGCCTGCTCGCCGCGGTGCTGGCCTCCTTGGGCGATCAAGCGACCAGCGATGATCGGTCGGCGGACGTGCCCGTCACGATGACCTGGAGCGGCCCGCTCGTGGCCCGCCCCATGCTCGACGAGCCGCCCGAGCTGGCGTGGGACGACATCGCGCTGCGGTTCGGCGCGGCCGAGCGGGGCCTGGTCCGCCTCGCCGATGCCGAGACGTCGGCCGTCGGCCACGCCGCGGCCATCGACTACTACCCCACGACGCAGCGGGCGGTGCTGGTGGGGCCGTCGTCCAACAGCGTGTACGTGAGCGCGCCGGGGGTGGGCGAGGCCCGCGGCATCCGCGTCGAGCTCGACCTGCTCGCCCGCGAGGCGCGGCTCATCGGGCCCGGGCAGCTCGCGGCGTTGGGTGGCGACGAGCAAGGCAGCATTGCGTGGGCCGAGCGCGCCGACCTGGACTTCGTTCGCCTACCCGGTGCCGGCGACGCCGGCGAGCCCCGCGTGTCGCTCTCGTCCGCCGACTTCCGTGGCAAGGTGGAGGCCATCGCGGGCGATGCGCGGCTCGCGGGCGATCGCGTCGCCGCCGAGTTCTTCGAGGTCGAGGCCGACCGCCCGCTGGTCCGCCGGCTCGTCATCGATCGCGAGGCCAACCAGCCCGCCAGCGCGGGCAGCGACCGCGCGGGCCGCCTCACCGGCGATCGCATCGAGGTCGAGTTCGCCCTCACCCAAGAGCGGGACCGCGCCGATCCGGTGCGGCTGCTCGCCAGGGGCTCGGTCACCGGGCGCGACGACCGGGCCACCTTCTCGTGCGGCACGCTCGACGCCGCCCTGCGGGCGACCAACGAGGGCCGCCGCATCGAGGTCGCCCGGGCCGAGCTCGACGGCGGCGTGGACCTGCGGGCCACGGATCGCGACGGAGTCCGCATCGAGGTGGTCGGCCGATCGCTCGTGGCCGAGCCCGAGCGGCAGTACATCGAGATCATCGCCGCCGAGGGCGAGACGGCCGAGGCGTCACGGGGCGTCAGCCGCATCCGCGGGCCGCAGATCACCCTCGACGGCGGCACGGGCATCGCGCAGGTGTTCGGGCCGGGCTCCTTCGCCCACGAGTTGCCCGGCGAACGGGGCGAGCGGCCGACCAAGCTCGACATCGCCTGGCGAAACTTCATGATCTTCGACGACGAACGGGGCCTGGCCGAGGCCGACGGCGCCGTCCAAGTCGTCGCCACCGACGAGCGGACCGAGGAGAACCGCGTCGCGGCCACCAACGTCCAGCTCGCCTTCGCACGTCCGGACGCGGACGCCGCCGAAGACGACCAGCCCAGCGCCTCCGAGAGCCTGCAGCGCGGCGAGCGCACGCTGCTGTGGGCCAAGGCCTTCGCCGAAGAGTCGCCCGGCGGCCGCGTCGTCGTCGAGATCAAGCGGTTCGCCCGTGGTGGCGGTCTGCGATCGGCCGTGGCGCTGCTCGTGCCCGAGCTCGATGTCGATGGTGCCACGGGCGACATGTCCGCCCCCGGCGCGGGCCGCGCCATCTTCTTCAGCACGCCGATGGACGACGCCGAACTTGCCGGGGACCTCGCCGACGAACCGGGCGGCCTCGATGCACTCGGCGGCGAGGGCGAGACCCTCGTCGACTGGTCGGGCGGCCTGGAGCTTGCGCGCGAACGCTCCAGGCTGGTCGTGAATCGCGGCGTGAGGCTGAGCCACCGCAGCACGCCCGAGGCCGACCAGATCGACATGGACTGCGAGACGCTCACTCTCGTGCTGGAGGAGGGCGGCGGCCGCGGCCGCAGCGGCGGCACGGCGCTCCGAGAGGCCCGGGCCGAGGGCGCCGTCTACGCCGCCACGCCCGCCCGGGAGATCGTCGCACGCTCGCTCCGCTTCGACGCTCGCACCGGCGAGGTCGTCGCGTCGGGCGACCCGGTCGCCCCCGTCGTGGTCTTCGATCGCGAGAGCGCCCAGCCCGCGTCGGCCGCCATGATCCGCTGGAACACCGAGACCGGCGAGTTCGTGATCGAGCGGCCGCTGCCCACCAGCGGCGCGGTCAGCGATCTCGTGCTCGAGGGTGGCGGCTGAGACGCCCGGTCGAACGGCCGCTACGCGTCGCTGCGATCCACGATCTTGTAGCTCTCGCGCTCGCCCTGCCCACGAACCGGGTAGTCCTTCCGCAGCGGGTGCGCCGGGTAGTCCTTCCACGTCAGGATGCGGCGCAGGTCCGGGTGGTTGCGGAAGCGGATGCCGAACATGTCGAACACCTCCCGCTCGGGCCACTCGGCTCCGGGCCACACGTCGCACACGCTGTCGACGTAGAGCGTCGGATCCTCCTCGATGCCGTCGGTAGGCAGCGAGGGATCGAGGAACACCTTGACGAAGAAGCGATCGTCCCGCTCGGTGGCGATCAGGTTGTAGACGACCGCGAAGCGGCCGAGCGTCTCGCCGGGGTAGTCCAGGTAGTCCACGCCGGCCACATCGGACAGGAAGTCGTACGCCCGCTTGTCCCGCAGGAAGAGCATGATGGCGTGCAGGGCGCCGGGCTCGACGACGAGGGTCGTCTGCCCCCGGAATTCCGTCGCCCGCAGCTTCGCGTCGGGGAAGGCCTCGCGGACGGCCGGGACTGTTGGGTGGTTCAGCGTCGGAGCGTCGGCCATGCGGATCCCCCTTAGGTCGCGGGCTTCGGGAGCGACGATAGCAGGCCGGCTTCCGCAAGAAGCCGCTCCTGTGCGTCGACCTCGTCATCCAGAATTGCGATCGGCGTCTCCCGCGGACCGGCCGCCCGGAGCACCCCCAGCAGGTCCTCGCGATCGAACTCGCCGTGGGACAGCGGGCACGGCGTCGGCGGGTCGCCGTCGCTGCCGGCCCGCTCGACACCGGTGAGCAGCACCGCCGCGGTGCGAGGGTGGCCGCCGAGCGCCTCGAGGATGCGGAGCAGGTGATCGGCCGCGTCGGGCAGCATGTCGGCCGACAGCATCATCGCGGGGTCGAGCAGCAGGCCGAGGCGCGGATCCTCGAACAGCGAGAGCGTCTTCTGGATGGAGGGCACGTCCGAGGCCATGTGGCGGCTGTGCGGGCGGAGCAGGATCTGCGTGCCCCGCCGGCTCGCCTCAGCGAGCGTGGCGCCCAGCACGTCCTCGAAGGCGGCCCACGCGTCGGGCGTCCAGGTGGGCGCGCCGGCCGGGAAGCGGTACCGCGCCGCATCGGCGTCCGGGCCCAGCCAGCCGCTCCATAGCACGACGGTCTCGCCCTCGCGGATGTCGATGGGCTCACGCAGCATGTTGTGTCGCGGCGCCCGCCAAGCTGTGCCGGACGCAACATCCACCATGCGGGGTTCCGGCTGTGCATGCGGCTGAAAGAGGAGCATCGGGAATGGTACTCGCGGGCGATTTCGCCCTGCGTCCGAAAATATGGAAGCCCTCGCCGCATCGCGCCGACAAGGGATCGCCCAGAAGGAACATGGAGATACGCGATGCGCGACGGGGCTCGGAGGCCGGCGTCGTGCGAGATGGCGGAGGCCCGCTCGCTTGAACCCAGAACGCGATTGACCCGGGAGCAGGTCGTCGATCGCATCATCTCGATCAACCGGTCGGCGTCGCCCGCCTTCCTGGAGCGATTCGAGGACGTCCAGCTGACGCGGTACCTCGCCCGGCTGAATCTCGCCGGTGGCCGGCCCGACGTGCCGTGGGTCCGCGCGGCGGACACGCCGGCGATCGTGGGCCGCGACGCCGCTCGCTAGCCCGAACCAGCCGCGCGAATCCGTGCGACCCACCCGAACGGACTGATGCCCCCAACCCCGTTGTCCGATCTCTGCCATCAGGAAGGATGGCGGCGGTCGAGCGACGGGTGCCGCACGTCCGATACAGATCACGAAGGCCGCGGACGGAGCCCCGCGGCGGCCTCGGCCCGGGCGGATGCCCGCGGCGGCCGGGACCGGGATGCTCGAGTTGTCCCGTCGCACAGGCGCCGGCGTGAGCCGGGGAGCAGGTAGCAGGGCAGCAGCCGCGGTGCACGAAGAGGACGCCCGCCACAGCCCGCCAAGGATGGAGGCTTCGCCGATGAGCTCGAACACGACGTACCACGCCGCACGCATCACCGCCGCCTCGGTCGCCATGCTGGTCGGCCTCGCGGCCGGCTGCACCACCGACGACGCCTCGGGCGACTCGATCCTGACCCAGCGGAGCAACGGCAACAGCCGCATCGCGCCGCTGCAGACCAGCCGCAGCGGCCAGTTCCGCGGCGACCAGTTCCGCGGCGGCGAGAGCGGCTTCTCGGGCTCCTCGCGGGGCGGCTCGGTCGCCCAGGGCACCAGCCCGCAGGGCAGGATCCAGCCGAGCGATCCCTACGCCGTCGCGCTGACCGCCGACGATCCGACGGGCTTCCAGCGGACCGGCGCCGCGCCGCGGACCGGCGAGCGGATCAGCCTGTCGCCCAAGACGCCCCCGCAGTTCCAGCCGACCGACGCGGTGCACGACTTCTACGGTGAGGTCTTCACCGACGCCGCCGGGCTTGTTCCGCTGGATCCCGATCGCGCGGGTGGCAACAACCTGGCGCAGGTCAGCTTCAGCGTCGAGGGTGCGGACTTCGACCCCGATGTCGCCCCCGACGGCCGCAGCGTGGTGTTCGCCAGCACGCAGCACAGCCTGACCAGCGACATCTTCGTCAAGCCGGTGGATAGCCGCGTGGTGACCCGCCTGACCAAGGACGAGGCCAACGACGTGATGCCCAAGTTCAGCCCCGACGGCGACCGCGTCGCCTTCGCGAGCAACCGCTCGGGCAACTGGGACATCTTCGTGACCCCCTCCACCGGTGGCGCCGCCGTCCAGGTGACCACCGAGAGCAGCCACGAGCTGCACCCCAGCTGGTCGCCCGACGGCCGGTACCTGGCCTTCAGCCGCCTCGGCGAGGTCAGCGGCAAGTGGGAGATCTGGGTCACCGACGTGAGTAACCCGGGCGTGACCAAGTTCCTGTCCTACGGCCTGTTCCCGGAGTGGTCGCCGGTCGCCGGCAACACCGCCAACGGCCAGGGCGAGCGGATCCTGTTCCAGCAGAGCAAGGAGCGGGGCGACCGCGCGTTCACGGTCTGGACGCTGGACTTCACCGACTTCAACGCCGGCAACCTGACCCAGGTCGCCTCGAGCCCATACGCCGCGTGCATCAACCCCTCGTGGAGCCGCGACGGCCAGTGGATCTCCTTCGCCACCGTGCCCAACCCGGCGCAGTGGGCCGAGATGAACGAGACCCGCCCCGCCATGGCCCAGCTGTGGATGGTCGCCAGCGACGGCACCTCGCTGGTCGAGCTGACCGACGACAACGCCGTCAACCTGATGCCCACCTGGGCCCCGGACAACCACATCTACTACATCTCCGATCGCGGCGGCGTAGACAACATCTGGTCGCTGAGCGCCCGCACCGCCATCATCGCCGCCACGGGCGAGGACCCGGGCGTCGGCCCGCGGTTCACCACGGTGCCGAACAACCCTTGAGGCACGAGCCGTGAGGCACTAGCCACATCGCGAGAACCCCAGCCCGGCGGAGTCCGGGCTTGCCTTGTTTTCTGGAGCCATGCCAAGGCGGAGCCCCCAATGGCCAGCACGCACGCAACGCACCCAACGCGCCAGGGATGGTCGTCGTGGATCACGCACCCCGCAGCACGGACGCTCGCCGGCGCGATGGCGCTCGCCGTCGTGCTTGCGCCCGGCTGCGCGACGCCCGATCCGCTGACGCCGCCGCGGCAGCTGCTCTCGCCCTACGCGACGCAGGGGGCCGAGCCCATCTGGGCGGTCGTGCCGCTGCGGAACGAGTCGGGCACGACGGCGGCCGATCGCTTCGCCACCAGCGACCGCCTCGTCGCGACGATCACGCAGGCGCAGGGCCTGCGGGCCCTGCCGCTCAACCGCACGATCGACGCGATGGCGTCGCTGGAGATGGCCGAGCCCTCGGGCCCGGAGGACCTCGATCGGCTGGCCCGCCTGCTGGGCGCGGATGGCGTCATCGTGGGTTCGATCACCGCGTACGACCCCTACGAGCCGCAACTGGGCATTGCCCTGGCGCTCTACGCGCGGCCGGGAGCGCTGAGCGACGCGGCCGCCGAGCCGCTGGACACCCGCCGCCTCGTCGAGCAGCCGACCGATTACGACTTCTTCCGCCAGGTCGAGGCTGGCCGCCGCCCCGCGTCGTCGGTGGCCTACGTGTTCGATGGGCGGGATCACGACGTGCAGCAGCGTGTCCGCCGATTCGCCGAGGGGAGATCCGCGGAACCGTCGGCGTTAGGGTGGCGGACGTATCTCAAGAGCATGCCCGACTTCGAGCGCTTCGCCGTGTGGGAGGCTACCGAGGGCCTGCTCGAGCGCGAGTGGATCCGGCTGGCGAGCGCCGCCGGGTAGCGTGGCCGCGGTGCCGCTCGGGCCGTGCCGCCGGCCGAATCGAAGGAAACTCGGTGTGTTATCTCGCCGATGAGCATCGGGGGCGGTGTCGATCGCGCCGTCCTGGCGTTCGTGCCGAAGCCCAAGCAAGGAGTTCGCGATGGCCACGCTGCCACTGACCGACGCATTCGCCAGCTACCTGACCGACGAGCGTCGCTTCAGCCCGTACACGGCCCGTTGCTACGGAGCCGATCTGCGGCAGTTCGTCGAGTTCCTCGCCAACGTCCGCGGGGGCGAGATCGACCAGCCGGCCGAGCAGGCCGCCTACGACCGCCGGGCTTCGGGCGGCACGGCCGACGCATCCGCGTCGCTAACCGACACGATCTGCGAGGGCGACGCCGACCTGATCCGCGACTTCCTGCAGCACCTCGATAGCCAGCAGTATTCGGCCGCCACGCTGGCGCGCAAGATCGCCACGCTCCGCTCGTTCTACAAGTGGGCCGCTCGCAACAAGATCGCCGCGCAGAACCCGATGGTGTCGATCCGCACGCCGCGGCAGAGCAAGCGGCTGCCCAAGGCCATCACCATCGAGCAGGTCGAGCAGCTCCTGAGCGCCCCCGACGACCGCGACGTGCTGGGCATCCGCGATCGCGCCGTGCTCCAGACGCTCTACTCCACCGGCCTGCGCGTCAGCGAGCTGGTCGGCCTCACCTTCGCCGATGTCGACTTCGAGCAGAAGGTCCTCCGCGTCCGCGGCAAGGGCAAGAAGGAGCGGCTCGTGCCCCTGGGCCAGCGGGCCCTGGCGAGCATCTCCCGCTACGTCGAGCGGCTGATGGCCGACTCGCGCTTCGCCCACGTGCTCCGCGGTGATGCCGAGCAGACCCCGCTGTTCATCAACAAGCACGGCAAGCGGCTGAGCTCCCGCTCGGTCCGCCGCAAGCTGGACAAGTACCTCGGACAGGTGGGCCTCGACGGCACCATCAGCCCGCACACGCTGCGGCACACGTTCGCCACGCACCTGCTGGACAACGGCGCCGACCTGCGCAGCGTGCAGGCGCTGCTGGGCCACCAGTCGCTGAGCACCACGCAGGTGTACACCCACCTGAGCGCCCAGCGACTCCGTGAGGCCTACGACGACGCCCACCCGCGGGCCGAGGCGAGCTAGCTCCGTCCGAGCCACGTGCGTGCGCACGCGGCTCGGTCAATCCAGATCGACGTTCCCGCCGCTAATCATGACGCCCACCCGGAGCCCGGCGATGCCGCCGGGTTCGTCACGCGCCAGGCGCAGTGCGCCGGCGACGCCCAGCGCTCCGGATGGCTCGACCACGAGCTTGAGCGCCCGCATGCACCACGAGGCCGCCTCGGCGATCTCCTCCTCCGCGCAGGTCAGGAAGCGGTCGACGTGCCGCAGCACCAGCGGGAAGGTGTAGCGGCCCAGGTGCGGCGTCCGCGTGCCGTCGGCGATCGTCGGCGGGTTGCGGACCACGTGCAGCACGCCAGAGCGGAAGCTGCGGGCCGCGTCGTCGGCCAGCGCGGGCTCGACGCCCATCACGACGCACCGCGGGTATAGCGCCCGGGCGACGATGGCCGACCCACTCAGCAGCCCCCCGCCGCCGCAGCAGACCAGCAGCAGGTCCAGCTCGCCCGCCTCCTCGAAGAGCTCCAGCGCGGCGGTGCCCTGGCCCGCGATGACGTCCGGATGGTCGTAGGGCGGCACGATCACCAGGCCCTCGCGCTCGGCGATGCGCCCCCCCACCTCTTCGCGGACTTCGGTTGCCGGGTCGTACTCGACGACGCGGGATCGTGGATCGCCCGAGCGCTCGATCCAGGCCTCGGTCGCATTCCGCTTGACGCGCGGCGCGTTGCACGGCATCACGATGACCGTGGCGATGCCGAGCGAGGCGCCCGCCCGGGCGATGGCCTGGGCGTGGTTGCCGCTGGAATAGGTCAGCACGCCTCGCTCACGGGCGTCGTCGTCGAGCGAACACAGCGCATTGGTGGCGCCGCGGATCTTGAACGCGCCGGTGTGCTGCAGGTTCTCGCACTTGAGGAAGGCCTCGGCGTGCAGTCGATCGTCGAGGGGCGTGCCGGACAGGACCGGCGTGCGGCGCACCTTGCCGGCGATTCGGTTGGCGGCCGCGCGCACGTCGTCGAGGGCGACGGCGTCGACGAGGGACATGTCGGGCGTGCTGCCGGCGATCATGCCCGAGCGTATCGGCGTGCGCACGAAAAAACGCCGACCCCGTGGGGCCGGCGTTACGGGTTGCGTCCTGTGCTTCCGCAGGAGCCAAGCCCGCGCGAACGCCGCGCGGAGCCGGACCCCGTCGGGTCCGGCGTCAGCGACGCAGCGTCCTGTCGTGGATCCTCTTGAGATCCTGACTGAGATTCGACACTGGATCACCTCCTTTCGCACGGGCCCGCCCGGCCGCCGCGCTCGGAGCAGCGCCGCCGGGCTCTTTTCCCGGGCACCGTCACGCCCGGGCTCATCGCCCGCCCAGGACACGCTCCCGGGCGGTCGTCGCGTCCGCTTCGCCGGGCCGCCGCGGGGTTCTCCCGAGCGGCCGCATGCGTGCGCCCCGCGATGCTCCTGTATCGATCATTTCGCGACCGATCCGACAGCGGATCCTCGTTCGTCGTCGTGGTTAGTCCTCGAGTTGGTCGAAGGACCCCTTGGCGGCCTCCCCATCCAGGTAGGCCTGGAAGTCGGCCGTCTTGTACGAGACGAAGCAGAAGACGTGGTGCAGCGTGACCCACTCCAGGTCCGAGGGGTCCTTATCGAGGTCCTGGCGAAGGCGATTGAGTTCGGCCAGCAGCTTCTCGGCCTTTATGGCATTGGGCACGCGTCGGTCCTCCGGAGGGTCGTGGACGAGAGTCCTTGGGCAGGGATGTCGGGCCGGCCGCGTTCGGGCTCCGGCAGGCGTGACGCTACGATCGCCGCACAATGGACGCCACCGAAACCCTCTCGTCGCAGCGGCTGCGGGCTCTGCCCACGTACCTCTTCCACGCCCTCGACGAGGCCAAGGCCCGCCGCCGTGCCGCCGGGGGCGAGGTCATCGACCTGAGCGTCGGCGACCCGGATGCGCCGACGCCCGAGTACGTCGTCGCCGCGATGGTCCGCGCGGTGCGGGACGAGGCCAATCATCGCTACCCCAATCCGAAGGGGTCGGCCAAGTTCCGGGCGGCGTGCGCCCGCTTCCTGGACCGCCGCTACGGCGTCACCGCCGACCCCGACCGGCACATCATCGCGTGCATCGGGTCGAAGGAGGGCATCGCCCACCTGCCGCTGGCGATCGTCGACCCGGGCCGCTCGGTGCTTCGGCCGAGCCTGGCGTATCCGGTGTACCACGCCGGCGCGATCCTGGCGGGCGCGGACCCGATCGCGATGCCGATGCGGCCGGCCTCGGGCTGGACGCCGATCTGGGAGGAGTTGCCCGCGGCCGATCTTGAGCGTGCGGCCCTGATGTGGGTGAACTTCCCCAACAACCCGACGGCGTCGACCGTGGGCGTGGGCTTCTACCGGCAGGCCTACGAGTTCGCCAGCCGCCACGGCATCGTGCTCGCCAGCGACCAGGCCTACTCGGAGCTGTACTTCGAGGGCGATCCTCCACCGAGCCTGTGGCAGGCGGATGGGCTCGATCTCGAGCGGTCGCACGCGATCGAGTTCCACTCGCTGAGCAAGGCGTTCTGCATGGCGGGCTGGCGGATCGGCTTCGCGGTCGGCCACGAGTCGCTCGTCTCGGCGCTGGGCAAGCTCAAGGGGCCGATCGACATGGGACCCTTCAACGCCATCCAGGAGGCCGCCGTCGCCGCGCTGGAGAACTACGACCACCCCGACATCGCGGCGGTGCGGGACCGCTACCGCGAGCGTCGCGACGCGGTGCTGCCGCCGCTGCGGGCGCTGGGCTTCCAGGCCGACACGCCCGCGGCGGGGATGTTCGTCTGGGCGCGATGCCCGGAGGTCGATGGGGTGCCGCTGGATTCGTGGCAGGTCGCCCGCGACGCGATGGAGCAGGCCGATGTGTGCCTGACCCCCGGCGCGGGCTTCGGCGAGGACGGCCGGCACTACGTCCGCCTGGCGCTCACGGTCGATCGTGAGCGGATCGTGAAGGCCATGGAGCGGCTGGGCGAGGTCCGGTGGGGCGCCTCCGTCTAGCGAGTTCGCGGGACGCCCGGACGCCGGCAGGAGCTCAATGAAAACAGCCGGGCCCGCGATGGACCCGGCTGCGTCGAGTGGAGGCGACCGGACTCGAACCGACGACCTCTTCCATGCCATGGAAGCGCTCTACCAAAACTGAGCTACGCCCCCGACTGGTTGTCTCCCGCGGGCCGAAAGCCGGCGGGCCCCGATGGTAGCAGCCCGGCCGCGGCGATGCCCGCTGCGGCCTCAGGGGCCGGCTCTCGCGGCTGCGGCCCGCCGCAGCAGTTCTTCGGCCGCCCGCCGCACGCGCTCCAGCGAGATGCGGTCGATGCGGCATCGCTCGGGGTGGTCGTTGGCGGCCTCGCGCTCGGGCAGGTCGGGGTCGGCGAGCACGATCTCCTCGCCGGCGGGCGCGGGGATGGTCGTCCAGCGGTGGTCGGTGGGCCCGAAGAGCGACGCCACCGGCACGCCCAGGGCGGCGGCCAGGTGCCTGGGCCCGGTGTCGTTGGTGACCAGCAGCCGGCTGCGGGCGATCACGCCCTTGAGCGCGGGCAGCGAGCCGCCGTGGTCCGCGAGGCATGGCGGGCTGGACGCGGACGCGCCCTGGATGGCCCGCGCGATCTCGATCTCGGCGGGCGAGGCGTTGACGACGCAGGCGAGCCCATGCTTGGCGGCGAGCCAGTCCGCCAGGGCGGCGTACCGCTCGGTCGGCCACCGCTTGGCGGGGTTGTTGCCGCCGGGGTTGAGCACCGCGAAGCCCGCCGCCGGATCGACGCCCGCCCGCCCCAGCACGGCCTCGGCGTCGGCCCGCTCGGCGTCGGACAGCGGCAGCTCCATGCGGGCCGCCGCTGGCAGGGGCTCGATCGGCCGCCGCGCGTCGACCGTCTTGCCCTGCAGCACGTCGAGCAGGGCGCACGCGGCGTGGTGGTAGTAGTCTGCGGCGGGCACGACCGCCCAGCCCCCGCCCGGCCGCCTGGGAGCCGCGAGGCGGTGCGTGAGCAGCAGCCCCCGCCCGTCGCGGTCGTAGCCCAGCCGGAGGGGCACACCGGCAACCCTCGCGACCAAAGCCGTCGAGAACGAGTTGGTCAGGAGTAGCGCCGCGGCGTATCGGCGGGGCCGCAAGCGCGCCGCGACCCGCTTGGGCCCGAGCACGCCGGTGATGGGCTCGACGTGCATCTCGTCCAGCAGCGGCGTGCCGCCGAGGACCTGCGCGACCGCGGGCCGCGCTAGCCCGCCGAAGAACCAGCCGGGCAGCGCGTCGCGGAGCAGCCGCAGCGCGGGTGTCGCCATCACGCCGTCGCCGATCCACGAGGGCATCACGATCAGCAGGCGGTTGGAATGCGCCTCAGCCATGCGCCGCCCGCTCCGCGAACTGGGCCGTGACCTCGCGCAGATTGGCGGCGCCCTCGCCGACCCGGACGCAGCGCTCCGGGCTTAGGCCGGCTGCGACGGCGGCGGCGATGTCCCGCTCGGCATCGCCGACCATCCAGGACGACTCCAGGTCCAGCCCCAGCAGGTCACGCGCGGCCTGCAGCATGCCCGGGGCCGGCTTCCGCCAGGGATGCTCTCGTGCGAAGGCCGGGACCGTGCCCCGCGGGTGGAACGGGCAGGCCAGAACGGCGTTGACCGTTCCCGGGCCGGCGTCCACCTCAATCAGTTCGACCATGCGATCGCAGGTGGCCTCGACGTCCGCCAGCGTCGCGCCGCCCCGGGCGACCACGCCCTGGTTGGTAACGACGACGACCGCGAAGCCCGCCGCCCGCGCGGCCCGGCAGGCCTCCGCGGCTCCCGGCAGCAGACGAACGTGCCGCGGATCGGCCAGGTCGCCGCGTGTGCCCGCGAAGGCTTCCGCCGGCAGATCGGTGTTGCGGATGAGGGTGTCGTCGCGGTCGAAGAAGACCGCGGGCCGCGCGACGCCCCCCGGGCGAGCGCGGGGCGGCAGAGAACGGACTTCGTTCGGGAAGATCACCAAAGCAATAGGCTAGGGAAGCCGCGGCACCACCGGCCGCGCACTCGGCCTACGCCAGCACGTCGATGATCGACCCGATGGGCGAGAAGTGCTGCACGCGGAACTCGTGCTGCGCCTCGGGCGGCGTTGGCGGCGTGGGCGTTGGCGGCACATCCGCCAGCCGCGGGGCGTCGCGATCGCCCGCGGCCTCGGGCCGCGGGGCGGCCGGGACGGGACGCGCGGCGCCGCTCTCCTCCCCGTGGGCGAGACGCGCGACTCGTGCCCCGGCCGCCAGCGGTGGCTCCTCGGCGTTCGTTCGGGCCAGGAAGCGATCGAAGGGGATCGGCTTCGCGGCGTAGCGCTGCGGGCACACGGCCCAGCAGTGCATGGCGTAGCTGTCTTCGACCCGGTTCACGCAGAACCACTTGAAACCCGCGTGCCAGCGGAAACCGTCTGATAAGACCGCCGCTGGCGCACGGCAGCGAGGCCGTCCCGCGGGATCGCACGGCCTCGTGCGGCAATGATGTCTCCGCGCAACGCCGTGGCGTTGCGCGGCCACGACGATGCTGCCCACACGCGACCTCGACTACGACCTGCCCCCCGAGCTCGTCGCGACGCGGCCCGCCGAGCCCCGCGATGCCGCCCGGCTGATGGTCCTCCGCGGCGACGCCCCGCCCGAGCACCGCGTGTTCCGCGATCTTCCTGATCTCCTGGAACGCGGCGACCGCGTCGTGCTCAACACCAGCCGCGTGCTGCCGGCGCGCTTCGTCGGCGTCCGCGAGGACACCGGCGGCCGCGTCGAGGGGCTGTTCCTGGGCGTTGCCGGCCAGGCGTGGCACGCGATGATCAAGTCGCGGCGGTTCCGGGCTGGCGCGGTCGTGCGGCTCTCGGAGCGGGATGGCTCGGCCTCGGCCGATTGCATCGAACTGGCAGAGCGGCTGGAGGGCACGCCGGGCGCGTGGGTGGTCCGTCCGCGGCTGGCGAGCGGCTCGGGCGATGCCAGGGCCGATGCGATAGCGGTGCTGGATCGTCTGGGGCGGCCCCCGCTGCCACCGTACATCCGCAGCGCCCGCCGGCGATCGGGCGAGCCCGACGACGGGCCGGCCGACCTCGACCGCTACCAGACGATCTACGCGGGTGAATCGGACGCGGCATCGGCTCCCGCCGCGGGGTCGGTGGCCGCCCCCACCGCGGGGCTGCACTTCACCGCTGGCGTGTTTGGTGGGCTCGAGGCCCGCGGCATCGCTCGCCGGGACGTCCGGCTGCACGTGGGCATCGGCACCTTCCGCGACGTAGAGGCCGACACCGTCGAGGCCCACGACATGCACGCCGAGTGGTGCCACGCCGAGGCCGCCGCGATGCGGGACCTGGTCGGGGCCGCCGACGCCGGCGGGCGGGTGGTTGCCGTGGGCAGCACGGCCACGCGGACGCTCGAGACGCTCGCGGAATCGCCGGGCGACTGGGGGCGGTGGATCGAGACCAGCCTGCTGGTCACGCCGGGCTGGCGGTGGCGGCTGGTGGGCGGCATGGTGACGAACTTCCACCTGCCCCGCTCGACGCTCATGGCGCTCGTGGCGGCCATGCTGCCGGGCGGCGTCCAGCAGCTGCATGCCGTGTACCGGATCGCCATCGAGCGGCGGTACCGCTTCTACAGCTATGGTGATGCGATGCTGATCCTGCCGTAGGGAGACGGCGGGGCCGAAATCTCGGTCGGGCGGTCGATCCCGGCCGATGGAGGTGCCGAGCACGGACGTGGCGAGCACACCCCAACGCCCATCGATCGACCTTGCCGACCTGGCCCGGGATCTGCCGGTGCGGCTGCCGCATGGCGCGACGCCCGCGATCCGCGGCGTCACCGAGGACAGCCGCCTCGTCGAGCCCGGCTGGTTGTTCGTCGCCCGGGCCGGCTGCCGGGTGGACGGTGCGGCCTATCTCGGCCAGGCAATCGAGCGGGGCGCGGTTGCGGTCGTCGCCCGGCCCGGCATCGGCGTCGACGGGGCGGTCCACGTCGCGTGCGAGGACCCGGCCGCGACCGGCGCCGAGATCATCGAGCGGTGGCACGGCTCGCCTTCGCGGACGCTGGCGATCGCGGGCGTCACCGGAACCAACGGCAAGACCACCGTGTGCGCGCTGCTGCGGCAGCTGCTCGAGGCCTCGGGGGTTCGCTGCGGGTTGATGGGCACCATCGAGCACCACGACGGGGCGGACTCTTGCAGGGCGACGCTGACGTCCGCGCCGGCGGAGGTCACCAGCGGCACCCTGGCGCGGATGGTCGCCAACGGCTGCGGTGCGGCGGCGATCGAGGCGTCCAGCCACGCCCTGGACCAGAGGCGGCTCGCGGGCGTGCGATTTCGCGCGGGCGTCTTCACAGGGCTCAGCGGCGACCACCTGGACTACCACGGCACGCTCGACGACTACGCCGCAGCCAAGGCCCGGCTGTTCGGGGCGCTCGACGCGGACGCCCTGGCGGTCGTCAACGCGGACGATCCGCAGGCCAGTCGGATGCTCCGCGACTGCGGCGCACGCGTGCTGCGGTGCTCGGCCAACCCGGCCGGCGCGGACGCGTGGGTGGCAGCAACCGCCGACGGCCTGGCGAGCCGGGTCGAGCTGGGCGGGCCGTGGGGCGTGATCTCCGGGCGGCTGCCGCTGCCGGGGTCGCACAACGCCATGAACGCGCTGCAGGCGGTCGCGGTGGCGCACGCGTTCGGGGCCTCGGCGGAGGATCTGGAACGGGCGCTGCCGACGCTGGCTCCGCCGGCGGGCCGGCTGGAGCGGATCGAGGTCGCCGGCGTCGCGGGCCCGCTCGTGTTCGTCGACTTCGCCCACACCGATGATGCGCTGGACAAGACGCTGGCCGCGGTGGCGGGCGGCATGGCCGGCGGCCGGCTGTGGGTGGTCTTCGGCTGCGGCGGTGATCGCGACCGCACCAAGCGGCCACGGATGGGGGCGGCGGCGGCCCGGCACGCCCACCACGTCGTGGTCACCTCCGACAACCCGCGGACCGAGGATCCGACGGCCATCATCGACGACGTGCTGGGTGGCGTGGGCTCGCACGAGTCGGTCCGCTGCGACCCCGATCGCGAGCGGGCGATCCGCCTGGCCATTGAGGCGGCGGCCGCCGGCGACCTCGTCGTCATCGCCGGCAAGGGGCACGAGGACTACCAGATCCTGCCCGACGGCGAGGGCGGCACGGTGCGGCGGGCCTTCGACGATCGCGAGATCGCGCGAGCCGCCCTGCGGGCTCGCGCGATGGGGAGCGTGGCGTGACGCCGCCCGGCTGGACGCTGCGGACGCTCGCGGAGGCCACGGGCGGTGCCTGGCTGTCGCCGCCCGACGGAGACGCGGTTGCCTCGGGCGCGGGCATCGATACGCGAACGCTCGGCCGGGGCGAGGTCTTCTTCGCGCTGCGGGGCGAGCGCGCCGACGGGCACGACATGCTCGCCGCCGCTCGGAACGCTGGAGCTTCTGCGGCCGTCGTCGAGCGCGGCGTCGCGGCGCCCGATGGCCTGGCGGTGCTGCGGGTGGCGTCGACGATCGACGCGCTGGCTGCCGCGGCCCGGGCGGTCCGTGCGTCGATGCGCGCGCGGTGCGTCGGCGTGATCGGCAGCAACGGCAAGACCACGACGGTGCGGATGCTCGAGTCGGTGCTGGGCACGACGTTCCGAACGCACGCGTCGCCGCGTTCGTTCAATAACGCGCTCGGGGTGCCGCTGGCGGTGCTCAATGCGCCCGGCGGGACCGAGGCCCTCGTGTGCGAGCTGGGAGAGGGCACGCCGGGCGCACTCGCCGGGTACGCGCGGATCGCGCGGCCCGACGCGATGATCATCACGAGCGTCGGCCTAGCGCACGCGAGCGAGTTGGGCGGCATCGCGGGCATCCGCCGGGAGTTCGCCGACGCCGTCGCGGTGCTGGCCCCGGCCGGACTCGTCGTGGTGCCGCCGGAGGATGCCCTCCTCGCGGGCGGTCGCCGGGCGGCAACGTTTGGTGCGCGGGACGACGCGATCCTGCGGATCCGGCGGTCGTGGCACGAGGACGCGGCCCTGCGATTCGAGCTGGACGACGACTCGGCCTGGGATCTGCCGGTGCCCGGTGAGCACAACGCACTCAACGCCGCGGCCGTGATCGCGCTCGCGCGGTCCTGGGGCGTTGCCGACGAGCACATCGGCGTCGGCCTGGCAACGTTCACGCCCGCGGACATGCGGCTGGCGGTGCACGAGGCCGGCGGCCGGATGCTCATCGAGGACTGCTACAACGCCAATCCGCCGTCGGCTCTTGCAGCGCTGCGGACGCTGGTGGCGCTGGGTGGTGATCGCCACCGCGTGGCCGTGCTGGGCGACATGCTGGAATTGGGCGACGAGAGCCCGGCGCTGCACGCCGAGGTCGGCCGTGCCGCCGCCGAGGTCGCCGATGCCTGCGTGTTCGTCGGCGAGGCCAGCGAGCACGGCTTCCGAGCGGCCCGCGATGCGGGGGTGCCGTGCGTGTGGTGCGCCGACGCGACGGAAGCCGCGGATCGCGCGGCCGGTGTGCTCGAGCCGCGATCGATCGTGCTGCTCAAGGCGTCGCGGGGCGTGCGGCTGGAGCGCGTGGCCGCCGCGCTGCGGCACGCGGCTCCACGGCCGGCGGTGATCTAGGCCGTGCTGTACTGGCTCATCACCGCGCTGCAGGACGTGCTGCCCGAGTGGCTGATGGACGCCTTCCAGGTGCTCTACCAGGTCGAGTTTCGGGCACTCGCGTCGGCGGTGCTCGCCTTCGGGCTCGTGCTGGGCTTCGGCAAGCAGGTGATCGCGCAGCTGGTGAAGTTCAAGATCGGCGACCCGGGACTGAGCGACGCCGAGGCGCTGCAGATGGGCGCGGCCTCCAAGCGGCACACGCCGACGATGGGCGGCGTGCTGATCTGCGGAGCCATGCTCGCCGCCACGCTGCTGCTGGGCGACCTCGCGAACTTCTACGTCCGCACCGGGCTGCTGCTGCTAGTCAGCTTTTCGCTGATCGGCGGCGCCGACGATGTCCTCAAGCTGCTGGCGTCGAGGCGGGGCGGCGGGCGGCAGGGCCTGCACTCGTGGGAGAAGCTGCTGTTCCAGCTCGGCGCGTCGGCGTTGATCGCCTACTTCGCGTTCCGGCACGCCGACACGCCCGAGGCGCTGGACCTCGCGCACGCGGTCAACCTGCCCTTCCAGCGAACGACGCTGCCGGGCGGCGGCGAGGTGAACCCGGCGTTGCTGTTCCTGCCCGCGTGGGCCTTCGTGGTGGTGGGCACGCTGATGATCGCGGGGCTCTCCAACGCCGCCAACCTGACCGACGGCATGGACGGGCTCGCGGGCGGGCTGTCGGCGACGATGTCGGTGGGCCTGGTGGTGCTGGCGGTGATCGCCGGCACGCAGTCGACGGCGCAGCAGCTGCTGGTGCCCTACGTGCCGGGGTCCGAGGAGCTGAGCGTGCTGGCGGGCGCGCTGCTCGGGGCCAGCCTGGGCTTCCTATGGTGGAATTCGTTCCCGGCACAGGTGTTCATGGGCGATACCGGCTCGCTGCCCATCGGCGGGCTGGCGGGCTACGTGGCGCTCGTGACGCGGCAGGAGATCGTCGTCCTGCTGATGTGCGGCATCTTCGTGCTGGAGATCGCATCCGTGGTGCTCCAGGTGGGGTATTACAAGTGGACGAAGCGGTTCGCGGCCGGCGGACCCCGCCGGATCTTCCGGTGCGCGCCGTACCACCACCACCTGCACCTGGGCGGGCTGGCCGAGCCCAAGGTGGTCGCGAGGCTCTGGATCGCCGGCGTGCTGCTGCTGGTGCTGGCGCTGGCCTCGATCAAGCTTCGATGAGGATCCGTGCCCGACGCACCCCCCCGAAGATCGGATGACCGATCCACGCCCCGCGACGTGGCGCCGTCGCTGTGGCTGCTAGTGCTGCTGGCTCTCGGTGTCGCCGCGGTGCTCGCCGTCGTCCGCCAGCACGACGCGGTCCCGCCGGCCGCCGTGTCGCTGGCCGCCCCTCAGGAGGCCAGGCCCGCCGACCCCGAGACGCTCCGGGCCAAGGCCGAGACGCAGCTCGCCGGTGATCTCGGCCGGCGGGCGCCCATCCGACTGGTCCTCCGCGACGGCCGCTCGCAGGACGCCGACCTGCTCGAGGAGACCGCGGCGGAAGTCACGGTGTCCATCGGCGGCGTGCGGCGGGTGTTCCGGCAGTCGCAGATCGAGCGGCTGGTGCGGCTGCCCGACCTGGCGACGCGGTATCGCCAGTGGCGGGCGCAGATCGATGACGACGACGTCGTGCAGCTCGAGCAACTCGTCGATTGGCTGGTGGGCAAGGAGCTCTACCACGTCGCCCACTTCGAGATCTCGAGGCTCGTCGAGCGGCGGCCCCGCGACACCCGGCTCCGCGCCATGCTCAAGACCATCCGGGGGCAGACGCGACTCTTCGAGCGCCGCGGCATGGGCGTCAAGCCCGAGCGCGCGGAGGGCCCCGAGCCGCTGCCGCTGCTGACGCCCGAGCAGATCAACCTGATCCGCGTGTTCGAGCTGGACCTGCTCGATCCGCCGCGGCTGCGGATACCGCGGGACGTCGTCCAGCGCTTCCTGGTGGCGTACCGGGACGATCCGCGGCTGCCGCAGACCCCCGAGGGCCGTGTGGCGCTGGCGGCGGCCGAGCCCGAGCGGATCCTGCGGCTGATGTTCGAGCTGCAGGCCCGCGAGTTCTACGGCCAGGTCGTGGTCCAGCAGGACCCCAAGAGCATGCGTCTGTTCCGCCAGGACGTGCGGCGGTGGTTGGTCCCCGGGTGTGCCACGAGCCGCTGCCATGGTGGCGCCGAGGCGGGCCAGCTCCGTCTGGAGCGCCGTCGCGCGTCCAGCGAGCCCGGCGCGTACACCAACTTCTTGATCCTGCAGCGATTCCGGCTGGCCGACGGCACGCCGCTGATCGACTTCGAGCAGCCCGAACGCAGCCCGCTGCTGCACCTGGGCCTCGCGCGGGATCGCTCCCGCTACCCCCACCCCGAGATCCCCCGCGACGAGGGGCCGGGGGACGCGTGGAAGCCGGTGTTCCGCACCGTCGACGACCCCGACTGGCGGAACACGACGGCGTGGATCCGCTCGCTCTACCAGCCCCGGCCCGAGTACCCGATCGAGTATCCGCCCGCTGGTTCGGATGCGGGAGCCACAGAGGGTCCGGCGGATCCGGCCGGCAGAGGCGGCGGTTGATCGGCCCCGCCCGCCCCTAGAGTGCCCATTCGGATCCGAACCGCTCGCCCGGACCGCCCGAACAGCGGACGGCGTGCGATCCCGATCGTGGACCCAGGGTCGCCCGGTGCTCGCCGGGCGGCGGCCGACGGAGTGAGTCGATGCATGTAGTGCGAGGTGCGGTGCCCGTGGCGATGGCCGGCGTGGCGGGGCTCGTCCTGCTTGGCGGTTGCGATAACGCCGATCCGAACGCCACCGCCATCGCCGATGCGTCGGTGGAGATGCGGGCGATCTCGCCGGGCTCCATCCCGCCGGCGGACGAGAACGACGCCGCCGCCAAGTACGGCCGGGTGGCCTCGGCGGTGCGGACCGCGGCTTCCTCGGGCGATGGCGCCCACGCCGCGGCGGCCCGGCAGCTTCTGGCCCGGGCCGAGGCCGGCCGTTCGCTGCCGGCGATGGCGGATCTGGCCCGCGTCGAGCGGGAGGCCAGCGAGATGCTCGCCCGCGTGCTCTCGCTCGAGACCGCGAGGCTGTCGGCCGAGCAGGTCGCCGCGACGCTGGAGGGCTACGACGCCGCCGCCGAGCGGGCCGAGATCGACGAGCGGATCGCCGAGCGGCAGCGCGAGCTGGGCGGGCTGGAGGACGAGCGGGACGCGGCGCGGAACCAGGTGGCCACCCTCCGCGGCCAGATCGAGGATCTGGAGGGCCAGATCGACACGCTGCGACGCCGGGAGACCGGGCTGCGGGACCGCTCGTTGGGCGAGGACCCGATCCGGGCGGCTGAGACCATCGGCGAGGCCCGCCGCGTGGGCCGCCAGGCCGACGGCCTGGAGGCGCGGGCGAGCGAACTGGACGCCGAGATCCTGGTGCGGCTGCCGGCCGTGGGCGAGCTGGAGACCAAGATCGAGGCCGCCAACCGCCAGCTGACGATGCTCGGGGCCGCCCGCAGCGCGGTGGACGAGCGCGAGCAGCAGGCCCTCCGCGAGGCCGAGACCGCCTCGGAGGACGCCCGCCGGTACGCCGCCCAGATGCGGGAGATGATCGAGCAGGTCCAGGCCCTGCATCTCCAGCAGGCCCGCGACGCGACCAACGCGGCCCAGGAGGCCCTGTCGGCCGCCGCCGGCTCGGCCCGCGGCGACGAGGGGGCGCTCACCGCCGCCGTCGCCCAGAGCGACCTGGCCTCGCTGGCCGCCCGCCGGGCCGGCACGCTGCATCGATTCGCCGAGACCCTGGACCGGCTGGCCAGCGCGGCGTCGACCCAGGACCAGTCCCGCCTGAGCGCCCTCACCCGGCAGTTCCGCGAGCGGGCCGCCGAGCAGCGCGAGGCGGCCGTCCAGGCCTACGACAGGGCGGCATCGGCGTTCCGGCGGGTCCGGGCGACCGGCGACACCCGAGAGGCGCTCCAGGAGACCGCCGACGCCCTTGAGGCGCGGCGAGACGAACTCGGTGGATCGGCTCGCAGCGACGCGACCACGCCCGGGGACGGCTGACCGGATGGCGGCGCTCGACGCGGAGCACCACATCGATCCCGGGCCCGATCTCGTCACGGCCGAGCTGCACCGCGTGGGCCCGAGGGAGCCGGTCGAGGGCGTGGTGCGGTCCAACGAAATCTGTACCGCCAGTGGCAAGGCGGCCAGCTTCGTTCGGCACATCGAGATCGACGTGGGCGGCACGCCTCTGGCGCGTTCGTTCGTCGCGGGCCAGAGCTTCGGCGTGCACCCGCCGGGAGAGAACGAACGGGGCCGACCGCACGCGCTGCGGCTGTACTCGCTGGCGTCGCCAACGCGGGGCGAGGATGGCGAAGGCGGCGTCATCGCCACCACCGTCAAGCGGCTGATCGACGAGCGGTCCGACGGGCCCGGCCTGTTTACGGGCGTCGCCTCGAACTACCTGTGTGATCTGCGGCCCGGCGATCGGTTGCGGGTCAGCGGGCCCAACGGCAAGCGATTCGTGCTGCCCGCACGGCCCGAGGAGCACGATTACGTGTTCTTCGCGACCGGCACCGGCATCGCGCCCTTCCGCGGCATGGTCCTCGAACTGCTCGAGCGGGCGCCCGAGAGCCGCATCGCGCTGGTGATGGGCGCGCCCTACGCCACGGATCTGCTCTACGACGGCGCGATGCGGGCCCTCGACGCGGAGCACGCGAACTTCTCGTACCTGCCGACGGTCAGCCGCCAGCCCCAGCGGGACGGCGCGGGCCCGATGTACGTCCAGGACCGCTTGGAGCACGATGCCGATCTGCTCGGCGAGATCCTGAGATCCGATCGCGGGCTGATCTACGTCTGCGGGCTGCTGGGCATGGAGCTCGGCATCGCACAGCGGCTGGCGCGTCGATTCGCGGGAGATGCGCTGGAGCGATACCTGCGGATCGATCCCGAGGTGGCCGACGACATCGATGGATGGACCCGCAAGATGATCCATCGCAAGGTGAAGCCGACCCGCCGGATGTTCGTGGAGGTCTACTGAGGCGCCCCGCCGCCGGTGGTCGCCATCGGTGCCCCGCGTTGACCATATGGGCGGGTTCGGCTAGCTTTGGGGCCTTCCGCAACCGCCGGGTCCCGGCCTCGCGTAGAGGAGTGCCTCCGAGCGGGCGGCGCGGATGGCCGATCGATCGTTCGACGCCCGTTTCTGTCCGGATTGTGTTGGGAACCAAGGAGCTGGCCTTGCGAGGACTCATCCCTCGACTGTGTGCGGTGGTGCTAGTCCTGGCGGCGACGGCCGGCACGCGGGCGCAGAGCGATCTCGATCCCTCGATCCCCGCCAAGCTCTCGCTCTCCGGGCAGGACCGCACCGATGTCCGCGGCTGGGCGGACGCCAACTGGGCCATCCTCAGCGGCGGCGACCCCGTGGCGGCGAGCACGGCCCGGCGGCGGCTGGTCGCCCCCCTGCTCCGCGAGGACACCACCGCCGCGTTCCGGTCCGCCTTGGACCAGGTGCTCCAGGATCGACTCGATGCCGCCATGCGGGGAGGCGACGCCTTCTTGGGCATCAACTCGGCCATCATCTGTGGCTGGATCGGCACCGATCGCTGCCTGCGAACGCTGCTCGACGTCGCCGAGCGAGGCGACGCGGCCATGCGGTTCGCGGCCCTCTCGGGCACCGAGAACGCGTTCCGTGCGGGCGTGATCGCGACCCCGGCCTTCGACGCCACCCAGGCCCGCCAGGCGGTGGACGCGGTCGCGGCGGCCATCCCGAATACGACGGAACGCAGCGAACTGGACGCCCGCATCGACGCGCTGGCGCAGGCCATGCGGGTGCCCGAGGATCGCGCGTCGGGCCTCTCGACGCACGCGGCGATCGAGCTAACGCGGGCCACGGGGGCACGGATGCACACGCTGCCGGTCGACGACCAACTCGGCGACCGGATCCAGCCGCTCATCAAGGGGCTGGGGGCCATCCAGTCGGGCGTGACGCAGCGGCGGGGCGACGTCGACCCGGCGTGGCGTCGCGAGGCGATGCGGCTCATGGGCCGCTGCGGGGCGCTGGCCTTCCAGCTGGTGCGGCGGGAGCAGGCCGGCGAGATCTCCGAGCCGGCCGCCGCCGACGCCCGGGCATCAATCGAGACGGCGCTGCTGGTGGCCAGCACGCTGCCCTCGCTGGTCCGCGTCGACGCGGACGTGCAGCAGGACCTCAACCGCCTGCAACTGCTGGATCGCTTCCGTGGGACGTCGGACGACGGCGGCGACACCTTCCGCCGCGCCATCGACGACCTGATGCGGATCATGGGCAACGAGTTCGGATTCCCCATCGGGGAGTTCAACCTGCGGTAGGCCCTCGGCGCGTGGCGGCCGCAGCCGCGGGGCCCGCCGCGTCGTACAGTCGGCCATGGTCAAGCTGCTCGCCCCCGTGCTGCTGCTGGCCCTCGTCGTGGCCGCGACGATGGTCAGCGATCGCCCGCTGCCCCGCGCCGACTTCGCGTTCGTCAACCGCGGCGACGTGAGCACGCTGGACCTCCAGAAGATGAGCTGGATGCAGGACCTCCGCGTGGCGCGGATGGTCTTCGAGGGCCTCGTCGAGAACGACGTGTTCACGCAGGGCTACGACGTCGTGCCGGCGGTGGCCGAGCGATGGGACATCAGCGGCGACGGGCTGACCTACACCTTCCACCTCCGCGACAACGCAAAATGGACCAACGGCTCGCCCGTCACGGCGCACGACTTCGTGTACAGCTGGCGGCGGGCGATCCTGCCCGACACGGCGGCGGACTACACCAAGCTGTTCCAGCTCATCAAGGGCGCACCCGAATTCGCGGACTGGAGGCAGGCCCAGCTCGACGCGTTCCCCGATCGGCGGTTCGAGTCCGACGAGGCCCGCCGGGAGGCCGCCGAGGCGTTGTGGGCCGAGACCGAGGCGAAGTTCGCCGAGATGGTCCGGCTGCGGGCGCTCGACGACCGCACGCTCGAGGTCGAGCTCAAGCAGCCCACGCCCTACTTCCTGGATCTGCTCGCCTTCGCGGTGTTCTACCCGGTGTACCCGCCGCTGGTGCGGCAGTACGAGAGCATCGATCCGGCCACGGGCCTGCTCAAGGTGGCCTTCGGCTGGACCAAGCCGCCGCACCTGGTCAGCAACGGCCCATTCGAGCTGACCACCTGGCGCTTCAAGCGGGACATGTTCTTCGAGCGCAACCCCTACTACTGGAATCCGGACAAGCTGGACGTCGACACGGTGCTGATCCCGTCGATCAACGATCCCAACGCGGCGGTGCTCGCGTACGAGACCGGCGTGGTCGATTGGGTCAGCGACGTCACGCCGGCCTACCGCGCCGATATGCTGGCCGATAAGGCCGCGTTCTACGAGGAGAACCGCGAGCTGGTCGATCGGCTGCAGGCCGAGGGGCTGGACCAGTTCGAGATCGATCGGCGGCTGCCCGACGACCCCAGGAAGAACATCCATGCGGTGCCGGCGTTCGCCACGTACTGGTACAACTTCAACTGCCTGCCCACGCTGCCCGACGGCACGCCCAACCCGTTCGCCGACGCGAGGGTGCGGCGGGCCTTCGCGATGGCGATCGACAAGCACGCCATCGTCGAGGACGTGATGCGGCTGGGCAACCCGGTTGCGCGGACGCTCATCCCGCGGGATTCCATAGGCGGCTACGCGAGCCCGGACGGCCTCGAGAGCCTGGGTGATGCGACAACCGAGGCCGAGCGGGCGGACATCGTCCGGCGTGCCAAGGCGCTGCTGTCCGAGGCGGGGTATCCGTCGCCCGACGACCTGCCGACGATCACGATCCTGTTCAACAAGGACGCGGGGCACGACCTGATCGCCCAGGTCGTGCAGAAGAACTGGCAGGAGAACCTCGGCGTCGATGTCCGGTTGGAGCAGAAGGAGATCAAGGTCTTCCGCGACGACCTGAAGGAGCAGAACTTCATGGTCAGCCGGGCGGGCTGGTACGGGGACTACGGCGACCCGACGACCTTCCTGGACATCAACCGCAAGGACGATGGCAACAACGACCGCAAGTACCACGGCGTGCGGTACGAGGAACTGCTCGACGAAGCGGCCGTCGAGCTGGACAGCGAGCGCCGCATGGCGCTGCTCGGCGAGGCCGAGCGGATCATCATGGAGGAGGACCTGCCCATGGTGCCGCTCTTCCATTACGTCACGATCTACCTGTTCGATCCCGATCGGGTGAGCGGGCTGAACCCCCACCCGCGGACGACGCAGAATATGTTCCTGATCGATCTGCTCGACGACGGCAAGGGCCGGGACGAGGCCCGGGCGATGCGTCCGGCGTCCGCGGCGGGGAGCCAGTAATGCTGGGCCTGGTCGTTCGCCGGCTGCTGCAGCTTCCCCTCATCGTGCTGGTGATCTATACGCTGACGCTGGCGCTGGCGTGGGCGATTCCGGGCAACCCGCTCGAGAACCCCGAGGGCCGCCAGCCCAAGCCCGAGGTGATCGCCGCGATGAAGCGGCAGTACAACCTCGACAGCTTCCCGCGGTTCTACGCCTCGTACCTGGCCAGCGCCACGGGATTCGACTACGCCCGCGACCTGCTGACCGGGGAGATCGCGCGCGAGCGAGAGAAGGCCGAGGCGGCGGGCGAGCCCCCGCGGCAGCGGTACGTCTTCGACTTCGGTCCGAGCCTCGAGTACGAGGATTGGACGGTCAACGAGATCGTGCGGGACTCGCTGCCGGTGTCGATCACGCTGGGCTCGATCGCGATCCTGATTGCGCTGGGCGTGGGCACGTTCGCGGGCATCGTGGGTGCCGTCAAGCCCAACTCGCTGGCGGACCTAGCGACACTGGTGGTCGCGCTCGTGGGCATCAGCCTGCCGAGCTTCGTGATCGGCACGGTGTTGCTTCTGGTGTTCCCGGTGTGGCTCGGGCTGGGCGAGGTGGGCTCGAGCGCGGGCCCGCAGGACATGTTGCTGCCCGCGATCACGCTGAGCCTGCCGTTCGCGGCCTACATCGCCCGGCTGACGCGGATGGGCATGATCGAAGCGCTCTCGACCGACTACGTCCGCACGGCCCGCGCCAAGGGCGTCGCGGAACGGGTCGTGCTGCTGCGGCACGCCCTCAAGAACGCCTTCCTGCCCGTGCTGAGCTACTTGGGGCCCGCCGCCGCCCTGGCGATGACCGGCTCATTCATCGTCGAGCGTGTCTTCAACGTGCCGGGGATGGGCCAGCACTTTGTCAACGGCGTGCAGAACAAGGACCTGTTCCTGATCATCGGCGTGGTGCTGGTCTTCGCGACGATGCTCGTGCTCTTCAACCTCGCGGTGGACGTGCTATACCGCTGGGTGGATCCGCGGATCGCCTAGAACCGAATCGGCCCGTCCCGCGATCGCCAGCTATCGTCGCACCCGATGAGCGTGTCCGAGCCGTACGACCCGACCACGAAGAGCCGGCTGGCGCTCTCCCTCCGCGCGCTGGCGGAGTCGTCGCGGTTCCAGGCAGTGGTCGTCGGGGCCATCCTCGTCGCGGGCATCAACGTCGGGCTGGAGACCTACCCCGGCGTGATGCAGCGGGCGGGCGGGGTGCTGCTGGCCATCGACAAGGCGGTCATCGGCTTCTTCCTGGCCGAGATCGTCGTCCGCATCGGGGCCCACTGGCCCAAGCCCTGGCGGTTCTTCTATTCGGGCTGGAACACCTTCGACTTCGTGATCGTCGCGGTGTGCCTGCTGCCGATGGGCGGGCCCTACGCGGCGGTGCTGCGGCTGGCGCGGGTGCTCCGCGTGCTGCGGCTGCTGACGGCCGTCCCCCGCCTCAGGATCCTGGTGACGGCGCTGCTGCACGCGATTCCCTCGATCGTGTACGTCGCGGGGCTGCTGATGGTCCTGTTCTATGTCTACGCGGTCATCGGCACGGTGCTGTTCGGCCGCAACGACCCGGTGCACTTCGGCACGCTGCACGACAGCATGTTCAGCCTGCTGCGAACCGTGACGCTCGAGGACTGGACCGACCTGTACTACACGCAGTCGCTGGGCTCGCGGGTCTACCCGCCGCCCGGCCTGGAGCGGTTCGATCGCGTCGTGCCGCGGCCGATGCCCATTCTGGCCGCCGCCTACTTCACGAGCTTCGTGATCATCGGCACCATGATCGTGCTGAACCTGTTCATCGGCGTGGTCATCAGCTCCATGACCGAAGCCCAGGCGGCCAACGCGCGCGACGCGCTCGACCGCCGGGCCCGCGAGGATGAGGCGAGCATCGAGGCGCAGCTGATCCGCATGGAGCAGCAGATGGAACGGATGGGCGAGCAGATTCGCGGCCTGCGGGAGGCCGTCAAGCGTCAGCAGGACGAGGGCTAGGGCGCGTCGGCCGGCTCGCGCGGGCGCCTGGCCATGGTCCGCAGCCGCGAGGGCGATAGAAGCCCGCCGCTACGATCCTCCGTGCAGCACCCCGAGCACCACGTCTTCGACTTCACGCCGGAATCGCTGTCGGAGTGGTGCCGCCAGCGGGGCATGCCCGCGTTTCGAGCCAAGCAGATCCTCGAGTGGGTGTACGGCCGGGGCGTGGTCGATCCCGGGGCGATGACGAACCTGGCCGCCCGGGATCGCGCCACGCTCGCCGCGGAGATGGTGTTCCTCTCGGGGCCGACGGTGGCCCACCAGGTGGCGACCGACGGCACCCAAAAGCTGCTGGTCGAGTGGCCCGACGCGATGCGGCCCGGCCAGCTCGACGCGGGGCATGCACAGATCGATCACGGCATGCGGCTGCCGATACTCAACGGCGACGGCTCGCCCGGCGGCATGCCCTACAGCGATTCGGCGCGGCAGACCGAGTGCGTGATGATCCCCAGCGTCGCGAGGCGGACCGAGGGCCGCCCCCGCAAGACCGCGTGCATCTCGAGCCAGGTGGGCTGCCCCGTGGGCTGCACGTTCTGCGCGAGCGGCCTGGGCGGGCTCGACGGCAACCTGTCGACCGGCCGCATCGTCGAGCAGGCCTGGCGGCTGGCGCAGCTCGAAGGCGTCGGCCGCATCAGCAACGTCGTCTTCATGGGCATGGGCGAGCCGCTCGCGAATTTCGGGAACGTCGTGCATGCCGTGCGGACGCTCGCGGCGCCCTGGGGCATGGGCATCTCGGCACGTCGGATCACGATCTCGACGGTCGGCCTGCCTCGCGCCATCGAGCGGCTGGCCGCCGAGCTCGACCTGCCCGTCACGCTCGCCCTCAGCCTGCACGCCCCTACCGACGAGCTCCGCCGGCGGCTGATCCCCTGGGCCGAGTACTCGACCGTCCGCGAGCTGCTGGACGCCTGCCAGCGCTGGTTCGAGAAGACCGGCCGCGAGATCACGCTGGAGTACATCCTGCTTCGGGGCGTCAACGATCGCCCGGGGCACGCCGAGGCCGTGGCCGACCTCGCCCTGTCGATGCGGGCCAACGTGAATCTGATACGCTACAACGAGGTGCCCATGGACGGCGGCGCCACGCGATTCGAGCGGCCACGCGGCGAGGACGTGCGGGCCTTCCTGGAGGTGCTGCGTCGGCGGGGCGTCAACGCGCACATCCGCGCGAGCCGCGGGCGAGACATCGCCGCCGCTTGCGGACAGCTCCGCCACGAGCACGCGGGGTCGGCCTGATGTCGCTGGAGACCTTCGCGCCCTTCACGCCGATGCACGGCATCACGCTGGCGTGGAACCTGGCGCTCGGCTGGCTGCTGATCTGGTGGGGGCTGAGGCTCAGGCGGCGGGACGAGGCGACCGAGCGGCGCTTCCGCCGGCGGATCGGCTTCGTGCTGCTCGGCATCAACCTGCTGAACGTGGCGTTCTGGGCGTTCCTCCAGCCGCGCGTGCCGGGTGGCGAGCCGTTCGATCCCAAGAACGACCTGCCGCTGCACGTGTGCGACCTGGCGGCGTTCATCGCGGTGTGGGCGTTCATCGCGCCCAACCGCCTGGCGCACACGCTGCTGTACTTCTGGGGGCTCGCGCTGTCGTCGTCGGCCTACGTCGTGCCGGTGCTGACCAAGGGGCCGGCGTACCTGCACTACTGGAGCTTCTGGTTCGGGCACCTCGACATCGTGGCGCCGGCGCTGTACGTCGCGATCGTCGCGGGCTTCCTGCCGACCTGGCGGGACCTGCTGCGGGGCGTGCTGGTGACGCTTGGCTACGTGGCGGTCGTGCTCACGGTCAACATCATCCTGGATGACGGCCAGAGCGGCGGCAACTACGCCTACGTCGGCCGCACCGACGACGGACCGCAGGCCGCGCTCGGGCCCTGGCCCTGGCGGTTGCCCGTGATGTTCGCTATAGGCGGCTTGATCATGGTGGCGGCGTGGGCACCGTGGGCGGTGCGGCGGCAGGTGCAGCGGCGGCGAACGGCGTCCGGCGCGGGCGACGCCTAGAACCGCCCGATGCCGCTGCTCGTCCTTGGACTCGGCCTGGTTGCGCTGGTGGTCGGCCTGCTGGCGACCGGCGCGGCGGTGGCGGCCGGTCGGCGGCTGGAGGCCCTCGACGCACCGGGCGTCGCCGGGCAGGTCAAGGCCGCGCCCCGGCGGGTGCCCAACATCGGTGGCGTGGGCATCGCAGCGGGCATCGTGCTGCCCCTGGCCGTCGTGGGCCTCATCGTTGGGCTCTCGCAGCCGCCGGCGATGCACCCGGACGCAGCCGAGCACGTCGACGGCCTCCGCGGGAGCCTGCCGGGCCTGGCCTGGCTGCTGGCGGCCCTGCTCGGGCTGCACGCCCTCGGGCTGATCGATGATCGGCGGCCGCTGGGCCCTTGGCTGAAGCTCGGGCTGATGGCCCTGCCGTGCATCGCGGTGCCGCTGCTGACCGACACCCGCATGCTGGTGCTGCTCGATGCGCTCCCGGGGGGCTACGCGCTCTCGGTGGCGGTGACGGCGGCCTGGCTGCTGGCGATGACCAACGCCCTCAACTTCCTGGACAACATGGATGGTCTGGCGGCGGGCCTGGCGGCCATCGCGTCGGGCTTCCTGCTGTTCACGGTGCTGGCGGCCGGCCAGTGGTTCGTGGCGGGCATGCTCGCGTGCGTCGCCGGCTCGTGCCTGGGCTTCCTGCCCTGGAACTTCCCACGGGCCCGCATCTTCATGGGCGACGGGGGCTCGCTGGTGCTGGGCTTCGCCATGGGCTTCCTGAGCGTGCGGGGGACCTACGTCAACGCCGAGGCGGGCAACTGGTACGCCGCGTTGCTCCCGCCGCTGGTGCTCGCCGTCCCGCTATACGACCTGGCGACCGTCGTGCTGCTGCGGCTGGCCCAGGGCCGCAGCCCACTGGTCGGCGACCTGCAGCACGTGAGCCACCGCCTGGCCGACCGCGGCCTGGGCCGCACCGGCGCCGTGCTCGCGCTGTGGGGCCTGGCGGCCATCAGCGGCGTCTCGGGCGTACTGCTGGCGCGGGTCGATGCCGCGGGCGCGGTCCTCATCGCGGTGCAGGCGGCGGCGGTCGTCGTGGTGCTCGCGGCCCTCGAGTTCTGGCCGATGCGGTGGGGCGGCGATGGCTGACGAGGGCCCACGATCGATGGCGGCGTTCGCGTGCACGATGGTGCTCGCGCTCGTCGCGTGCCTGCGGGCGGCCATCGTCTTCGAGCCCATGCCCGGCTGGGGCCTGGACCCGTTCGTCGTGCCGGCGGCGGCCGGCGCGTTCGGCCCGCGGGAGTCGCTGCTGGCCGACGTCGTCCTGCTCGTGCTCTCGGCCTGCGTGCTGGGCCTCGCGCCCATCCGTCGCTGGCGGACCTGGCTCCCCTGGCTGGCGAGCCTGCCGCTGATCGCGATCGTTGGGCTGGTCCATGGCATGCCCGATGGACCGAGGCCCGCGGATCTATCTCCCGCGATGTCCTGGCTCGCGGCGTGGGCCGCCGCCGGCGCGATTGCGCGTGGCTGCGCGGACCCCGCGGCGAGGCGGGCGGTGCTGGCCGTGCTCGCGGGGTTCACCGCGCTGCTGATCGCCAAGGGCGCGGTCCAGCTCTTCGTAGAGCATCCCCAGACGCTCGAGCGCTTCCGGGCCGACCGTGAGCAGATCCTGGCGGCGCAGGGGCTTCGACCGGATAGCGCGAGCGCCCGCGGCTTCGAGCGCCGCGTCGCGCAGCCCGAGCTGACCGGCTGGTTCTCGTTCTCGAACGTATTCGCGTCCTTCACGGCGGCCGGCACGGTGGCGTTGGTGGCGCTGCTCGTCGCCGAGGTCCGCGCGCGGCGCTGCGATGCGGGCACGGTGCTCCTGGGCCTCGCCTCGATCCTTGCTCTGGCCACGCTGCTGACGACGGCGAGCAAGGGCGCCATCGCCGCGGGCGGCGCGGGGTTGCTGCTCGTGCTGGGGGCGTGGCTGCTGCCGGCGCGCTGGCGGACGGGCCGGGTCGCGGCGTGCGTCGGCGGGGCCGCGATCGTCCTGCCGCTGCTGGCCGTGGTGGCTCGCGGCGCTCTCGGCGACCAGATCGGCGAACTGAGCGTGCTCTTCCGCTGGTTCTACGTCGAGGCGGCGAGCCGCATCGCGATCGACCACCCGCTGCTCGGCGTCGGGCCGGGCGGCTTCAAGGACGCCTACGCCCTGGCAAAGAACCCGCTGAGCCCCGAGAACGCCGCCAGCCCGCACAGCGTGCTCTTTGATGCCACGGCGACCCTGGGCGTGCTTGTGGGACTCCTGGTGGCGGTGGCCATCGTGGGCGCGGCAGTGTGCGCGAGTCGGGCAATGCTGCGTAGGGACGTCGTCGACGAGGAGGCCAGCCGCGCGCCGCGGCTAGCGCTCGTCGCCGGCACCTCGCTGATGGTCGCGATTGGCGCTCGCTTCGAGATCGGCTCGGCGGGCGTACTCACGCCGGCGCTCGCAGCCGCGTGGGTGATTGGGCTCGTCGCGTGGTGGCTGGTGGCCTTCGCGGCGTGGCAGGCGGTGCAGGGGACCCGAGCCATGGCGGTGGCGGCGGGTGCGGCGGCGATCACGCTCATCGCGCACGCGCAGATCGAGATGGCGGCGGTGCTCGTGCCGTCGGCGGCGCTGTGGGCGGCCTGGATCGGGCTGGCGTGCGGTGCCGGCGCTCCGGACACGCCTCCTACGACGCCGCCACGATGGGCGAGATTGGCCGGCCTGGCGCCGGCGCTTTTGGCGGTATTGCTCGCCGCGTGGCCACTGCCGGCGGTGTGGGCATGGCAATCGGCGATGCTCTCGGCCCACGGGCACGCCGCGCTGCCGGGTTCGATCGCGGCACGGCTCCAGGCCGGCGGCGGCGATCCGGCCGTCGCGCGGGCGGCCGCCGACGAGCTTTCGAGCGTTCTCGGAGGACGCGTGCCGCCGGCGGACATCCCTCGCGCAATGCGGCGAGCCTCGGCGATCACCGCGCAGCGCGCGGCGGCCGACCTGGAGCGGGCGGCACGCTCAGCCCCGGCGGACGGGCCCACGCTGCGGATCGCCGCCCGCGCCCGATTCGAGGCCTTCCGCTGGTCCCAGAATCCCGCCGACGCCGAGGCCGCACTCGAGCTGGCACGGCGGGCGTGCGGCACGAGCCCCGCCTCGGCCCAGAACTGGATCTTCCTCGCGGGCCTGCTCGAGGCCGCGACGCCCGATCGGCCGGAGCTCGCATGGGACGCCCTCGGAGCGGCCGTCGAACTCAACCCCGCCAGCGCGCAGCTCCGCTTCCGCCGCTTCGAGGCCGCTCGAGCCGCGGGATGGCCCGATCGGGCGCGGGTGGCCGCCGAGCGAGCCCTCGCGGCACACGAGAACGCCCGCCTCGATCCGCTCGGCGCGGGCCTGTCCGAGGCGCAGATCGCCGCGCTGAAGGCGGCCTTAGCGGGATCTTGACGCGGGCTTCGGCTTGACGCCAACTCGTTGTGTTCTAGCATTTTGCTCGGGCGGGACCGCGGCGGGCCTAGTATCGAGGCTTTGGCCGACGGGGAACACCGGACAACCGCGGCAGCAGCCCAGAACTGCGGCCGATAAGAGCATCTGGATGCAGGGCCCGGCACGGGCCGGAGCGTGTTCCGCGTGCCCTTCCAAGGGGGCGGCCGGACGAGCGTTGGATCCGACGAGGGGATCCGCACAAGCGAGGAAGAAGCCATGGCCGAGTTGCCGCTCAACAGGGTTCGAAACATCGGCATCGCCGCCCACATCGACGCGGGCAAGACGACCGTGACCGAGCGGATCCTGTTCTACACGGGCAAGACCCACAAGCTCGGCGAGGTGCACGAGGGCACCGCGACGATGGACTTCCTGCAGGAAGAGCAGGAGCGCGGCATCACCATCCAGTCGGCGGCGACCACGTGCTCGTGGGTCCGCAACGACATCGACTACCAGGTCAACCTGATCGATACGCCGGGCCACGTCGACTTCACCATCGAGGTCGAGCGGTCGCTCCGCGTGCTCGACGGCGCGGTCGCGGTCTTCGACGGCAAGGAGGGCGTCGAGGCCCAGAGCGAGACGGTCTGGCGGCAGGCCGACCGCTACAACGTGCCCCGCATGTGCTTCATCAACAAGATGGACAAGATCGGGGCCGACTTCGAGTTCAGCTTCAAGTCGATCAAGAAGCGGCTGGGCGCCAACGCCATCGCCGTGCAGATCCCCATCGGCGCCGGCAACGAGCTCGAGGGCATCATCGATCTGCTGGGCATGCGGGCATACTACTTCGATGCCGATGAGCAGGGCGCCGTCGTCACCGAGAAGGACATCCCCGAGAGCATGCAGGCCGACGCCGAGGCGTGGAGGCAGGAGCTGATCGACAGCGCCTGCGCCCTCGACGACGACCTCACCGAGAAGTACCTCGAGGACGAGGATTCGGTCACCGTCGACGACATCCGCGCCGCCCTCCGCAAGGGCACGCTGGCGCTGCAGTGCAACCCGGTCTTCTGCGGGTCGGCCCTGAAGAACATCGGCGTGCAGCGGCTGCTGGACGGCGTCATCGACTACCTGCCCAACCCCACCGAGGTGCCCGAGGTCCAGGGCGTCAACCCCAAGGACCCCGACGAGAAGCTCAGCCGGCCGCACGACGCCAAGGCGCCATTTTCGGCGCTGGTCTTCAAGGTCGTGGCCGACAGCCACGGCGACCTGACCTACACCCGCATCTACTCGGGCACGCTCGAGAAGGGCAGCCGCGTGCTGAACCCCGGCAACGGCAAGCGGGAGATCATCAGCCGCATCTACCAGATGCAGGCCAAGACCCGCGAGCCGCTGGAGGCCGCCCATGCCGGCTCGATCGTCGCGATCATCGGCATCAAGGACTCGATCACGGGCGACACGCTCTGCGATGCCAGCCAGCCCATCCTGCTCGAGCGGATGGACTTCCCCGATCCGGTGATCTCGATGTCCATCGAGCCCAACACCAGCGACGACAAGCGGAAGCTCTCCGAGGCGCTGGTCACCATCCGCCGCGAGGATCCGTCCTTCCAGAGCCACTACGACGAGGAGACCGGCCAGACCATCATCGCCGGCATGGGCGAGCTGCACCTGGAGATCATCAAGAACAAGCTCACCCGCGACATGAAGATCGGCGTGCAGGTCGGCAAGCCCCGCGTTAGCTACCGCGAGGCCATCCAGGGCACCGCCGACAACTGCCGCGGCTTGTTCAAGAAGCAGACCGGCGGCCGCGGCCAGTTCGGCGACGTCACCATCAACCTGATGCCCTACACCAAGGAGCAGGCCGAGGCCGACGGCGTTAAGTTCGTCGACGGCGTGGCCTTCGAGAACAAGATCGTCGGCGGCTCGGTGCCCCGCGAGTTCATCCCCTCGGTCGAGGCCGGCATCCGCCAGACCGCCGTCAGCGGCGTGACGGCGGCCTACCCGCTGATCAACATCAAGGTCGAGCTGGTTGATGGCTCGTCGCACGCCGTCGACAGCTCGCAGGTCGCCTTCGAGCAGGCCGGCCGCCTCGCCCTCCGCGAGGCCGTCGCCAAGGCCCGCAGCGTGCTGCTCGAGCCCATCATGAAGGTCGTCATCATCACGCCCGAGGAGTTCTTCGGCAACGTGACCGGCGACATCTCGGGCCGCCGCGGCATGATCGTCGACACCGAGGACCGCGGCAACGGCATCAAGCAGGTCACCGCCGAGTGCCCGCTGTCGGAGATGTTCGGCTACACCACCTCGCTCCGCGGCATGAGCCAGGGCCGGGCGGCCGCCTCGATGGAGTTCCTCGAGTACCGGGCCATGCCGGCCAACCTGATGCAGGAGGTCATCGCCGCAGGCTGACGCCCGCCGCCCACGTCCGAGTTTGTCCACGCCCCGGGCCCGCACCCGGGGCGTTGTCATTCGGGGATAAGCCCCGGGCCCGAGAAGCCGATGCCGGAGTGCAATTCGCCGGTCCTCGGGCGGGCCGTGCCGCGACGCGGGCCTTACCCTTTCCGCTCGACCGGCGGCCTCGGACCGGGCCGGTGCGACGCGGGGGACACCAGGCATGCCAGACCGCTTTCCGACCGCACTGCTCTTCGGCGCCCCGGGAGCCGGCAAGGGCACGCAGGGCAAGATCCTGGGGCAGATCCCCGGCTTCTTCCACCTGTCCTGCGGCGACGTGTTCCGCAACCTGGACATCCACTCCCCGCTGGGCGAGACCTTCTTCGAGTACTCGTCCAAGGGCGAACTCGTGCCCGACGACGTCACCGTGGCCATGTGGCACGAGAACCTCAAGGCCCAGCAGACCCTGAGCCTGTACCGGCCCCATGCCGACCTGCTGGTGCTCGACGGCATCCCCCGCAACCGCACGCAGGCCGAGATGCTCAATGACCACATCGACGTGCGGTGCATCGTCCACCTGATGTGCAACGACATGGAGGCGATGCTCGTGCGGCTGCGGAAGCGGGCACTCCGCGAGAACCGGCCCGACGACGCCCGCGAGGAGGTCATCCGCCACCGCTGGGAGGTCTACGAGCAGGAGACCCGGCCGGTGCTGGAGTTCTACCCCGACGAGGTCATCCGCGAGGTCGACGCCATCGCGTCACCTGCCGGCGTGCTGCAGCACGCGCTCGAGGCCCTCGTACCCATCCACGACGAGCTGTTCGGCACGTCGTAGGTCCGGAGCCCGTGCGATCCCCTAGCGGGATCGCCGCTGACGCTGGCGTTGCTGCTGCATCTCGCGCTGCGATTCCGCCGTGGTCGGCGTGCGGGTCACATCGAAGGTGATTGCCTGCGTGGCTCGACCGGGCTCGGTGGGCTCGGCGAAGATGCCCCAGAAGCCCGGCGAGCCATAGGCCTTGACCGTCAGCGGCGGGTGGAAGTGGTGCGAGAAGGGCGCCCACCGATCGCTGTCCTCGATGGTGCCGAAGCCCTTCCAGGGCCTCGCGAGTTCCTCGTACTTGCTCACGTCCGGCGCGCGGCTGCTGCGGTCCATCAGGCCGATGAGGTCGATGGGGATCCACACCGAGCGGCCACGCTCGACGAGGGCAAACTCGACCCAGCAGATGATGTCGTCCTCGTCGTCATCGTCGCGCGCGATCATGTCCTCGTCATCGAACTCGACGTCGGCGATCACGCCCAGCACGAGCCGGGCGGGCAGGCCGGCCTGCCGCAGCACGTACACCAGCATCGAGCACGCATCGAACTCGTTCGTGCGGCCGCGGCCGGAGATCGTCCACGGCACGCCCTGGAGCCCGATGCCCTCGATCTCGCCGAGACGGTTGTACTGGAGCCCGTTGCCGTTGGTGTTGCGGATGTGCCGCCAGACCTGGGCCGTGAGGAACTTAGCGACCAGGTACGGCGGGACTTCGCGGGGCTCGCGGCCGAGGGTTTGGAGCAGCCGCTCGACCTTCTCCTGGGCTCGATCGAGGCCCTGGTACGGCTCGCCCGCCAGGTCGAGCTCGATCCCCATCTGGGGCAGCAGCGCCGACGCCGCGTCGGCCGGCCAATCGCCCTGGGGCCACTCCATCGCAATCGCCGCCTCGTCGTCGACCTCGACGGCGTAGGAGGTCATCGGCAGCTTCATCTGCACGCGGATCTCGCGGCCCATGCCCTCGCCCATGGCGAACATGCCCCACCGCGACCCGGCGTGCTTGCCGGGGATGAGCCGCACCGGTTCGGCGACCGCGGGCGGCGCGGGCCGGTCGTCGAGAGTGACCTCGATCGACAGGCCCCGGGGATCGACGCGGTGCGTGCTAGTCCGCTCCAGCACGGGCACCACGACGCTGGCGTTGTCGAAGGTCCACACGTCGTGCTCGGCCGCTCGCTTGGCCCGCACGCTGCCGAAGTCTTGCCAGGCGCGGATGTCGACGCGGAAGCTGAGCGTCCAGCGCTCCGGCTCGCGCTGCCGGATGACCGCTTGGGCCGACGCGGCCGGCGGCATCGCGGTGCACGCCAGGATCGACAGGACGCCCGCCAACGACGCTAGTCCGAAGTGTGCTCGCACCTGGGTCGCCCCCCTTGCGCCGGTTCGTCCCTCCGCACGTCCACGCGTCGCGGACGATGCGCCGGCCGGCACGCGAAACTGTACGGCCCCCTGGCGGGCGGGTTGCGGCGGGGGCCGGGTGGCCGTGGACGGCCTCGATCGGGGGCGCGGCGGCGACCTTCCCTAGCATCTCCCGGCCGTCCGACGCCGCCCGGTCGGCTCCGAACCCAAGAGACTCGCACCGCAAGGAGGCCCCGCCATGGCAACGACCGCCACCCCCGAGACCCGCACGGAGAAGGACGCCCTGGGCGCCCTGGAGGTGCCCGCGGATGTGCTCTACGGGGCCAGCACCCAGCGGGCGGTCGACAACTTCCCGAGCTTCCGCCCCGTGCCGGACGCGATCTTGCGGGCCTACGTGCTGCTCAAGCGGGCCGCGGCCGAGGCCAACAACGAGATCGGCTGGCTGGAGGACGAGCGGGCCCGGCTCATCGCCGCCGCGTGCGATCGGCTCGAGGCCGGGCTGCCCGGCGACGGCGGGCTGGGCCGCCACTTCCCCGTCGACGTCTTCCAGACCGGCTCGGGCACCAGCACCAACAACAACTTCAACGAGGTGATCGCCAACCTCGTCTGCCGGGACCGCACCGGCGAGATCGGCGGGAGCAAGGACAAGGCATACATCGCCGCCGGCGGCGTGCACCCCAACGACCACGTCAACCTGGGCCAGTCCTCCAACGACACCTTCCCCACCGCCATACACGTGGCCGCCGTGCAGGCCATCGCCCGCGGCCTGCTGCCCGAGCTCGGCCGGCTCGCGGCGGCGCTCGAGGCCAAGGCGGACGCCTTCCGAACCATCGTCAAGAGCGGCCGCACCCACCTCATGGACGCCACGCCCATCGGCATGGGCCAGGTCTTCGGCGGCTACGCGCGGCAGGCACGCTTGGGCGAGGACCGGCTGCGGCGCGCCCTCGACGTCCTCGCCGAGCTGCCCATCGGCGGCACCGCGGTGGGCACGGGCATCGAGACGCACGAGCGCTTCGGCGCACTGGTCGCCGCCAAGCTCGCCGATGCCACGGGCTGCGACTTTCGCGAGGCCGCCGACCACTGCGAGGCCCAGCACGCCAAGGACGCCGTCGTCGAGGCATCCGGCCACCTGCGGACGCTCGCGGTGAGCCTGACCAAGATCGCCAACGACATCCGCTGGATGGGAAGCGGTCCACGGTGCGGGTTGGGTGAGCTGCGGCTGCCCGAGATCCAGCCCGGCTCGTCGATCATGCCCGGCAAGGTCAACCCGGTCATCTGCGAATCGGTGGTCATGGCCTGCTGCCAGGTGCTCGGCAACGACCGCGCCATCGAGGCCGGCGGGCTGGGCGGCATCGGCAGCATCCTTGACCTCAATGTCGCCATGCCCATGATGGCCGCCAACTTGCTCGACTCGATCGACCTGCTCGAGCAGTCCTGCCGCGTCTTCCGCGAGAAGCTGATCGAGGGTCTCGAGGCCCACGCCGACCACTGCGAGGACCTGGCCAAGCGGAGCAGCGCCGTGTGCACGGGGTTGAAGAACATCATCGGCTACGAAGCCGCGGGCGAGCTCGCCGTTGAGGCGCTCGAGAGCAAGCGGAACGTGGTCGACGTCGCCGTCGAGCGGATCACCGCCGAGTGGCTCGCCGAGCGGAAGGTCTCGCTCTCGGACTCGGATCGTGCGCGGGTGCTCGACGAGGCGGGCCTCCGCGACCTGCTCGACCCCAAGAACATGATCGCGCCGAGCCGCTGAGCGAGGCGCGAATCCCCGCGAGCCGCCGGTGCCCCACCGACTCGAGCACGCGTGCCTGCCCGCGGCGATCTACGCCGGCGGCGCGGCGTCGTGCGTGCTCACGCTCGCCGGCGGCGCCCCGGGCCACGAACAGGCGCTGGCGATCGGATTCACCGCGGCCGTCGCATGGATGGCCTACATCCTCGATCGCGCCAAGATCTTCGCCCGGTGGCACGACCCGGCCGACCGGCTCGCGCGACCCGAGCGGGACGCCTGGGTCCGGGCCCACCGCGGAGGATTGCTCGCGGGGGCGGCCGCGCTCGCCACGATCGGCGTCGTGTTCGCCCTCGCCCTCCGCCCCTGGCTCGCGACGTTCGTGCCCGCGGGCGCGGCGGCGGTGATTGCCTACGGCTCTCGGGACGCCGCCAGCGACCGCACGCGGCCGAAGGACGTCCTGCTGCTCAAGAACGCGCTCACGGCGGCGGCCTTCGCCACGCTCGCGTGCAGCTCGACGAGTGCGGCCGGTATCGACCCGCGGGCCGTCGCATCGCCGGGCTTGTTCCTGGCTTGTGTCGTGCTGGGCGACGCGGTGCTGTGCGACATCGAGGACCTGCACGCCGACGAAGCCCACCGCACCAGGACGGTCGCCGTCGCCGCCGGCCCGCGGACCGCTCGGACGCTCGGGCTGGGCATCCTGGCACTCACGGCGACGTCGTGGCTGGTCTTCGTCGATCGCACGCCGGCCTCGGCGGTGATCGCGGCCGGCCTCTGGCTCACCGCCACGCTCGCGGTGTGGGCGACCCACCGCGTGCGCATCGCCATCGATCTCCGCATGGGTGTCGTCGCCCTCGCGGCGGCCCTGATCGCGTAGCCACGATCGCACCCAGTGCGAGACCGGCGAGCCGAAAGCCCAATGGAGCGGAGGCGACTCGAACGCCCAACTTCCAGCGTGCAAAGCTGGCAACCCACCGCCGCAAACCCTGATTCAACAGTCACCTACAAATCATCGCCCGACAATCCCCGCGCAAACCCCAGCAGTTGCGGGCAGAATGGCCCCGATCTGGGTGACCTAAGCACTGACCTGTGCGCCCTCATCGAGGCGTGGTCGGACCTGCCCGAGCCGATCAGGCGGGCCGTCGTGGCGATGGTCGCGGCGAGCAGGGGCTGACGCCGCTGGTGTTCTGGCACGTCTTGCACCGAATTCAGGCCCACTCCGGGCCATTATCTTGGCGGGGGAAGGGGGGCTCCCCGCTGCCGACCTCCTCAGAATTAGACCGCACAGCATTGCTCAACAAAAACGCGGCGTCCATCCCAACTCAAACTGGGAGGGCGCTTGTATCTATACGGAGAAACCAAAGTGGCTGCCAAACTGGAGCACCCTTGGCCAAGCGGATGGCCGCCCATCTTCATCGTGAATCCGGACGGCCACGCACGCCCTTGCCCCTTCCTCTTGGGTTGGGCCTTGATGATCTGATCGACTTCCTGCGACTCCACGACATTACCCATCCAAGGGCTTCGATCAGTCGGTATCGCAAAATGGGCCTGAAGAGTGTCCGGGTGGGCCGGCGTGTCTGGTTCAGGCTGGATGACGTGCTGGCGTTCTTGGAGTCCCAGCAGCGGGCACATACGCCTCCACCGTCCAACTTACTCCTGACGGGGGCACGCTCGCCACATCTTATGGGCACCCCGCATCGAACGCGTTCTGGAACGCGAGGAAGTCGAAGATCGTCAGCTCGCCGTCGCCGTCGAAGTCGGCCGCCAGGTCCCCGGCGTCGAAGAGGTTCTGGAACGCGAGGAAATCGAAGATGGTCAGCTCGCCGTCGCCGTCGATGTCCGGGAGGCAATCGCTCGCGGTCGGCTCGAGGATCCAGATGAAGTTCTGGGTGAACGAATCGCCCTGGTTGGTGAGGAACAGCGTGCCCCGCGAGGCGTCGAATGCGAGGGACTCGAGCTGGAGCACGAACCCGTCGACCTCGAGGAGCGGCTCACCCAGGTCGTCGAAGAGCGGCTCGTAGCCGACCTGGGTGCCGTCCAGGTCGAACGCCTGCAGGCCCGGGCCCACGTCGTCGAGCGCGACCATCACGGACTCGGTGCCAAACGGGTTCGCCGCGGTGTCGGCCAGGTAGGTCAGCCCCTTGGGGTCGCCCGGGATGGCCGGGTCGAGGCCGTTGCCGATCGGGAACTCCGAGAGGAAGCCGCCGTCGGTGTCGAAGATGACGCACTTGAACGCGAAGTCCTCGTCCTGGTCGATGGTGTAGAACTCGTCGCGCGTCGGCACGTAGGCGACGTCCTCGCAGTCGTTGTTGAACGGTTCGGTCAGCAGGCCGCAGTCGAAGCCGGTGCACCCAGCGCTGGTCTCGATCAGCGTGCCGTCGGCCAGCGAGAAGCCGAACAGCGCCTCGCTGCCCGAGCTGGCGACGACGTCGCCCCCCGCGGCCAGGCCCGTCGAGCCGGTGTTGATGGTCACGCCCGAGACGTTCAGGTCGAACTCGGCGAGCTCGTCGACGAACCGGATCACCTCGCCAAACGCCAGGCCAGTGATCACGCCGTCGCCATCGCGGACCAGGTCGATCTTCACGATGGCGTTGCTCGGCCCGCTCTGGTCGGCGAGCTGGTCGGTGGTCATGATCAGGGCGTCCTCGCCCGGCAGGTAGTGGGTGCCCTCGACCTCGAAGAGCACCAGGTCGAAGCCCGGGAAGAAGGGGTTCTCGAACGTGATGGTCGAGTAGTCGAACCGCGTCACGTCGTACGTCACGCCGAACAGGTCGATCGAGTCCTGGGCGACGGCCAGGCCGCTGGCGGCGGCGAACACGGAAACGGCGATTGCGCGCTGCATGGTGGTATCTCCTCTCTCGCAACCGATCGCCGGCGGGCACACGACGCGCGCCCGCGACCGGAGATTCTCAGAAAGTCAGGCCCGGCCGCGTCAGCCAACCGCCGTAGACCTTGTCCCCGAGCTCGGGGTACTCGTGCGTGAGCCACCCGCTAATCTGCGCGGGCGTGGCCTCGAATGTGCCCGTTCGCGTGGTGTCACTGAACACCGCGACGTGGCCATCGGCGAACAGAATCTGCGCGTGTATCTTGTCGTGGTTGTACTCGGCGGTCTGGATCTTGCTGGACTTGCCGTGGTTGGGGCCCCAGTCGGTGTAGTCCTGGCGGCCCCAGACGTTGCCACCCGGACCGGTGGCGCGGAGCGGACCGTCGGTGAGCGCCTTCGCCGCGGGCAGGCGTTCGCCCTCGATCACCACGAAGTCGTCGAGGTTCTGCACCGTGCCGTTGCCCAGCAGCGGCAGCCGGCTGGTCGTTGTGTTCGCGGTGATCCAGTCCTCACGCAACGGCCCGCGGGTGAAGTCGCGCTCCTTAGCCCGGCCCGTGCGCTTATCGAGCATGTCCGTGTGGGCGGTGTACCACGCCAGGCAGTAGTTCGTGTTGAACCCCCGGCGCACGAGGTCATCGATCTCAGCCGCCGAGAACGCCCTCCACGCCGTCGAGCCGCTCATGCGGTCGAACGCGAGATTCTGCGTGTGCTGCCCCGGGCTGGCGGGGTTGAGCAACTCGCCGGGCTTGCCGTACCCGCCCAGCACGAAGTCGGCGACCCATCCCTTCTCGTCCATCGGCCCTTCGCTGCGTTCCGAGCGATTGTCCCACGTGCCGGTGCTGTAGAGTCCGGCGTTGTCGGCCGAGTGCGTCATAAACATGATGCCAAGTTGCCGCTGGTTCGACGCGTCCTTGGCCATCCGGGCCGAGTCGCGCGCGCCGGCGAGCGACGGCAGCAGGATGCCCAGCAGCAGCGCGATGATGGCGATGACGACGAGCAGTTCGATCAGCGTGAAGCCGCGACCACGGTTCATGGTGCGTGTCCTCCTTGTGCCGCCGCCCGGTGCGCGCTCGCCGACTCGAGCACCGCCCGGACTCGCTCCCAGGGTACGAGCTTGAAGTTCTGGTTCGCGCGTTCGCCATCGGTGCCCGACCCGAGCGTGTTCTCGTCGTCCTGCACGACGAGCACGCCGTGCGGGAAGCCCGGCCCGAGATCGCCCACGTAGACGGCCAATCCGTCCGTGTGCGAGACGTCGTCGATGCCGTCCCCACCCCCAACCCGGAATGAGCCGACGTAGCGGTTCGGCGGCCGACGCTCGTAGGCGTCGAAGCGATCGGCCTCCTGGCTCGAGACGAGCAGGTAGCCCGCGCCGTCGGGACCCTCGATAGCGATGTCGACGCCCTCGACGTCGGCGGTCAGCCGGCCGTGCGGCTCCACCAGGTCGACGGGTGCACGCTCGTGGTCGCTCTCTTCGGTCGAGAACGGATGGTCCTCGGGCAGCGTCCACGGCTCGGCGTGGTACCGCCACAGGCCCGTGCGCTCCTCGCCGACGTACAGCCAGCCCAGCTCATCGTCGGCGGCCATGCCCTCGACCTGGCCGCCCACGTTGAACGTGCGGACGAGCCTTGGGGAGTAGCCGGTAATCGTGGAGAGTCCGGTGAGGTCTCCCAGCAGATCGAGGCGCCACTGCTGCACACGGCCGGACTTGTCGTTCACGAACACGTGAATCTTGCCGGTCGATGCGCTGCGGTACATGCACAACCCATAGGGCTCATCGAGCTGCTCGGAGGGTTCGGGGACCTCCACGCCCGCAAGCAACGGCCACCCCTTGTTGTGCGAAGGCGGGACGGCGAACATCTCGAACCCGCCGCCGCGACGATCGCTCGCGGCGAACACGGGCCGCGTGGGCGCGTCATCCCCGATGAGCCGGGCGAGGCGGAAGTCCACGTTGTTGGGCCGTACGTCGAAGGAGTACTGCCGCTCGCGGCCCTGAAGGTCGTACACCGCAAGACCGCCGCGCTTGTCGGTGCCAACGATCGCTCCCGCGTGCTCTTGGCTCCCGGGCATGAACGGCCACACCACGGCGTCGTCCGCCGCATCGTCCTCACTCGGCATTGGCTCGGTCTCAACGGTCGCGAGCACGACCGGGATCCGCGGCGCAGATCTGGCCTCGCCGGCTGCGTCCTGGTCGTGCGCGCGCGTCCAACTCGCGGTCGCGAGGACGCCCAAGCCGAGCACCCTGCGGAAGCCCCGGGGAACCATGCACGACTATCTGCTCGCGAAGGGGCCGCCGGGCTGGCTTTGCAAACTCTTAATGCTTGGGCTGCCCGTGGGACGCACCCCATTCGTAGAGGGCCTTGAGGACCGGACCGAGGCTCCGGCCCCGCTCGGTGAGGACGTACTCCCATCGCGGCGGATGCTCTTCGTACAGCCGGCGTTCGATCACGCCGTCGGCCTCGAGATCCTTGAGCCGCTGGGACAGCGTGGTCGGTCCGATGCCGTCCAGCGAATCCTGGAGGCCCTGGAATCGCCTCGATGGGTTGAGGAACAGATCCCGCAAGATCAGGATCGTCCAGCGTTCGCCGATCACGTCCAGGCTCGCCGATACGGCCGGCGCTGTTGCCGCCCTGCCCAGCATCGGAACGCCCGACACCCAGCAAGCCACGGGCACCACGGACGCCCAGCCCGAGAACGGACCCCCGCGCATACACCAGCGCATGCAGGGCGAAAGCGGGCGTTTCGTGGCTAAGCGTGGCACAAACCGCGACAACGGCCAGAGCGTTGCCGGGGCCGTAAACACCGGGAAAAACAGCGTTTCCAGCGTTGGAGAGGGAATGGAGCGGAGGCGACTCGAACGCCCAACTTCCAGCTTGCAAAGCTGGCACTCTACCAATTGAGTTACCGCCCCCGGAAGGGTCCGACTATACGCGGCGAGGCCACATCGGCGGCCGGGCGTCCCGCGTCCGTCGATGTCGGGGCGGGAGGGTGCCGATAGCCTGTGCGGAGGTGTTCGATGGGCATCGCACGCGGCGTCTGCACAGCCACCTGGCTCCTGTTCGCCGCCCTACTCGTGGCGGGCGGACCGAGGGTTTCCGCGCAGCAGCCCTCCAACGCCGGCGAGGCCGACGCAATGCGGCCCGCCCGGGAGGCCGAGCGGGCCGGCCGATTCGACGAGGCCTTCGACGGCTATCTGGAGGCCTGGCACGATCCGACATTCCGGGTCGACGCCGCCCGCCGGGCACGGGCCATAGAACGCATCGGCCGCTTCTCGCTCGGCGACGACGAGGAGGCCCTAGAGCAGCTGCGGCGAGAGCTCGGCCCGGGCTTTGCGGCCTACCGATCGAAGGCCTTCGTCGTGTTGTCCAATGCCGACGACGCGTGGACCCGCACCCGCGTGACGCTGCTGGAGCGCGCCCGCGCCCAGTACTTCCGCGAGATGGACCGCCTGGGCATCCCGGTGCACCCCCACCGCACCCGCCTGGTATGCGTGATCTTCGCCACGCACGATGAGTACGTGCGGCACGCCCGCGAGCGCGACGGCTTCGACGCCGGGTGGGCCGCGGGCTACTACGGCAGCGAGCGAAACGTCATCGTGATGTACGACGACCGCAGCTCGCCCCAGCTGGCCGACGCCATCCAGGAGCTTGCCATCCACGAGGGCCGCGTGGACGAGCTGCGGCTGCAGGCGACCGACGCCGAGCGCGCCGGCGGCTTCGACAAGGCCCGCATGCTCCGAAATGCCGCGGCCGAGCTGGACGACCAGATCCGCGACGAGCGGACGCGGATCGAGCGGGCCATCGGCGACTTCGGCGTCGCGAAGGCGATCCACGAGGCCATCCACCTCCTGGCGTTCAATACCGGGCTGCAGTCTCGGCAGCGCTCGTATCCGGTCTGGGTCAGCGAAGGGCTGGCCTCCAGCTTCGAGACCGCCTCGGTCAACGCAGCCTTTGGCTTCATGCACCCATACGAGCCCCGGGACCGGGACCTCGCCGACGCCGTGCTCACCGGCACCCTACCGGCGTTCCGCGAGCTGGTGGCGCTCGAGACGACCCAGGGCGTGCATGCCGCCGGTGCGCGGCCGATCTACGCCGCGTCGTACGGGCTCTTCCGCGAGCTCTACCGCACCAATCGTGCGCAGCTGCAGCGGTACCTGATCGCCCTGGCCGACCAGCCCCGCGGCCGCCTGTCACCCGCCCAGCACGTCGAGCTCTTCGAGCGGCACTTCGGCGCAGTCGAGGCGCTCGAACGGCGGCTGCTGCGTCGGTGGTCCGTCTGGGCCGAGCAGCAGCAGTAGCGGCAGCACCAGCAGCAGCACGATGCCCCGCAGGCTAGTGATGACTATCCTCGCGTGCGAAACGGCCCATTCCCGTGGGCTCGCCGGAGGGATCGCACCGTGGGACCCAAGCTCGGCGTAGCGGCGTGCGTGGCGTTGGGGTGCTGCGGCCCCGCGGCGGCGCAAGACGACCCGCCGGCCGATCAGGCCGGCGACGTGCAAGGCGAGACCCCGGGCGTGCAAGCCCAGGATGCGCAGGGTCAGGTTGCGGAGAGCCAGGTTGCGGAGAGCACGGAGGGCGATCCGCCGGTCCAGGGTCCGCCTCCCCAGCTCCCCCCGCGCTTCAGCTTCGACCTCAGCCAGACCGGCGACTTCGAGGCCGGCGGGCACATCGACGGCGGCGGCGACGTCTTCGTCGCCCGCATCGGCCAGGAGGTCGGCCTCACCTGGCTTCCCTCGCTCCGCACCCGGGCACGCTTCACCCTGGGCAACGAGCTGACCTTCTACGACTTCGATGACGCCTTCGTGCTCGACCCCATAGACGGCGATCCGTTCGACTCATTCAACGAGCAGTCGCTGGGCGGCAGCGTCTTCCACGTGCCCAACCAGACTTGGACGCTGGTGGCCAACGGCGCGGTCGGCTTCAGCCGCGAGGACGACGCCGACTACGGCGATTCATTCGTCTGGCGGGTTGGCGGCGGTGCGCTCTATCGGGTCCTGCCGAACGTGTCCCTAGGCGCGGGCTTCCTGGCGCAGAGCCGCTTCGACGACGAGATCCGGCTGCTACCCATCCCGCTGGTCGACGTCGAGTTCCAGCTCGCCGAGGACGTCCGCTTCGTGCTCAACACGGTCGACGGCGGCCGCTTCCTCTACGAACCGAGCGACGCGTGGACGTTCTCGCTCATCGGCAATTTCGCCGATGAGCAGTTCCGACTCGACGACGAGGGTTTCGCGCCCGATGGCGTGTTCACCGAGCAGCGGGTCAACGTCTTCGGCGAGGCCGAATGGAAGCCGCTGCCTGGGCTGAGCCTGCGGGCGGGCGTGGGCTCGGTGGTGTACCGCGAGTACGAGATCGAGGACGCCGAGGGCGTCGAGCTCAACGACGCGACGCTCGACCCCGCGGTCTACGCCCGCTTCGGGCTGACCTACCGGTTCTAGCACGGTTCTCCAGGCGGCGTTCTCGCGCGGAGCTACCGCCGCGGATTGGCGGGCTGCGGCCGTGCGACGGGATCGGGTCCCGTACCGATCGACGGAGCGTCGACGAGCCGTGCGGCCACGATGCGGGGCGCCGTCACGGGCTGTCCGCTCGGCAGCAACTCGACCGAGGCGATCGCCTGGATGACCTCCGCGCCGCTCACGGCCTCGCCGAATCCCGTGTAGTTGCCGTCGAGGTGGGTCGTCGCCTGGCGGCTGAGCGCCACGAAGAACTGCGAGCCGTTGGTGTCGGGGTCGGGCGAGCGGGCCATCGAGAGCACGCCGAAGCGGTGCTGCAGCGCGCTGGGCTCGAGATCGATGAACACGCCGGGGCCGCCGAGGCCCGAGCCGACCGGGTCGCCCACCTGGATCACGAAGGGGTGCCCGCTTGGGTGCGTGTTCACGATGCGGTGGAAGGCGATGTCGGTATAGAAGCCCCCGCGGACCAGCTCGCGGATGTGCCACACCGTGTTGGGGGCCTCGTCGGGGCGGAGGCGGAAGCGAACCTCGCCCTCGGTGGTCTCCAGGATCAGGTGCTTGTCGACGTAGGCGCGGATGCCCGAGTAGACGTCCCCTACCGGCGACCAGCGGATCGTGGGCCGGCCGTCGCGGCCCGGCACGCTCTGCGGCCGCTGCGGGGTGATCATCGGCTGCAGCACCACGGGCGGACCAAGGGGGGCGCTACCGGCGTAGGCCTGGGCGTACAGCAGTTCGGGCGTGCTCGTGCTCCATAGCACGGGGAAGAAGGTGGCCAGGTCGACCGCGCCGGGCAGCACCTCCTCGCGGGCGACCTCCTCGCCCGAGGCCGTGTGCAGCGCGATGCTCACCGCGCCCGCGGCCTGCTGCGGCGCCGCGACGCGCACCGGGATGCTGCGATCGATGCCGTAGTAGGTCCGCTCGGGCGTGATCTGCGCCGACACCGGCGCAACCGGAACGACCAGGGCGAGGACCGCGATGCAGCACGCGGCGAAGGATCTCGGCGTTGTCAACCAGTGCATGCGGCCCTCCGGTTCATCAAAATGGGTGCAGATTCGATTGGATGCGGAAACGCGATGCCCAACGCTCCCGTTCCATGGGGACGCGCGGAGCGACAGCGTACGTCAACGCCGCATCGACGGCGAAACCGAGAGGCGATGGCTGGTAGATTCCGTCTCGCGAGCCCGGCCGGAAGGGATCGCGGCGTTGTGGCCGCCGCGGGGGGGCTTGCTAGTTGGACTGGTCGCCGAGCTGGCCATCGATCAAGTCCCACGCCGCCGCCACGGGGCCGGACGCCGCCTGGGACTCGGCGGCCGGAAGCTGGTCGAACAGCTTGCCGCTGTAGTCGCGGAACCAGGTCACCGAAAGATCGGCTCGCATCACGTTGCCGCCGACCTTGTGGTTGTAATCCGCCTGGGTCCGCATGCCGTCGGCGATGAGTGCGGTCCGGCGGGGCTCGATCTTGGAGAGGTACCGCTGGCCGTTCTTGCCCGCGCCGCGGTATTGGTAGTTGCCCACGACGCGGGTCTGCGGACCACCGAAGCAGCAGGCGTAGGCCGAGAAGGGGTGGGCCCCCGTGTGGCTGGGGCAGAAGAACACCTTGCCATCCGAGAGATACTCGTCATAGAAGAGGATGCCGAGGCCATCCCAACCTTCGACCGACGGATCCAGCGGCGGCCCATCCCGCCCGCCATCGCCGAGTCTCAGCAGCAGCATCTGCTCGAGGCGGCCCTTGTCGGGTGAGTTGAAGGTCGTCGGGACGAGCTCGTCCTGGTTGGTATCTGCGTACATCAGCAGGCCGATGCCGATCTGCCGCACGTTGGACGAGCACACGACGCGGTGCGCCGTCTCGGTGGCCCGAGCCAGGGCGGGCAGCATGATCGCGATGAGCAGCATCAGCACGGCGATCGAGACGAGCAGGTCGATCACCGAGAAGCCGCGTGTGCGCGCCGATGCCCCGGAACGCGATCCGGACGGAATGCGAATCTCGCTAGCCAGCGGTCCTACCCCACACATGCCGCGCCCCTTCGCGGGCTTCCACGATAACCAAAATGATACACGGTGCGAACATGCCATTACAACCCCGGTATTCGATTCGTCCGAAATTCGCACCGCACAAAAACCGGACGATTCTGCCCCGTTGATTCTCGGACGCCGCCGCGATGCAACGGCGCCGCAGCGGGCGAACAATTCGGGGTGGTCGACCGCATAGTGCATGCCGGCGGCCGCGCCAAACCTGCCCATGCCCACGCACGAACGAGATCCCGTTGCCGACCAGACCCTGATGCAGGGCGTCGCCTCCGGCGACGAGAAGGCCATCGGCGAGCTGTACGACCGCTTCGGCTCGCTCGTGTACCGCATGGCCTACCAGACCATGCCCACGCGGGCCGACGCCGAGGACGCCGTCCAGGAGATCTTCGTGCGGCTCTGGAAGACCGCCGACCGCTACGACTCCAGCCGGGCGGCCCTCGTGACCTGGGTCATGCTGCTGAGCCGGCGGCACCTGGTGGATCGCCTCCGGCGGAGCCAGGCCCGCCTGAAGACCACCATGCTGGCAGACTCTGGAAACCAGGGTCCGGGAGTCCCCGCTGCGAATCTGTCGCGTCTGGAGCAAGATGAGCGGTATCGGGACGTTCTCGCGCACGTAAAGACCTTGCCGGAACTGCAACAGCGGGTGGTCATTCGTGCGTATCTGGGGGGGCAGACGCTGCGGCAGATCGGCGAGGAATTGGACACGCCGATCGGGACGATCAAGTCGGCCCTGAGCAGGGCTCTCGTCCGCCTGAGAGAGCGCAGCGTTGAGGAAGCGTCCGCATGACGACCATGGATCTCATCGAGCTCGCGGTGCTGGATGCACTGGACATGCTCGACGATGCCGAACGTGAGGCCTTCGAGCGGGCCTTCCGATCGGCGGTCCCCGCCACCCAGGCTCGGGTGCGTGCCGAGCAGGCCCGCCTCGCGAATCTCGACGCCCTGCTGCCCGACGTCGAGCCCGACCCGGCACTCCGCGGCCGCGTGATCGACGCGGTCCGCCAGGCCGTGCTCGCCAGCACCGTGGCCAGCTACTCCGAGTCCGATCAGGATGCCGAGCCGACGCTGCGGCTGCGGTCCAGCGACGGTGTCTCGCGGACCTGGCGCGTTGGCGCCATCGCGTCTGCGGCGGCGGCGATCCTCTTCGGCGTTGCCTTCGGCAGCATGTGGCAGCGCTACAACGAGCTCGACCAGCGGATCCAGGACAACGCCCTCGTGGGCATCGCCATCGAGAGCTTCGGCGCCGAGGCAACCGAGATCTTCCTCGATCGCGAGTCGTACAACGTCGCGGCACTCTCGGCGTCAGACGATTCGGAGAACCCCGGCCTCGCGCTCTGGTACCACCGGGAGCAGGATCTGGGATTCCTGTTCTGCCCGGAACTGCCCGCCAATAGCAACGCGAGCTACGAGCTCGTCGTGCTCGACGACGATGGCGAAATCGACGAGTCGCTCTTCGCCTTCACCGCCAGCGGCTCGTACACCATCGAGCGGATCGAGGGCGTGGAGTTTCCCGCCGGACGCACGCTTGCGGTCGCCTCGGTGGACCGTGTCACGGGCGAGCAGTCGATCCTCTTCCGCACCGACGGCGTGCTCGCCTAGCGATTCCCACCCCGAGCGAGCGGAATTCAGGCGGCACGGCCGTGCCGTCTCTATCCAATGGTGATCCGCGAGAATTGATCGTCGCCGGTCTCGTGCAGCGCGGTGCGGCCCTCGTTGTCGACCTCCTCGCGGACGCGGGCGAGCCGCCTCGAGAGCACACCGGCGAGCAATGCACACGCCAGCGTGCCCCCACCGAGGATGCCTCCTGCGTAGACCGGTCGCTCATCATGCACCGGCTCCGCGTCGGCGCGGGCCTCGCGGGTGACGACGCTCGGCAGCCCGTCGGGGCGGCGGTCGCGGGCCGCGTTGGCCTGGCCGATGAGCGCGATCGCGAGCGTGTCGGCGACGCGGACGGCGCGGCCCGATCCCACGTCGCGAACCTCCAGCATCAGCTCCCCGTCGCGGCCCGACTGCGCCGAGACCGACGTCTCCAGGAACGATCGAAGGTCGATGGCCGACGCGAGTTGCAGGATGCCCCGCCGCTGCATGCGTTCGGCGGCGAACTCCATGAAGCGGGGGTCGGAGAGCAGGTCCTCGTGGAAGGCCTGCCACCCCGCGAGATCCTCGCTGGTGACCTCCCGGCCCCGGGCGTCGTGGGAGATGACGACCGTGGCGTTGTAGGTGGGCGTCGCAAAGTGCCCCGCGGCGAGCCAGCTCAGCCCGCCCAGCAGGCCGACCCCGAACGCCACCGTGGCGAAGACGAGCCCGAAGACGCGGAGGCGTGAGGCCGAAGCGGGAGCCTTGCCTTGACGCGGGGCAGCTCCGCCTGCGGCTGCCTTGGTGTCCTCGGCCGCCTGTCGTTCCTGCGCCAGCGCATCGCGGTTGCGTCGCAACGCACGCCGTACGCTCGCGAGCCGCTGCCGGCGCCTGGCGAGGTGTTCGTCGGCAATGGGTGCGGATGCAGGCGCGGAAGCGCCTTGGTCGAGCTCGGTGCGGAGCTGGGCGATGATCTCGGCCGCGTGCCGCAGCTTCGTGTTGGCCTGCTCCAGCTCGGCCTCGTACTCGGCGAGCCGCTCCTCGGCGGCGGCGTCGATCGGTGCCGGCTCGACGGGATGCGCATCGAAGGCCGGCTCGGCGGCTGGCTGCTCCTGCGCCTCTCGGGACTGCTCCAGCTCGGCTTCGAGGGCGGCCACGCGGGCCCGCAGCAGGTCGGCCTGGCGGGTGTTCTCGGCCAGCCACTGCTGCTGCTGCTTGAGATCGTCGCTGGCGCCGGCGATCTGCTCCTGGCGTTCGGCCAGCTGCCGGGCGAGGGCCGCCAAGCGGCGGTCCTGTTCGTCGAGCGTCCCCGCCCGCTCCTCCACCGCCCGCAGCTGGGCCGCATTCTCGCGGGCGCGGCGGGCGAGCTCGGCGGCCTGGGCGTCCAGGTCCTGCTGCCGCTGGTCGAGCTCGACCGCCGTGGCCGAGATCGCCCGGCGATCCTCCTCGGCGTCGGTGAGCATGCGGCGGGCCTCGGCCTCGCGCTGCTCCAGCTCGGCAACCTGCCGCTCGATCGCCTCGCGCTCGTGGGCGGGCTGGTCGAGCTGGCCCGTGATCTTCGCCTGCTCGTCCTCCCGCTCGCGGCGGGCGGCCTCGATCGACTCGCGGAGCTGCCGCTCGCGGTCGTCCAGCTCCCGGACGCGACGCTTGTACTCCGATTCGGCCTCGTCGATGGCGCGGGCCCGATCGAGCAGCACGGCCTGCTGCTCGTCGAGCTGGGAGGCCCGGTGTTCGAGCTGGGCGCGCTCATCGGGCCGGGACTCGTGCGCCTCGCGGAGTCGCTGCAACCGCCGCTCGATGTCGCGGACGACGCCGCGGATGTCGTCGGCGAGCGCGGTCGGCGCCACGTCGTGCTCGATGGCGTGCTCGTGCTCGGAGGTGGTGTCGTGCATGGTCGCCCCGCGTGCGATATCTACCCAACCAGTCTCAGATCCGGCCGCCGCCGCGCGACCACCGGAATGGGCCACGCGGAGACGGGCAGCGGCGTGCGTGGGTCGACCCAGCGCTCGAAGGCCGCTCGATCGGCCCGGTCCAGCTGGCGGCCCAGCCGGAACAGCGCCTGGTCGCAGGCGGCCTGGTCGTCGGCCAGCCGGCGGCTCTCCCGTTGCAGGCGTTCGGCCTGGGCCCGCAGCAACGCCTCGCGCTCCTCCAGCTCCGCGGTGAGTCGCAGCGAGTGCTGCGATTGCAGCACATGGTCGTGCGACATGTCCTCCACGCGGGACTCCAAGCGGGCGATGTGGGCCCGTGCGGCCTCGAGGGCGGCACGCAATTCCCGCGATTCCTGTGAGGCGCGGTCCGAAGCCGCCACCAACTCGCGGGATTCCGATCGACTGTCGCGGAGCTGCTCGCTCAGCTCCCGGATGCGGTCGCCCTGGCCGAAGACCTCCTCGAGGCGTTCGATCAGCTCCAGGGCTGTCTCCTCGCGTGCGGCGCAGAGCTTCTCGCTGGTCTCGGCGTGCACCGCCATCAGCGTCGCTTGCTCGTCGATCAGGATGCGCGCGGCGTCCAGCTGCGCTCGCTCGGCCTGCGCACGGTCGAGCTGCTCGTCGGCGACCTGCAGCGCCGTCTCGAGCTCGGCCTCGCGGGATGCAAGCTCGGCCTCCCGCTGCTCGAAGTCCTCGCGGTGCGCGGCGTCATGGTGGTGCTGCGCCGCGGCGAGCCGTGCGCGGCGACGCCGGAGCCTCTCGGCCAGGATCTTGCGGCGTTGCGTCAGTCGCTCGTCGGCATCGGCCACCCGCTTGCCCAGCGCTCGCAGCTCGACGCCATGGCGATCGAGTTCGGCCTGCCGCTTGAGGGCGATCTGGAGCGTGCGGTCCAGCTCGGCCTGCCGCTGCTCCATCTCGGCGGCTTGCCGCGAGGTGGCCTGCTCGCACCGCTGCACGAGCGACTGCAGCTCCCGCTCGATGGCCGAGAACTGATCGTCGACGCCATCGGTCGGGGGATCCCCCTCCGACGACCGTGCGCCGGCGAGGCCCTCGTGCTCGTGCTGGTCGGGCGTGCGTTCCATGGGGATCCCCGGCGGGGCGGCCTCGATCCGCCCCGCACGGTCATCGGCCGGGCGGCACGGCCGCTGCATCCCGCCCAGGCGGAAAGGTCCGAGGCGAGGCGTTATCGCTCGCGATCCCTGCCAGGACCCGATCAGATGCAATCTTCCCGACATCGCGAAAGAATTTGCGGCGGCCGGAACAAACACCGTGCCCAGCGATTATCCTGGTAAGAGGAGATGATCCCGAGGGCGGCGGCTGTGCGCAGTCCCCGGAAACCACCGATACACCACTGGATCGCACCGCACGGTGCAGCCTTTGTTTTCAGGAGATATCGACGATGATCGCACGCAAGGGTTCGAGCACCGTGACGACGATCGTGGCCCTCATCGGCCTGGGCATCATGGGCGTGGCCGGCTACCAGATGATGGGCGGCTGCGGCTCGTGCAGCACCGGCGTCGAGGCCACCGCTGTTTCAACCGCGAGTGACGAGCACACCGGCAGCTGCTGCCCGCTGGGCGACGCCGCCGGCGTTGAGCTGGTGGCCACCGAGGCCGGCGATAGCTGCGAGTCCAGCTGCTCGGCCGACAAGAGCTGCGATGCCGCCGGCGTCGAGCTGGTTGCCGCCGAGGCCGGCGACAGCTGCTCGGCCGCGAAGGCCTGTGAGAGCAGCTGCTCGGGCGAGAAGGCCGGGGCCGTCGAGCTGATCTCCACCGAGGCCGGCTCCGAGTGCTCCGCCGAGTGTGCAGAGGCCAAGAGCTGCAGCGAGGCCAAGGATTGCGGCGCCGGAGCGTGCGAGTCGGAGTGCCACGGCGAGAAGACCCTCGAGAAGGTCGAGGCCGAGCCGGTGGTCGTGCCGGTGGCCGCCCCGGGCAACTGAGGCCGCGGGTACCCAGAAGATCGCTTCCATGCCAAAACGGCCCGCCCAAGCGGGCCGTTTTTTCGTGCGCTAGCGTTCCGCATGGCGACGTGGCTCCTCAAGACCGAGCCCGGGGACTACTCCTGGGACGACATGACCCGCGACAAGAGGACCGAGTGGACGGGCGTTCGCAACAACGCCGCGCGCATGCACATGCGTGCCGTCCGCAAGGGCGATGACGCGTTGTTCTACCACACGGGCGACGACAAGGCCATCGTCGGCCTGTGCACCATCGTGACCGATCCCTACGAGGACCCCGAGGATCCGGGCCTCAACGGCAAGGGCGAGATGAAGGCGCCGCTCTTCGCCGTCAAGGCCGCCAAGAAGGCCGCCACGCCTCTCACCCTTGCGGACATGAAGCAGGACGATCGATTCGAGGGCTTCGAGCTGCTCCGCCAGGCACGGCTGAGCGTCGTGCCGGTGCCCGCGAAGATCGACAAGATCATCCGCACGCACACGGGGCTCTAGGGCGAGCCATCGGCGGCGCGGCGTCCCGCGTCGGGGAAGTCGGTGAACAGCCCGTCGACGCGATGCTCGCGGAAGAAGCGGGCCATCGCCTCGGGCTCATCCTTGAACGTCCAGCAGTAGATCGCGAGGCCCCGCTCACGGGCCCTCCGCAGGAGCTCGGTCTCGGCACCATCGTCGCCTTCCACCAGCCGGCGGCTGGGGCCCAGCCCGTGGCAGAACTCGGCGGCGTCGCCCAGCTGGGCGGCGGAGGGTGGCTCGCCTACCAGCCACACCAGCCGCAGGCCCGTGCCCTGCTCGTACCGCATCCGGCGGAGGCTCTCCAGGTCGAAGCACTGGATGACGCACGGCGTCGCGGGCCCGGCGTATCCGCTGCGGGCGAGCGTGCGGATAAGAACGGGCTCGATGGGCCGGCCCTCGTCGCGGTGGAACTGCGGCCGCTTGGCCTCGGGCATGATGCCGACGTCGGCGCCGCCGTGCTTGCGGAGCGTGGCGTTGAGCCGCTGCACGAGCGCCGCCATCTCCTGGAGCGTGGGCACCGCACCGCCGCCGACGCCGGTCGTGACACGGAGGCGGCGGACCTCCTCGAGCGTGAAGTCGATCCAGTAGTAGCGGCCGTCGTCCCTCGCGCGGCCCGGGAAGACCGAGGCCACATCGGTCACGCGGTCCATCGTGACGTCGTGGGCGCAGATCGCTACGCCGTCGCGGGTCAGCACGACGTCGGGCTCGATGTAGTCGGCCCCCTGCGCGTACGCGAGGGCGTAGGCGGCCAGCGTGTGCTCCGGGAGGTATCCGCTCGCGCCGCGGTGGGCAATGACGATGGGTTCGGACGGGGCACGCGTCTCTTGGACGGAGGAGGCCTCAGCGCGGGCAGGCGGCAGCGACGCGAGCAGCGCCCCGAAGCAGGCGACCACCACGAGGCCCAGGGGAATGAAGCGGCGGGCGCGACCGTGCGTGCTCGTCATGCGTGTGCCTCCGCAGTAGCCGGGCGGAACAGCCCGCCATTCGCCGTCGATTCGTGGTCCAGCAGCCACCGCTTGCGACCGAGCCCCCCGCCGTACCCATGCAGGCCGCCCGAGGCATCGACGACGCGATGGCAGGGCACGAGGATGGAGATGCGGTTCGCGCCGTTGGCGGCCCCCACCGCCCGCGCGGCGCCGGGCCGGCCCAGCCGCCGCGCGATGTCGCCGTAGCTGGTCGTCTCGCCGTAGGGGATCCGCAGCAGCTCCCGCCAGACCGCCTCGCGGAACGGCGTGCCCTGGATCACGAGCGGCAGGTCGAACTCGCGGAGCGAGCCCTCGAAGTACCGCCCAAGTTGCTCGGCGAGTTGGGTGAGCGCGGGACAGGCCTCGGTTGTCGCCGCCTCCACGATCGCGGCACCATGGAGCGCCCCAAGGCCCTCGATGGCGGCCGGCACGCGATGGCCGTACTCCACGAGGGCAACCCGCGGGCCGCCGCCCGCGTCGATCGATCCGAGGGTGAGCACCCCGACCGGCGAGGGCATGGTCGTGATCGTGAGGCGTGCGTCCATGGCCGGACTGTATCGGCCGCGACCCCGCCGGCTGGGTCTGCAACGATCCTCCATGGAGCTCACCCCGCTGCGGTACCTCAGCGCCATCGCCGAGGCGGACACGATGACCGCCGCCGCCGAGCGGCTGGGCGTCGCGCAGCCCACGCTGTCGGCCGCCGTGCGCCGCCTCGAGGAGGAACTCGGCGTCGAGCTGTTCAGCCGCACGGGCCGGGGGCTGGAGCCGACCGAGGCCTGCCGGGTCTTCCTGGAGCACGCGAGCGACGCGCTGCGGGGCATCGACGCCGGCGTGCGCGCCGTGCGGGCGCTGGCGGGGCTCGAGGCGGGCACCGTCCGAGTGGGCGGCGGCGCGACCGCGGTGACCTATCTGCTGCCCCGGGTCGTCGAGCGGTTCCGCCGCGAGCACCCGAGGCTGCACGTCAACATCCGCGAGGCGGGCAGCGCCCACGTGGCCGAATCGGTGCTGCGGGGCGACCTGGACCTGGCCATCGTGACCCCCCCGGTCACGCTACCGGGGGGCGACGAGCTCATGACCGTCGCCACGGGTCGAGACGAGCTGCGGCTGGTCGCACCGCCCGGGCACCCACTGGCCGATCGGGCGACCTTTCGCTGGGACGCCCTCGCCGGCGAGCCGGTCGTGGGCTTCGATGCCGGCAGCAGCGTGCGGCTTGCCATCGACGAGGCCGCGGCCTCCCGCGGCGTGTCGCTGGATGTCGTCGTCGAGTTGCGGTCGATCCAGGGCATCCGCCGGATGGTCCAGGCCGGCGTGGGTTGCGGCTTCGTCAGCAGCTTGGCGCTCGAGGAGGGCGAGGGGCTCGCGTGCGAGCACGGGGCGCTGGCCCGAGAACTCGCCGTTGTGCGACGGCGGGATCGTGTGCCCAGCCCCGCCGCGGTAGCGTTCGAGGCGGTGCTGGCGGCGTCCCTGGCCGAACAATAGTCTCAATCTATTACACAGTGTATTGGCATCAATTGGAATGATGCACTCGGGTCGCGGATACTGAGGTGGAGTTCGCACCGACGCGCAGGAGCCCAGCCCATGCCGAATGCCTTCAACAGCCGCCGATCGCTCACCACGTCCTCGGGCGAGTACGCCTATGCCGCCCTGGCCGCTCTGGAGGAGCAGGGCATCGGCAACGTGGCCGCGCTGCCCTTCTCGATCCGGGTGCTGCTCGAGGCCATGCTGCGGAACGTCGACGGCTTTACGGTGACGCAGGACGACGTCGCGGGGCTGGCCAACTGGAACGCCAAGAACGTAGATCGCGTCGAGATGCCCTTCATGCCGGGCCGAGTCGTGCTCCAGGACTTCACGGGCGTGCCCTGCGTCGTCGATCTGGCGGCGATGCGGGACGCGATGCAGCGGCTGGGCGGCGACCCCGAGCAGATCAATCCCGAGGTCAAGTGCGACCTGGTCATCGATCACTCGGTGCAGGTCGACGACTTCGCGACACGGGTTGCGCTGACGATCAACGCGCAGCGCGAGTTCGAGCGCAACAACGAGCGGTACAAGTTCCTCAAGTGGGGCCAGCAGAGCCTGGCCAACTTCCGCTGCGTGCCGCCCGCGACGGGCATCGTGCACCAGGTCAACCTCGAGTACCTCGCACGGGGCTGCCTGACCCGCACCGTCGATGGCGAGACGCAGGTGTACCCCGACAGCCTGGTCGGCACCGACAGCCACACGACGATGATCAACGCGCTGGGCGTGCTGGGCTGGGGCGTGGGCGGCATCGAGGCCGAGGCCGTCATGCTCGGCCAGCCCGTGTACATGCTCACGCCCGAGGTCATCGGCTTCAGGCTCGTCGGCGAATTGCCCGAGGGCGTCACCGCGACCGACATGGTGCTCACCGTCACGCAGATGCTCCGCGAGTTCGGCGTGGTCGAGAAGTTCGTGGAGTTCTTCGGCCCGGGCATGGCGCAGCTGAGCGTGCCGGACCGGGCGACGATCGCCAATATGGCACCGGAGTACGGCGCAACCTGCGGCTTCTTCCCCATCGACGACAAGACGATCGACTACCTGCGCCTGAGCAACCGAAGCGAGGAGGAGATCGAGCTGGCCGAGGCCTACGCCAAGGCCAACATGTTCTGGTGGAACGAGGGCCAGCCCGACCCAGAGTTCACCGCGGTTCTAGAGCTGGATCTCTCGACGGTGCAGCCGTCGCTGGCGGGCCCCAAGCGGCCGCAGGACCGCATCCTGCTCAAGGAGGCGCACTCGGCCTTCACGACCGCACTCACGGCGCCCAACGGGCCCAAGGGCCTGGGGGTCGACGCCTCCAAGGCCGATTCGACCGCGACGGTCGAGCACACGACGCAGCGGCCCGGCGAGGAACCCGGGATGACCAGCGAGCTGCATCACGGCAGCGTGGTCATCGCCGCCATCACCAGTTGCACCAACACCAGCAACCCCGACGTGATGGTGGCCGCGGGGCTGGTGGCCCGCAAGGCCCGGGCGCTCGGCCTGACCCGCAAGCCCTGGGTCAAGACCAGCCTCGCGCCGGGCAGCAAGGTCGTCACCGAGTACTTCGACAAGGCTGATCTGACCGAGGACCTCGACGCGCTGGGCTTCCAGACCGTGGGCTACGGCTGCACGACGTGCATCGGCAACTCGGGGCCGCTGCCGCCCGAGATCGAGAAGGCCATCGGCGACGGTGACCTGGCGGTCGCCAGCGTGCTGAGCGGCAACCGCAACTTCGAGGGCCGCGTGCACCCGAAGGTCAAGGCCAACTTCCTGGCCAGCCCGCCGCTGGTGGTCGCCTACGCCATCGCGGGGCGCATCGACCGGGACATCGTCAACGAGCCGCTGGCGCAGACGCCGGACGGCACGGACGTGTACCTCAAGGACATCTGGCCCACGCAGCAGGAGGTCAACGACCTCGTGGCCTCGTGCATCGACCGCGAGCAGTTCGAGCGGCGGTACGGCGACGTGTTCACCGGCAACGAGACGTGGAACAACGTGCCGGTGTCCAAGAGCGAGCTGTACCCCTGGGACGAGACAAGCACCTACATCCAGAACCCGCCGTTCTTCGAGGGCATGACCGAGGAGGCGCGCGGCTTCGCGGACATCGAGGGCGCCCGCTGCCTGGCCCTGCTAGGCGATAGCGTGACAACGGACCACATCTCGCCCGCCGGCCGCATCGAGCCCGAGACGCCCGCGGGCCAGTACCTCATCGAGAGCGGCGTCGCGCAGCGGGACTTCAACAGCTTCGGCAGCCGCCGTGGCAACGACCGCGTGATGACGCGGGGCACGTTCGCAAACGTCCGCGTCAAGAACCGCATCGCGGCCGACGGCGACCAGCAGCCCGAGGGCGGCTGGACGCGAAACTTCACCAAGGGCGACGACCTTGCCAGCGCGCCCGTGGAGTACATCTACGACGCCGCGATGGACTACAAGGCAGCCGGCGTGCCGCTGGTGGTCCTGGCTGGCAAGGACTACGGCATGGGCTCGAGCCGCGACTGGGCGGCCAAGGGCACGATGCTGCTGGGCGTCCGAGCCGTGATCGCCGAGAGCTTCGAGCGGATCCACCGCAGCAACCTGGTGTTCATGGGCGTGCTGCCGCTGGTCTTCAAGGACGGCCAGAACGCCGAGAGCCTGGGGCTGAAGGGCGACGAGACGTTCGACGTCACGCTGCCCGACCCGCTGGAGCCCGGCGCCGACGTGCCGGCGCGGGCGACGGCGCCCGACGGCACGGTGACCGAATTCGTGTGCAAGAGCCGCATCGATACGCCCATCGAGATCGAGTACTACCGCAACGGCGGCATCCTGCAGACGGTGATCCGCAAGAAGCTGGATACGGCGAAGCAGCCGGTTGGGTGAGGCCGGGCACGATGGGCGACTTCAACTCCGAGCACAACCGAGCCGTCTGGTTCGACATTCCCGTCGCCGACCTCGATCGTGCGATCGTGTTCTACGGCGACGTGCTGGCGATCGGCGTGCATCGCGAGAGCTTCGAAGGCTTCGAGTTCGCCGTGCTCGACCACGACCAGGGCAACGGCGGCTGCCTCGTGCCGAACACGGGCGAGGTGGCCGACACGGGCGTGCTGATCTACCTCAATGTCGACGGACGGATCCGAGATGCGGTCGAGAAAGTCCGGGCTGGCGGAGGCGCGGTGAAGCAGGACATTCACCAGATCGGGCCGCACGGGTACCGGGCAATCATCAGCGATTGCGAGGGCAACTGCGTAGCGCTGCATTCACGCAGCGACGCGTAGGCGTCATCGCTCGGCGGCGTGTGCGTGCTTGATGCACGCGTCCACCAGCCCGTCACGGCTGAAGGGCTTGGGCAGGAAGCCATCGAAGCCCGCCTCGCGGCAGCGCTGCTCTTCTTCGGGCATGACGCAGGCGGACGCGGCCAGGATGGGCGTCGCGACGCCCCGGGCGCGGATGGCGCGGGTCGCCTCGTAGCCGTCCAGAACGGGCATCTGGAGGTCCATCAGGATGAGATCGAAGGCCTCGGCGTCGTCGCACGCGGCGTCGACGGCCTGCCGTCCGTCGTCGACGATGCGATGCTCGGCTCCGCACAGCGTGAGGAAGTGGGCGACGAGCCGCTGGTTGTCCCGGCCGTCCTCGGCGACGAGCACCCGCATGCCCCGCAGCGGTGCGTTGGTGTGGTCTTCGGTCTCGAGGGGCGGAATCTCTGGCTGGGGTGGCGGTGCGTCCATCGCGGCCACGCTAGCCGGCTTTGGGTGGATCTGCAGGCAGGCCTCGTTGAGTGCGCGAGTGGCCTCCTCGGCGGGCGTTGCATCGCCAGCAGAGTCCCCGATGTCGATGGTGCAGGCGAAGGTGCTGCCGACGCCGGCCTCGGATTCGACGATGAGCTCGCCGCCCAGCATGCGGGCCAGCGCCGCGGAGATCCTGAGCCCGAGCCCGCTGCCACCGAAGCGACGCGTCGCGGACGAGTCCTCCTGGTGGAAGGCATCGAATCGGAGCACGCGGTCGCGCTGCTCGGGGTCCATGCCGATGCCGGTATCGACGACGGTGATGCGGAGCCGCCGCTGGTCGGGCTCGGCTAGCACGCGGATGGTGACGCCACCGTGGTCGGTGAACTTGACCGCGTTGTCCAGGAGGTTGCCGACGAGCTGTGCGAGCCGCTCGGGGTCCGTCGTGATCCGCTTGGGGAGCGAGCCTCGAACCTCGGCCGAGAGCGTGAGGCCCTTCTCGTGGGCGTGGCGGGCGTGACGCGCGAGCACCGCGCCGAGCACCGGGAGTGCCCGCACCTCCCGTCGCTCGACGATCAGGTCGCCCCGATCGATCTTGGAGACGTCGAGTACGTCGTCGAGGAGGTGGAGCAGCCGCGAGGCGCTGCGGCCGATGGCGTCGCCCGCCTCGCGGACCATCCGCGGATCATCGCCGTCGCGGAGCAGGTCCGCGTATCCCAGGATGGCCGACATGGGCGTGCGGATCTCGTGGCTCATGGTGGCCAGGAAGCGGCCCTTGGCGTCGCTGGCGGCCTCGGCCCGCAGCCGCGCCTCGTCGAGCTGGAGTGTGCGGCGGCGGACTTCCTCCGAGAGCGTGCGGTTGCGCTGCTCGAGCTCGTCGCTCAGCTTCCGCTCGGTCGCCTCGGCGCATAGCGAACGCTCGAAATCGCCCAGGTCGGTCAGCACGAAGCGCCAGGACCACAGATTCAGCAACAGCAGCGCGGCGGCGAGGAGCCGGTACGCCGGCCAGGCGAACGCCACGATGCTGAAGGCGTAGCCGCAGGCGGCGCACCAGAAGAAGATGTGCGCGAGCTGGAACATCTTCTGGTTGCGATCCTGCGGAGCCTGCTTGCGGTGCGTCCGCAGCCAGAAGACGTAGATCCGCGCGTAGGCGGCGACCACGCCCAGCGTCAGCGCAATGAGCGCGATGATCCACGGCCAATCGGGCTCGCCCGCCTGGTTCACCAGGCAGTGCGTCCGCGGCATGTAGCGGCCGAAATTGGTGAAGAAGTCCCACGGCGTGGCGGCCGACGCGGCGGCGAGTTCGCCCATTTCGGGCCGCGGTGCGGCGCACGTGGCATCGACGGGGATTAGCCGCTCGCCCATCGTGGCCTGCCCGCCGTCGGCCCAGTGCATGCATGGTGCATCGGGCGTCGATGCACCGTCGTTCAGGCCGTGTCGTGCCGGGATCGGAGCGATCCCCGATCTCCGGGATAGGGATTCCCGAAAGCCGGTGCTGGCCCACCCGATCGGGCTCGGGCCGCTAGCGAGCCTCGGCCTCGGCGGCTTTGGCCCTGCCGCGGGCCGATCCACATGCGTCGCCGAGCGGATCGGGGTCGGTGCGACGCGGGCCGTACCACAGGTCGAGCCCGCCGCGCTTCCGGACGTGCCCGGGCCCCCGGACGCACAGGCGGGCCAGCTCGCCGAAGAGCTCCAGCAGCGTGTAGGTCCGGATCTTGCGGGCCGACGTAGTGACCGGATGGCGGATCCAGGCGTAGCGCCCAATCCGGCGGAGGCGTCGGGCGAGGATGGTCTCCTCGGCGGCGTAGTAGCGTTCGTCGAAGCCACCCGCGGCGTCGAAGGCCTCCCGCGTGCAGAATAAGAACGCGCCCGAGGAGAGGCCCAGCACGCGGTAGCCGAGCATCATCAGCCAGAGCAGCACCCGCACGGTGCGCGAGACCCGGCCGTCGAATCGGATCGGGCACGCGCCGTAGGCGTAGCCGGCCTCGAGCGCTCCAACCGCGGCGACGGCGGCGTCCGGCGGCACGATGCTGTCCGCATCGACGAAGACCAAGATGTCTCCCGTGGCGCGCGCCGCGCCGGCGTTGCGGGTTGCGGCGATCTGGCGATTGCGCACCCGCACGACGGTGGCGCCGGAGGCTTCGGCGATCTCGGCCGTGCGATCCTCGGAGGCATCGTCGGCGACGATGATCTCCGCGTCGTGGCCCGCGCCACCGAGCACCGCCGACGCATCGCGAAGCGCTGCGAGCGTGCGGGGGAGCAGCAGCTCCTCGTTGTACGCCGGCACGACGAAGGAGACCCGGGCCACCGACCCGCTAGGCCTTCTGGAACGCGGCGGCCAGCCGGTCGCGGGCGTCGGGCGAAGCGAGCACCGAGGCGCTCAGGTCGGCGGCCCGCTGCGCGAGCTCGGGGTCGGCCGACCCGTCGAGTTCGGCCAGCAGCCGCTTCGTCGCCGCGAGCGCATTGGGCCCACCCGAGGCCAGCCGATCAACGACTTCCGCGACGCAGGCATCGAGCGCGTCTCTGTCGGCCGCGAGCGCATCGACGATGCCGGCGTCGCGGGCGGCCTCCCCGCTCATGAGCCCGCCGCGGAGCAGGATGGCCCGGGCCGGCCCGTGGCCGACCTTTCGGGCGAGCACCGGGGCGACGACCGCCGGGCACACGCCCAGGTCGACCTCGGGGAAGCCCAGCTTGGCGTCGGCGTGGGAGGCGACGAGGTCGCACGCGCACGCGAGGCCGCACCCACCGCCGATCGCCGCGCCGTTCACGCGGGCGACGACTACGGCCGACAGGCGGCGGAGCCGAACCGTGAGCTCGGCGATGCGGCCCAGCAGCCGCGGCGGCGCATCGGGATCGCCCAGCACGCTCTTGAGGTCCATGCCGGCGCAGAACGCCCGGCCCTCTCCCGTGAACACGAGCACGTGCGGCCCGGACTGCTCGGCCTCGAACTCGTCGAGCCGGTCGTGAATGGCGTCGAGCAGCGGCAGCGACAGCGCGTTGCGTGCATCGGGCCGCCGCATGGTGAGCGTCGCGGTCGGTCCTTCGCGTTCGAGCGTTGCCAGTTCGGGCATGCGTCCTCCGAGTGGGCTACCGGGCCAGGGCGGCGCCGAGCATCTGGTGCGATTCGTCCGAGCCCACGAGCGCGAGCGACGCGGCGAGGCCCGCGGCGGCGTTGGCGGGCATCAACTCATTCATCCAGCGCTTGGTTTCGCGCAGCGCGTGGGGCGGCTTGGCGGCGAGGCTGCCCGCGATCTCCATCGCCCGGGCGGCCGGGTCATCGGCGAGTTCGTGCACGAGGCCAACGTCGTGCGCGCGACGTCCGTCGATCAGCCCCGGATCCAGCAGGCGTGCACGGGCCGGCCCCCAGCCGATCGAGGCCAGGAACGGCGCAGTGACGGCGGGCGAGATGCCCAGCCGGGTGACCGGGTAACCCAGCTTCGCGTCGGGCGAGGCAACCACGACGTCGGCCCCGCCCAGCAGCGCGCATCCACCCGCGATCGCGGCGCCCTGCACCGCGGCCACGACCGGGATGGGCAGCGCTCGCAGGGCGGCCACGATTGCCGACAGGTTCGCCAGCAGCGAGGCCAGGTTTGCGTCGCCGTGGGGCCCAACGCACGCGTCGAGATCGAAGCCCGCGCAGAATGCCCGGCCCTCGCCGGCCAGCAGCATGGCACGATCGCCGTCCCGTTCGAGGTCGCCGATCCGCTTGGCCAGTTCGCGCAGCCCGTCTGGCGTGAGCGCGTTGCGCCGCTCGGGTCGATCGAGCACGATCCGGACCACGCCGTTGTCGCGGTCGAGCCGGATCACGGGGTGGCCCCGGCCCGCGCTTCGGCCAGCATCCGGTCGGCAACGGCGTGGGCCACGGAGAGCGCGGCGCGGTCGATGCGTGTCGCGTATCCCACGTGCTCGATGGCGGCAACGAGTGTTTCGGTGGCTATGTTGCCCGGCGCACGCGACTCGGGCGTCGAGGCGTACGGACACCCGCCGAGTCCGGCGATCGACGCATCGAAGGACCGCACCCCAGCTCCCAGCGCCGCGATGACGCAGTCGGCGGCGCGGCCGAACGTGTCGTGCAGGTGCAGGTTGAGCCCCGCGTGCAGATTCGCGGGCGTGGCGGCGAGCACCCGCTCGACGCGGCGGGCGACGTCGTCGGGCGTCGCGTGGCCGATGGTGTCGGCGACGGACAGCTCATCGACGGCGAGATCGTCGGCGAGCCTCTGCGCGACCCCGAGCACCGCGTCCACGTCGATGACGCCCTCGAAGGGGCACGCAAAGGCGCAGCTGATGTACCCGCGGATCCGCAGGCCCGCGTCGTGGGCCCGCCGGGCGACGGGCCGCATGCGATCGATGGACTCGGCGATCGATGCGTTGGTGTTCTTCTGGCTGAAGGTCTCGCTGGCGGCAGTGAAGAGGGCGACCGTGTCGATGACGGGACGGCCGCCGCTGCCCGCAGCGGCGATCGCGTTGGCCTCCAGCAGCCGATCGAGGCCCTTTTCGTTGGGCACCAGGGCGCTCACGGAGACGTCCTCGGGCATGCCGCCGGCGAGCATCGCCAGCAAGTCGGAGGCGTCGCCCAGCTGCGGAATCCACCGCGGGCTGACGAAGCTCGTGGCCTCGATCGCGTCGGGCCGGGCGGCCAGGAGGGCGCGGATCAGCCGGGCCTTGGCCTCCGTCGGGACGCGTTCGGGCTCGTTCTGGAGCCCATCGCGGGGCCCGACCTCCGTGACGCGAACGAGCTGGCGAGCCTCAGCGGCCATGGGCGATGGTAGATTCGGTGTCCCGAACGGAGCAGGGACGCCCGGCGGCCGATCGCGATACAGTCGGAGGCCCGCACGCGGTTCGGGGAATCGCGGCATCATGAGCCGGAACACACGGGCCGACGGCCAAGAAGCCGCGTCGGCCCAGAAAAGAAGAGAAGCCAAAGGAGAGTCGCCATGAGGTGCATCTGCAGGTCGAGTTCGATCGCCGCGTCGGTCGCCGTCGCCGTGCTCGCGTCCGGGGTGGCGCTGTCCGTGGGCATGGGCACCAGCCCGGCGAGCGGGGCGCAGCAGGACGGGCAGGCGAAGTTCGACGGGGTCTTCTCGCGGGACATGACCTACGTGGGCAATGACGAGCGCGGCGACGCGCAGTGGAAGAAGATCCAGGAGCAGGTCGGCAAGGCGGCGCCCGATTTCGCCGTTGGCCCCTGGCAGAGCCACAACAGCGCCATGCAGGGTGGCACGATCAAGTCCATGCGGGGCGAGATCGTCGTCGTCGATTTCTGGGGCACCTGGTGCCCGCCGTGCCGCAAGGCGATGCCCAAGACCACCGCCATGGCCAAGAAGTACCAGAGCAAGGGCGTCCGCGTTGTCGGCGTCTGCAACACCCGCGGCAGCGACACGATGATGGAGACCGCGGAGGCGCACGACGGCCAGTTCGCGATGGCCGCAGACCTTGAGGACAAGACCAAGAAGGCCTACGGCGTGCAGTGGTGGCCGTACTACGTGGTCGTGGATCGCGACGGCATCGTGCGGGCCGCCGGCCTGAAGTCCGACAAGGTCGAAACGGTGGTCCAGCGGCTGCTCGAGATCCAGCCCCCCCGCGAGGGCTGAGCCACTCCCGCGGCGGGTCCGCCGCGAATCCGGGCGAATCCCCGCTCCGGACTGGGTCAACCCCCGTCCGGAGCGGTTTTCGTACCACCGCACGCATAAACTGCCCGAGGGCAGGCTCGGCGGGTGTTCGTAGTCCGCCACGGCGTGGTCACCGAATGGTGTCACGCCGCGGATTCGCTCTTCTTGCAGCCCAGGGGTGTTCATGGCCGCACCGACGACGCAGACCCTGCCGGTCCACCGCGATGAGCGGGGCGAGCCCGTGCTGGTCGTGGCGCTCGAGCAGGAGGCGCCCGTCGTCGTCCTCGACCGCCCGCTGCTCGAGCGGCTGGCGGCCACGCTCGATGGCCTGGACTTCGACGGCGTAGCCGGACTGGTGCTGGCCTCGGCCAGCGAGCGTGTCTTCGTCGCCGGCGCGGACCTGAAGGCCGTCCGGGATCTCGATGACGCCGCGCTGCACGAATACCTGCAGTTCGGAGCGTCGGTGTTCGCGCGGCTGCACGAGGTGCCGGTGTGGACGGCGGCGGCGATCCACGGCGCGGCGCTGGGGGGCGGGCTGGAGCTCGCGATGCACTGCGACGCGCTGATCGGTGCGCCGGGCGCCAAGCCCTACCCGATCGGGCTGCCCGAGGCCGGCCTTGCCATCTGCCCGGGCTGGGGTGGCACCAACCTGTTGCCCGCCCGCATCGATCCCGCGCGGGCGATCGCGGCGACGGCCGCCGGCACACCCCTGCCCTACCCCGAGGCCGTCGACGCGGGCATGTTCGATCTCATCGGCTCCGATGCCGCGGGCGTCCGCGCTCTGGCGGCCGACTGGGTGCGGGGCCGCGGCGCCCCGCCGCACCGCGACGGCGCACCCTCCCGCTGGATCGGGCGGGATCCCGCATCTGCGGCCGAGGCCCTCGATTCCGCGCGCGGCGAACTCGGCGATTCCGGTCCGGCGAGGGCCATCGTCGACGCCGTCGAGGTCGGGCTCCGCGACGGCTGGGCCGCGGCGCTGTCCTGCGAGCGGGACCACCTCGTCCGGCTGCGTCACGAGCCCGCCGGTGTTCAAGCGATCGCGGCCTTCTTCGCCAGGTCGAAGTAGGCCGCCAAGGAACTCATGCACGGGCGGCTGCCCACAGCACCCACCCGGATTCAACGGAGGATCACCATGGCCGATCTCAAGCAGATGAAGGGCGTCTCGGAGGAGGACAAGCGGCTGCTGCAGGAGGCCGAGGAGTTGCTCGGCCCCGAGCCCGATTCGATGGGCTACGTCAAGAACCTCTTCTGGGGCCGCAGCCGCAACGACCTGATGTTCCCCTACCCGGAGCAGACGGCCGACGAGAAGACCAAGTGCGAGAAGCTGGTGGGCGAGCTCGAGCAGTACCTCAAGACCGAGCACCCGTCGATCCAGATCGACCAGGAGCAGGAGATCCCCCGCTGGGTGATCGATCGCCTGTTCTCGATGGGCGTGCTGGGCATGACCATCCCCGAGGAGCACGGCGGGCTGGGCATGGGCATCACCAGCTACAACCGCGTGCTCGAGACCATCGGCAAGTACTGCGGCTCGACCGCGGTGCTCGTGAGCGCCCACCAGAGCATCGGGTGCAAGGCGGTCATGCTCTTCGGCACCGACGAGCAGAAGGGCCGATGGCTGCCGAAGCTCGCCAAGGACTGGCTCAGCGCCTTCTGCCTGAGCGAGCCCAACGTCGGCTGCGATGCGGGCGGCCAGGAGACCCGCTGCGAGCTGAGCGAGGACGGCGAGCACTACATCCTCAACGGCGAGAAGAAGTGGGCCACGTCCGGGGCCATCAGCGGCATGTTCACGGTGATGAGCAAGCAGAAGATGGAGGGCGGCAAGGAGAAGGTCACCGCGCTGGTGTGCACGCCCGACATGGAGGGCGTGGAAATCTACCAGAAGAACCGCAGCAAGTGCGGCATCCGCGGCACGTGGCAGGCCCGCATCCGGTTCAACAACGTCCGGGTGCCCAAGGCCAACCTGCTGCACAAGGAGGGCCGGGGCCTCAACGTCGCCCTGACCTGCCTCAACTACGGCCGCTGCACGCTAAGCGCCGGCATGCTGGGCGGCGCCCGCCGCGCAATGGACCAGGCCATCCGCTGGAGCAACACGCGGCACCAGTTCAACGCGGCGCTGGCGGACAAGGACCTCGTCAAGCAGCGGATCGCGCACATGTCCGCGCTCACCTACGCGATGGACGCGGTGCTCTACATGACCACGGGCATGCTGGATCGCCACGATGAGGACATCATGGTCGAGACGGCGATCTGCAAGGTCTTCTGCTCGGAGATGGGCTGGCGGGCGGTCAACGACGCGGTCCAGATCATGGGCGGCGAGAGCTACATGACCGAGAACGAGATCGAGCGGATCTTCCGCGATAGCCGCATCAACATCATCGTCGAGGGCTCCAACGACCTGATGTGGTCGTTCGTGTTCGGCTACGGCGGCAAGCAGCTCGGCGAGAGCATGCTGAGCATCAAGCTGCTGGTAGATTGGGACAAGGACGAGAGCCTCGGGCAGAATCTGGGCCGCATCGTGCCCAACCTGCTCAAGCCCAAGATCCTGGCCAAGGCCGTGCCACTGGGCGCCCAGGTGTTCCTGGGCATTCGCCCGCCGGCGCCGAGCATCGGCAAGGTGCATGCCTCGCTCAAGAACGACGCCGACCGGCTGGCACGGCTCATCCGCGAGCATAGCCACCAGTTCAAGATCACCAGCAAGCGCTACGACGCCGAGCTGGTCAGCCGCCAGGTTCCGCAGAGCCGCCTGGCGCTCAACGCCATCTACCTGCACGCCTACGCGTGCACACTCAGCAAGCTGGACCGCGACGTCCGTTCGGGCCGCAGCGGCCCCGAGCTGGAGCGCGACAAGGCCGCCGCGGCGCACTTCTTCGATCTGGCCGAGCTGTGGATCCACGAGAACTTCCGCGCCCTGTACGAGAATGCGGACGACTCGATGTTCAAGGCCGCCGACGCCGCGCTGGCGTACAACGCGACGCTGCCCACGGGTGACTTCATCATCCCCGAGTCCTCGCCAACCGAACAACTCGGGCAGGGCCGCACCGTGGACCAGTCGGCCATCAAGCAATTCCCGGGTGATGCGGCGGGCTCCTATCATGGGGACCACGCGCACGCGGGGGCGGCCGGCTAGGCCGCGACGTTCCAGCACGATCCGACGCGCCGCGGATCGCCCCGGCGCTTGCGTGAGGGCCGCCCCAGTCCGCCGCCGGGGCTATCGTGCGGCACCCGGATGGACCCGATCGGAGACCGGCCACGCCGCCCCGCGGTCGGCCGCACAGGAGACGACCCGGATGCCCAAGAAGGTCGCCTACAAGACGCAGATCGACTATCTGCAGCTGATGGACGAGAACGGGAAGCTGGACGCCCGCCTCGCCAAGGACCTGCTCGGCGACGAGGAGGTCCAGCAGATGTACGAGCACATGACGGTCTGCCGGCGGTACGACGAGGTGGCCTTCCGGCTGCAGCGGTCGGGCCGCATGGGCACCTTCCCGCAGAACAAGGGCCAGGAGGCCGCGGCCATCGGCTCGGGCCACGCCGCCCGCAAGGGCGTGGACTGGCTGGTGCCCGCCTATCGCGAGAACGCGGCGCTCTTCATGCACGGGCTGCCCATGCACTACGTGCTGGTGTACTGGATGGGGGACGAGCGGGGCAGCCAGATCCCCGATGGCCTCAAGATGCTGCCGCTCAGCGTGCCCATCGGCACGCACATGCTGCACGCCGTGGGCATCGCGTGGGCCAACAAGATCCGCGGCGACGACGGCGTGGTGCTGACCTACTTCGGTGATGGCGCGACGAGCGAGGGCGACTTCCACGAGGCCGCCAACTTCGCCGGCGCATTGCAGGTGCCCTGTGTCTTCATCTGCCAGAACAACCAGTGGGCCATCAGCGTGCCCCGCGACCGCCAGACCGCCAGCGAGACCTTCGCCCAGAAGGCGCTGGGCTACGGCATGCCGACCATCCAGGTCGACGGCAACGACGTGTTCGCGATGTACAAGGCCACCCGCGACGCCATCGAGCGGGCCCGCGAGGGCGACGGCCCCTCGTTCATCGAGGCGGTGACCTACCGCCTGGCCGACCACACCACGGCCGACGACGCCAGCCGCTACCGCGACGAGGACGAGCTCGACGCCTGGAAGGCCAAGGACCCGCTCATCCGCCTCCGCAAGTACCTCGAGGCCAAGGGTCTGTGGGACGAGGACAAGCAGGAGGCCCTCGAGGCGCGGGCCAAGGCCATCGTCCAGGAGGTCGTGAAGACGGCCGAGGAGATCCCGGCCCCCGAGGTCGACGACATCTTCGACTACACCTTCGCGGAGCTCCCCGAGAGCCTCAAGGCCCAGCGCTCGACGATGCGGACGACCTCGCTCGGGCAGGATCCATCGCAGGTCGGCGGCGCGGCCGCCCAGACGGTTCGGTAGGGAGAGAACGACGCATGGCCGAACTGAACCTGGTCCAATCGATCAATCTCGCCCTCGCCCAGGAGATGGAGCGGGACGACCGCGTCGTCGTGCTCGGCGAGGACGTCGGCCTCAACGGCGGCGTGTTCCGCGTTACCGAGGGCCTGCAGAAGCGCTTCGGCGAGGACCGCGTGGTCGATACGCCGCTGGCCGAGTCGGGCATCATCGGCACCAGCATCGGCCTGGCGATGAACGACATGCGGCCCGTGCCCGAGATCCAGTTCGAGGGGTTCCTGGGGCCGGCCTACGACCAGCTCGTGCACCACGCCGGCCGCATGCGGAACCGCACCCGCGGGGCGGTCACGGTGCCGCTCACCGTGCGGGTGCCCGTGGGCGGCGGCATCCATGCGCCGGAGCTGCACAGCGACAGCCCCGAGGCGATCTACAGCCACCACGTGGGCATCAAGGTGGTCATGCCGTCGACGCCCTACGACGCCAAGGGCCTGCTGCTGGCGGCGATCCGCGATCCCGATCCGGTCCTCTACTTCGAGCCCAAGCGCGTCTATCGCAGCTACAAGGAGCACGTGCCCGAGGACGACTACGAGGTGCCCATCGGCGAGGCCAAGATCCTCAGCGAAGGCAACGACGTGACCGTCGTGACCTGGGGCGCCACCGTGTTCCAGGCGCTCGCCGCGCTCGACGAGCTGCCCGAGGACGTGAGCGTCGAGCTGATCGACCTGCGCACGATCTACCCGATGGACGAGGACGCGATCGTCGAGAGCGTGCAGAAGACCGGCCGCTGCGTCGTCGTGCACGAGGCGGCCCGAACCGCGGGCATGGGCGCCGAGATCGCCACCATCGTCCAAGAGAAGTGCTTCCTGAACCTGGAGGCGCCCGTGCAGCGGGTCACGGGCTTCGACGTCGTGATGCCGTATTACAAGCTCGAGAACCACTACCTGCCCGAGGCCCCCCGCATCAAGGAGGCGATCGAGCAGGTGCTGGCGTACTAGCGTATGGAGAGGGAGGGGGCAATGGGCACCAGGCAATGGGCAACGGCATCGATGCGGATGCCGGCGTTCGTGCGCAGTCCCATTGCCTAGTGCCCATTCCCCATTGCCCGAGGATTTCCATGGCCGGCAAGGTTTCTAGCGATCCAAACGTCTTCCTCCTGCCCGACATCGGCGAAGGTCTGCAAGAGGCCGAGCTCATCAAGTGGCTGGTCAAGGAGGGCGACACGGTCGAGGAGCAGCAGTCGCTGGCCGAGGTCGAGACCGACAAGGCGCTCACCGAGATCCCCGCGCCGCGTGGAGGCACCATCAAGACGCTACACGGTGCCGACGGCGACACCATGAAGGTGGGCGAGCCCTTCGTGACCTTCGAGGGCGGCGCCGACGCCCCCGCGGCCGCCAGCAACAACGGCGATGCCGCCACGACCAGGCCCAAGGACACGCCCGCCCGGGAGGACGACGGCACCGTCGTCGGCAAGATGTCCGCCGACACGCCAGGCCTGACGCGGACCGCCGGCAAGGCCCTCGCGACGCCCGCCGTCCGCCGCATCGCCCGCGAGATGGGCGTGGACATCAACCGGGTGCCCGGCAGCGGCATCGGCGGCCGCGTTCTGGAGAAGGACCTCAAGGCCTTCGTCGCCGGCGGCGGGGCATCGTCGCCGGCGTCCGAGGTTTCGAGCGCCCCCGCCGCCCGCACGAGCGAGCCCGCGGCGCCGCCGACGTCGCGCCGCCCGATGCCCAGGCCGCAAGCCTCACCCCAGCCCGGACCGCAGCAGGCGTTCCAGCCACCGATGCCCCAGCCCGGCATGGCTCCGCAGATGGCCGCCCCGCAGATGGCTCCGGGGATGGGCATGCCCTACGGCATGCCGATGCCCATGATGATGATGCCCATGCCGATGATGATGCCCTTCCCCGGCATGTACCCCGGCATGATGCCCGGGATGGTTCCGGGAGCGGGCGGCGCCGGAGTTCCGCAGGCGCCGGGCTACACGCCGTCCTCGATCCGGCCGATCCCCGATCCCGCGCAGCAGAGCAAGGCTTCGGGTGCCGATGCACGCACCTCCTTCCGCGGGGTCCGCAAGACTATCGCCAACCGCCTGCGGCAGTCCGTGGACACGGCGGTGCACTTCACGGTGATGGACGAGGCCGACGTGACCGACCTCGATGCGCTCCGCCGGCAGCTCTCGCAGCAGGGCGCCAAGCTCAGCTTCCTGCCGTTCGTCGCCGCCGCGGTCTGCCGGACCATCGGCCCGAATGCGGGTGGGCGATTCGGCGCACTCAACGCGATCGTGGACGACGACGCCGAGGAGATCGTCGAGCACGCCGCCGTGCACCTGGGCATCGCTACCGACACCGACGCCGGGCTGATGGTGCCCGTCATCCGCGAGGCCGATCGCATGGACGTCGCGGGCCTGTCCGACTCGATCGCCGGCGCGGCCCGGGGCGCCCGCGACCGCAGCGCCCCGCGGGAGGCGCTCACGGGCAGCACCTTCACGATCAGCAACGTCGGCAGCCACGCGGGCATGTTCGCCACGCCGGTGATCAACTACCCCGAGGTGGGCATCCTCGCGGTGGGCAAGGTCTACGACGCCGTCGTGGTGCGCGACGGCCAGCCGCTCGTCGGCAAGAAGATGCCCCTGAGCCTCGCCTGCGACCACCGCGTGGTCGACGGCGCGACGGCGGCGCTGGCGCTGGCGGAGATCGTGGGGTTGCTGGCCGATCCCTCTTCGATTGCCTGAGTCGCTGCGTCGGCAACAACAACAACAACAACAACAACAACAACAACCGCGCGCAGCCGGTCGAACCGAACCGCACGCGGTTGCTCTATCACCCTGGCCTCAGAGTCGCCACTCCTTGGCGCTGGGCGAGATCTGGGTTGCCGGCGTCGACTTCGCCTTCCGCTCCTTCTTCGGACGGAACGCAGCCGCGTAGGTCTCGCCGACCTCGACCAGTTCGACCTGCCGCAGGTCGATGGTGGTTCGCTTGCCCTTGCCGCGCGAGACGACGACGTAGGGCAGGCTGACCGCCTCGATCCGCAGCGGGGTACCCGCGCGGCCCCACGGCTCCCACTCGCCCGAGGTGTCGCACTCGGGCCACCAGGGCAGCACGAGTCGCTCGAACTCGCCGCCGTACGGCCGCCACCAGTAGTTCTTGCGGACCATCAGCACGGCAACGTGCTGGCCCGGCCCGACATCCTCGGGCGCGAGCCGGCGCGACAGGATCGATGGTTCGGTGGACGCGCTCTGCGGGCGGAGCGCACGCTGCTGCACTTCGTGCTCCATGGCTCGTCCTCCTAAGAGGGCTACATGCGCGTGCGCGCGGGCGACGACGCATCACCCGGTCGCATGCGCGGATCGCGGGCCCAAGAATCAACTCCGGACCGGTTTGGGCGTGCGCGGGTCCGGCTCAGCCGGACGAAGCTCAGCCGGACAAAGAACCTCGCCGACTCGGCACGCGCAGGGCCCCGCCGCCGAATCGACGGCCGGGATCGTGCATTGCGTTGGCTGCGTTGCGCAGCATGGTCGGGGTTCCTTCGTGTCAGGCGCTCTGCGGCGAGCTCGTCACCGCGATCCCGCGCCGGGCGCAATCGACGGCGCGGGCCCCAAGTTTCCCGCGGGATGCCGTCGAGTCAAGAGTCGCCGCCGAGAAACTGCGTCCGCCCACGGTTATGTGGCCCCGGTTCTGGGTTCCGGCGTTGCGGGCTCCGGCCGCCGGGAACACTACAGTGGCCGGGGACGTTCGCGTGGATTGCGGCCCGATCGGCCGCGCAGGAGGATGCGGATGGCCGAACGCGGCAAGACCGGCGATCGACGCCAGGGGCTGGGCAACCGCGCCCGCAGCATGGCGGTGCGGGCCCTGGGCGAAGTGTCGTCCTTTGCGCACCCGAGCCCCGCGGAGATCTACGGCCGCTCGGCCCAGCAGGACGCCAGCACCCGAAACCCGCTGATCCTGATCCCGGGCATCCTCGGCTCGCGGCTGGTCTGGAAGAACGCGACGGGCGAGGAGGACGACTACCTCTGGGGAGGCTCGGATAAGGCGGGCTTCGCCGACCCCGAGGATCCCAAGGCCGTCCAGAAGATCATCCACCCGATGGAGCCCGGCACGCCGCTGCACGACCTGACCGACGAGGTGCGGTCGGCCGGCTCGCTGACCAAGCTGCGGCTGAGCATGCTGGGCTTCCCCATCGAGGTGCGCGCCTACGAGGCCATCCTGCGGATGCTCGGCGTGGGCGACTACGAGGCGTCGCTGCAGACCAAGGGCTCGCGGATGCGCGCGCAGCTGGACTACGGCTGGACCGCGCTCTCGACCTGCTTCCAGTTCGACTACGACTGGCGGCGGAGCATCCCCGAGAACGCCCGGCTGCTGGCCCGCTTCATCGAGCAGGTCCGCACCTTCTCGGCCCGCGACGCCCGCGTGTGCGATCCCGAGGGACTGAAGGTCGACGTCGTCGCCCACTCGATGGGCGGGCTGATGCTGCGGTACTACATGCGATACGGCGACCAGCTGCTGCCCGAGGACGGCTCGCCGCCCAAGCTGACGTGGGCAGGCGCCAAGAACGTCGAGCACGCCATCATGATCGGCACGCCCAACGCGGGCTCGACGATGTCGCTCGACAAGCTGGTGCACGGGCTGCCCGCCACGCCGGCGACGCCCGGCTACGCGTCGAGCTTCCTGGGCACCTTCCCGTCGATCTACCAGCTGCTGCCGCGGTCCCGGCACCGCTTCTTCATCGATGAAGCCACGGGTGAGCCGATCGAGGACCTGCTCTCGATCGAGCGCTGGATGAAGATGCGCTGGGGGCTGGCGAATCCTGCGATCGAGGACCACCTGGCCATGATGCTGCCGGACGTCGACGCACCCGCTCGGCGTGCGATCGCCCTGGATCACCTGGCCAAGTGCCTCCGTGAGACCGAGCGGGTGCAGGCCGCGCTCGATCTGCCCGCCAACGCGCCGCGGGACCTGGCGCTGCACCTCTTCGCCGGCGACGGCGCCCGCACGCCGAGGCATGTGGAGGTCGGCGTGGGAGATCAGAAGTTCCGCAACGCGGCGACCGAGTTCGGCGACGGCACGGTGCTGCGGTCCAGCGCACTCATGGACGAGCGGATGGCCGAGGACGAGCCCGGCCCGCGGGTCGTCACGCCGATTCGCTGGGACGCGGTGACCTTCATCCCGACGCACCATCTGACGCTGACGCGGCACCCCACGTTCATCAATAATGCGCTCTATATCTTGCTCGAGAAGCCGCGGCCGACGTGCCTGTACAGGGCACCCCAAGCCGCCGCCGCCCCGGCCGCGGCCCAGCCCGGGGGGCGTGCGAACGGGGCGGCGACCGGGACGACGTGAGGAGCGATCGGGGATCGCGCCCGGCATGATGCCGAGGGGTCTCTACCCGTCGAGGGCGGCCCGCAGCAGCAGCAGAACGTCGATGAGGTCGACGCGGCCGTCGCCGTCGAGATCCTCCGGGCAGCCCCGGCACGGTCCGAGCGCATCGAGCAGGATCAGCAGGTCAAAGACGTCGACGATGCAATCGCCGTTGAGGTCGGCGAAGACCGTACAGCCGCCGTCGGCGATGACACGGTAGATCGCCGTCGTGCCGGAGACCTCGTGCGCCGCAACGAGCAGGGGCTCGCCGATGGGGCTGTCGTCGGCCGGAATGAAGACCAGGCCCTCGGGCGCAAGGTCGCCAGCCGTGCCCGCGGCGGGGTCGCCGCCGAAGTCGCGGCTGGTTGCATAGGTCTCGAAGATGGGTTCCCTTGGATCGGTGATGTCGTACACGAAGATGCCACCGACGCGCTCGGCACCGATGAAGGCATAGGTCCGCGAGCCGATCTCACCGAGCGTCAGCGCCTCGGGCTCGGGCCCCTTGTCGTCCGAGCGATCGTCGAAGCTGCCGTTCTCGTCGTTCGTGCTGTTGAAGTCGTCGGGCAGGATGCCGGCCGTGATCCTCTCGAAATCGGATCCCGAATCGAACACGAGATCGCCGTCGGTCGTGAAGATGCTGAAGCTGCGTCCGCCGTAGCTAAAGAGCTGATCGAAGTCGCCGTCGCCGTCAGGGTCGCCCGCAGTGGTCGTGATCTTCAGGCGGCCCAGATTCGCGTCGTCCTGGATCGCGGCGGCGTGCGGGAATGCCACGGGGTCGAGCACCACGTCGCCGACGCGCGCCTCCTCCGAGAAGCCGTCGTAATCGCGGGCGTCGCCCTCGTTTGCCGTCACGATGAGCGTCGAATCGCCCATGGCATAGGAAGCGATGGAATCCGGCAGGTAGAAGCCCAGTACGGGCCAGCTGCGGATGTTGATCGCGTCGTCACGATTGGAGGCATCCAGTTCGTTGTCCGGTGCGGCGTGGTCCTTGGTGCCAAGCCCAAAAATGTCGGTGACCCACGCGAAGGGGATGAACACCTCGACGATGGCGTTGTTCTCCTGGCACACGACGTAGGCGAAGCGGGAGTCCTCGGAAATCGTGATGAACTCAGGCTCCAGGTCCTGGGCGATCGATGCGCCAGGGCCGAAGATCCGCACGCCCCCATCGAGGTCCCCAGCGCGCAGCCGTCCGAAGCCCGCGGTCCGGACGTCCCGCTGCCGCACCGGGTGATCACCGCGGATGCGGATCACGCTGACCGAGCCCTCGGGGTCGACGGTGTAGTCGTCGCTGGGCTCGCCCTCGTTGGCGACCAGCAGCCAGCGGCCGTCCGGGCTGTACGTGAGCATGTCGGGCAACGCGCCGACCTCAACGCTCGACTCGAAGCTGCCGTCGTTGCCGAAGAACACCACCGAACCCGGGTCCTGTGGGGGGTCGGCTTCGACGGCCACCGCAACACGACCGCCCGAGACGTCCACGGAGTTCACGCCCGCGCCGAAGGAGGACAGGTCGATGGTGAATGCCAGGATCGGCCTCGACGGATCGGTGATGTCGAGGGCATCTACGGTGTTTGCGTTGGCGTTGGTGACGAACACGAGTCCGCTATCGGCGTCGAAGGCCGCGATCTCGGCGGCGCCCTCGTCGAAGGCTCCCGATTCGAAGCGGCCCAGGAATTCCACCGAGACGTCCTGCGCCGCGGCCGAGGTTACGGCGGCACCGAGGGCTAGCCCGGCCAGCATCGACGCTGCTTGCGCGCGAGTGTGCATGTTCTCTCCTTCGTTTCTGCGGGATGCGAGTCGCCCACATCGATCGACGCGCGCGATCCTGAGCGCGGCAACGCTACGTCGGATCGCATCACGGATGGTGACGTGAGGCGCTCAGCTTGCGCGATGTACGAATTCAGATGTAGTTAAGCGTGATCGGTGGACCGGCGTCGTCAGCCGCCGCCAACGAGCGTCACGATCTCTATCTCATCGTGCTCGGCGAGGATGATGCGGCCGTGCTCGGCACGGGGCGCGATGGTGCGGTTGACCTCAACCGCGCAAGTCGCCGAGGCCAGGCCAACCTGTTCGAGAAGATTGGCGATCGTGGTGCCTGGTGGAAAGCGATGCTGCTGGCCATTGACCACGACCCGGATGGTGCAGACCGCGGAATCAGCGTTGCTCGCCTGGACGGCGGTACCGGCCGGATCGTCGCTCGATCGCCCCATGGTTCCGATGATACCTGAGCCCGCGGATTGCTGCAATCCCGTTCGCGACGGGCGAGGCAAACCCCCACCGCTCCGCCGCATACCCTTCGACATGCGGCAGTCGTTTAGGATGGCCGGGCGGACCCTGGGGCGATCGCGGTTGTCGTTTGTTGTCGGATGCACCGGCCTCGTCGTGGTTCTGGCGAACCTGGGAGGCTGCGACAATTCGTATCCCCACGACAGCCCCGAGGCGCTGCTGGACTCCACCCGACAAATGGTCCTCGACGGCGAGATCCGCCGCGTGCACGAGCTGACCTGGTCCGAGGGCGACGGCGAAGCCCTCGTCGTCGAGCGGCTCGCGCGGACGCTCGGCGTGCTCCAGCGGTTGGGCGGAGCCGTCGCGGATGCCTTCCCGGACGAGGTCGAGGGCATCCGCCGGCAGGCCGACGAGGCCGCCGCGGACGGCCGAATCGATTCGCTCATAGGCCGGGCGCTCACGGCCCAGCCCGGCGCCGCCCGCGGCGTGCCCCGCGCCGTGGAGGATCGGGCCGCGATGCGGCGTGGCCTGGACGGCGTGGTCCGCGAGCTGCTGGGCGATCCGTACGGCTGGATCGAGCGCAACGCCGAGGCACTCCAGCCCGTGCGGGTGACCGACGACATCGTGGCGCTGTCCTGGCGGGACAAGCCCGTGCTCGGGCTGCGGATCGTCGAGCGGGACGGGCTGTGGTACTACGACATCCCGTTCGATCTGCCGCTGCTGCGGGGGTTCGGCCCCAAGAGCGACGAGGACTTCGAGATCCTGGCGGAGTTGGTTGCGAGCATCCACAATACGCTGCTCGACCTGGCCAAGGAGGTCGAGCGGGGCGAGCACGAGAACCTCGAGTCCGTCGCGCAGCAAGCCGGCGAGTACGCGCTGCCCACGGTGGTCATCGTGATGGTCGCCTACGGCAAGGCGCTCGAGAACCGCGACGACGGCTGATCGCCCCAACCGCGCAATCTAGAAGCCCAACGCCGAGTTGCCCAGGCGATCGAGCGCTTCCCGCCGGCGATCGATCACGGTCGGCCGGAGCCGGACGCCGACGGTCGTCTCGCCCGTGATCTCGTTGAACCGAACCCGGCCGGTGAGCACGAGGTTGGGAATCTCGCGCGAGAGGCTGGCGCCGATGCTCTGCAGCGAGTTCTCGTCGGCGTCGTACACGCCGTCGACGGCGATGTCGTAGCGATCGCTGAGCTGGTAGGCGGCGCCCGCAGAGGCGTAGGTGTCGTCGGGTGCGCCGATGTGGCGGACCTCGCCGAACAGCCGCGTTGTGGGCGAATGGTCGATCTGGAACCCACCGACGATCTCGGCGTTGCGATCCAGATCCAGGTCGTAGGTGTACTGGAAGGTGAGCCCGACCGCGTCGGTCGCCTGGTAGGCGGCGCGGAGATCGAAGGCGTCGCCCAGCTGGCTCCGCTCCGGGTTGGCGTCGAAGAACCGCGGGATGCGGTCGTCGTCGGGACGCTCGTCGCCCGCGAAGTGCAGGTGCGTGGAGAGCGTGAGCACGTCCACGGACTCGTACGCCCCGGTGGAGCCCCGCTTCGTCTGGAAGGTCTGGTCGATGCCGAAGCGGGTCGCGAAGCCCTCGGCCACATTCTCCACGAATTCGTCGTAGACCGGCAGCGCACCCTGGGGCACTTCGCTGTCGGCGTACCAGAACGTCGCGTTGGGCTCGACCACGTGCCTCAATCGGTAGAGGTCGAGCGCCGGCACATCGACGCCGTCGTACACGCGGGTGAGCTGCGTCGAGAGCCTCGCCCCCGCCGTGCCGCGGACGCGGGCTTCGTCGGCCTCGTCGCTGAATTCCTCGAACTCGGTGTCGTACGCCGTCACGCGGCCGCCGACGAAGGGCTGCACGCGGACGGGGCCGAGATCGAGCTGGGCCGAGAGTTCGTGGCGGGTATCGAAGCGGAAGATCGATCGTTCGGTGAGGCCCTCGGCCCGGAGGGTGTCGTCGAGGGTCTCGCTCGGCGCGATGCCGAAGGCCGCCATCGAGCGGGTGGGCGTATCGAAGCCCAGCTCGGCCGCCGTTGGCTCGGTGAAGTTGAGCCGCAGCTGGCCCATGCGGGTGTCCGACCCGTAGGTCAGCAGCCCGGGGCGGACGCCGGGCAGCAGGTCGTCGCCGGGGCGGATGTACCGCGCCTCGGGCAGCCGCTCGGCGATGTAGCCCCTCGAGCGGAGCTGGTAGTCGCTGACCAGGAAGTCGTTGGTGAGGAACTCGGTGCCGACCAGCAGGCTGCTGGCGTCGTCGATCCGCTGGAGCGAGCCGCCGGTGACCGCCTCGCGGCGGCTGGAGGTCAGGTTGGGCGCGAAGGCCGACAGCACGTTCTCGTCGCTGAAGAAGGCGCCCTCGGCCCGGAAAGTCCACAGGTCGTCGAGTTGATCGATGTGCTGCAGGAGCCCGATGAAGCGGTTCTCGTCGTCGCGATCGATGCGTGCGCCCGTGGTGAGCTGGTCCGTGCCGCTATCGCTGACGAGGTTGTACACGAACAAATCGCCGCCGTCCCACCGCACCTCGCCGCCGAAGGCCGGACCGCGCTCGAAGTAGAGATCGAGCAGCACGTCCAGGTCGATGCCCGCGGGCTTCTCGACGCCCAGCAGCGAGAAGCCGTCCCAGGCGGTTCGGATGGCCGCACCGGTCCTGGACGAGTTCTGGAACGCCAGCCGCCGCAGCGGGATCTGGGTCGGATCGCCGACGTAGACCGGCCAGTACAGGAACGGGACGTCGAGGGCCCGCACGGTGATGTTCCGGGCATCGGCGATCAGGCGATCGCGGTCGGGCCGAGGTTCGCTGCGGACCGTCACGGTGCTGGCGCCGAGGGCAAGGTGCGGCCGGAAGAAGCCGGTGTTGGTCAGCTGCGCATCGGTCGCGGTGAACTCCCGCAGCGACCGCTGCCGGATCTCGCCGGCCCGCACGAAGATGGGCGTGGGCCAGTCGGGCGGATCGGCCCGGAAGACCGCCTCGATCAGCAGCGCACGGTCCTCACGCAGGTCGTAGTAGACCCGCGGGGATCGCACCCGGTATCGCTCGGCCCCGCCCCGGCGATCGATCTCGATGTCGACCGTGACGTCACCCTCGAGGTACAACCCGGCGACGTCGGCGGCATCCAGCCGGCGCAGCCCGCCGAGATCGGCCTCGTGGAACAGCACCGCGTCGCGTGCCGTCAGCTGCGCGCGACGCCCGCCCTGCGTGTCCTGGAACTGGACGATCACCGGACCGTCGAGCACGACGGCGTACTCGGGTCGCTCGCCCTCCGCGGCCTGGCGGACGAGCATCTGCTGCACGCCCGCGGCATCGAACCACACCCGGCCTCGCGTGGGCAGGATGGGCTCGCGGGTGGGCAGCCCGCCCAGCCGCAGCTGGGCGCTATCCAGGAGGCTCCGCAGCGCGGCGTCCTCGTCGGCGAGCGTCTGCGTATCGGCGACGGGGAGCGCGAGCCCGACCGACTCGCGGAGCCGCTGGGCGAACCGCGACTGGGCGACCGCGGTCGTCGCGGCGAGCGGGGACTCGCGCTCGACGGTGATCGCCGACAGTGCGAGCGTGGAGCCCGCCGCCAGCACACCCTCGATGGGCAGCAACGGGCCGGAGACGCCGCTGCCGGGCGAGCCCGTAGGGATGAGGGCGTCCTCGAGCACCAGGAAGAACTGCTGGCGTCCATCGGGCAGCCGCTGGAACCAGCCGTGGGCCGCGTCGGCGGATACCTCCAGCGTGCCCACCGAGGCCCGCACGTCGCCCTGCAGGTACACCCGCCGCGTCGTTTCGACGCCGGCCCGCAGCGGGCGATCCGACCACAGCCGCGCGCGGCCGCCGGCGAGCCGCAGCGTCGCGACCGGGGGCGTGCCCGGCGCGACGAGCACGACGGGCCCGAAGCCGTCTCCCGTGATGTCGAAGGGATCCACCGGGACGGGCGGCGACGCATCGGGCTGGGCCACGGCGTGGGCCGCGGCCACGCACAGCACCAACGGGGTCAGCAGGGTCATCAGCCGCCATCCTGGCATGGCCCGAGTGTAGCGACCGAGATCGCCCCCAATCGCGAAGCGATCGGGCGTGCGGCGCGGCCGCTTCCCCTAAAATCGGCCATGACGAGCACCGACACCGCGGGACCCTCTACCGACACGACCCCCGACGCAACATCTGACGCCCCGCTGGGCGTCGCCGGGCGAACCTTCGCCAGCCGGCTCTTCGTGGGCACGGGCAAGTACGCCAGTTACGACCTGATGCAGCGGTCGCTCGAGGCCAGCGGCTGCGAGGTGGTCACCGTGGCCGTCCGCCGCGAGCGGCTGGTCAACGAGCGGGGCGAGAGCCTGCTCGACTACATCGACACCGGCCGCTACACCATCCTGCCCAACACCGCCGGCTGCTTCACGGCCGACGACGCCGTCCGCGTCGCACGGCTCGGCCGCGAGCTCCTCGACCAGCTGGGCAATGCCGGCCGGGACTGGGTCAAGCTCGAGGTGCTCGGCGACAAGCGCACCCTGCTGCCCGATCCCGTCGGCACCGTCGAGGCGACCGAGCAGCTCGTCAAGGACGGCTTCCGGGTGCTCGTGTACTCCAGCGACGATCCGATCGTCGCGAAGCGGCTGAAGGACCTTGGCGCCGCGAGCGTCATGCCGGCCGGCAGCCCCATCGGCAGCGGCCGCGGCATCGTCAACCACGCCAGCATCGTGCTCTGCCTCGAGGCGCTCAAGGACGGCGACTCAGACTACCCGGTGATCGTCGACGCCGGCGTGGGCACCGCCAGCGACGTGAGCGTGGCGATGGAACTCGGCGCCGATGGCGTGCTGCTCAACACCGCCATCGCGCACGCGCAGGACCCGGTCCGCATGGCCCGCGCGATGCGGCTCGCACTCGATGCCGGCCGCCAGGCGTACCTTGCCGGCCGCATGGACCAGAAGCTCTACGCGACGGCGAGCAGCCCCTTCGAGGGTGCGATCAGCTACATCCCGGGCGAATAGACCCGCCCAGAAATACTTCGCCCGCCGCGTAAGTAGAACCCCGCCCGTTCGCTCTTCTGGACAAGCGGGGTCGGGCGCAACGCGTGTTGCCGCTCCGCCGCCGCCCGGCATCGGACGCACCCATCTACTCGCAGATGGTCCATCTGGACCAGGGCCGGACGGCGTTTCGCCATCCGGCGGCGCTGCATCGCGCCGCCGCTTCTCGTCGGGAGATCACCATGTCGCATCGCACCAACATCTTCGTTCGGGCAGCGTGCCTGGCACTCTGCGTGGGCGCCCCCGCGCCGGCACTGGCGCAGCAGCTCGTGCTCGAGGAGCACGCCAACGTGCAGATGATGGTCGAGAGCGTGCTGCACGGCGTCGCCATGGAGGCGACCTTCGGCGGTGTCGGGCCGGCCGATGGCGCGCTCGACCTATTCGGCACCTTCGACGCCTCGTTCTGGTCGGCCCAGGGCAACGGCGTCGTTGGCGGTGGCGACATGTCGCTGCAGTACTCCGGCGAGCTTCTGGCGACGCCGGACGGCCTGGAATCGCCCGCCAACGGCAGCGGCCAGTGGGCCGGCGACGTCTGGAACAGCTCGATCGTCGGGCTGTGGACGCTCGACGACACCGGCACCGAGCTCGTCGCCCTCGATTACGACGAGGTGGCCGACGACGGCGGCGCGCTCAAGCCCAAGTGGTGGGTCAAGGCGCTCGAGGCCATCGCTGGCGGCGCCATCGGCAGCATCGGCGGCGTGGGCGTGGGCACCATCGAGGGCGCCATCGCGGGCGTCAACCTCAGCAACCTGATCTTCTCGGACACCAGCGCAACCGGCGACCCTCCCGCCGGCCGTCCCGGCGCCGATGTGACGATCGAGATGTCGCCGCCCATCGACGCCGACCAGATCGTCGTCGTGGTCGCCGGCGACGGCCGCGTCGAGGGCCACCACCGCTCGGGCACCACGTCGGTCCGCTTCGTCGGCGAGTGGTTCGTCGATCCGGGCACCGGCGGCCAGGTAACGGGCACGATCACGCTGGAGTCCTCCGGCTGCATCGCCGACTTCGACGGCGACGGCGCGCTGACCGTCTTTGACTTCCTCGCCTTCCAGAACGCCTTCGCATCGGGCGACGCCACGGCCGACATCGACGGCGACGGCGCCCTCACCATCTTCGACTTCCTGGCGTTCCAGAACCTGTTCGCTGCTGGGTGCTAGGCCAGCCAACGGCCCATTGTCCCCCTCGGCATCGCGAGCCCGGCCCGCTCCCCTGGGTCGGGTTCGCGTGTCCTATGCGCCATCGCCGGTCGGCTCGTACGCGAACACATCCTCCAGGCCGACCCCCAGCGACCGCGAGATCTTGAAGGCGACCTCCAGCGTGGGCGAGTACTTGCCGCCCTCGATCGCGTTGAGTGTCTGGCGGCTGACGCCGACCCGCTCGGCGAGCTGTCGCTGGGTCATCTCGCCACGCTCGAAGCGGAGCCGGCGGATGCGGTTAGTGACGGCCGTCGAGCGAGCCACGCTACAGCCCCCGGCGGTAGTAGAGGATCTGCAGCCCGAAGCGGAGCAACTCCGACAGGAAGAGCGACGCCAGCAGCAGGTGGGCGGTCCAGACCGCCTCGACCCCGAGCACCATCAGCGTGATGCCCGCCAGCACGCCGACGCCGAGCAGCCAGCCCGAGTTGGCCTCCGCCCGCCAGCCGACCAGCCGATCCCGCTCATCTGCCTTCTCCGGCCGGCCGGTGGCCACGGCGACCACATGGCCGGCGATCAGCACCACCACCAGCAGCGCCACAGCGATGGCGAAGACGGGCGCATACGCGGGCAGGGCCGTGACGCCGTGGGCGAGCATGATGCCCGCGATCGCGAAATAGGCCCCCAGGACCAGCCCGACGGCGGCGGCCTGGATCCACACGCTCTTCTCGGCAAACGACGCGTTCATGGGTGCCGTCCTTGTATGTCAGCCAGAGTGGACACTATGTCAAGTATACACGACACTGTAAACATGTCAAGTATGCTTGACAAGGCAATCGCGATGCGGCTCCTTGGCGGGTTGCGGGCCGAATCACGCTTTGGGACGGGACGCCGGCCGTAGGCTGCCGGCCACTCGCAACCGATGCCCCACTCTCAGGAGATGCCGACTTGGATACGTTCGACGCCATCTACTCGCGCCGCGCCGTCAAGCACTTCGATGCCGACCACCGGATGCCCGAGGCCGACCTCACGAAGCTGCTCGAAGCGGCGATCCAGTCGCCGACGAGCTTCAACATCCAGCACTGGCGGTTCGTGGTCGTGCAGGACCCCGAGCTCCGCGCGCAGATCCGCGCCAACGGCAACGACCAGGCGCAGATGACGGATGCCAGCGTCCTGATCATCATGACCGGCGACGTCAAGGCCTGGACGAAGGAGCCCGGCCGCTACTGGCAGAACGCGCCGGACGAGGTCCGCGACCTGCTGGTCAACTGGATGGGCCCCTTCCACGAGGGCAAGGAGCAGCTCCAGCGCGACGAGGCGCAGCGCTCCATCGGCATGGCGATGCAAACGATCATGCTCGCTGCCAAGGCACTAGGCTACGACAGCTGCCCGATGATCGGCTACGACCACGACGCGGTCGCCAAGCTCATCAACCTGCCCGGCGACCACTGCATCGGGCCGATGGTGGCGATCGGCAAGGGCACCAAGGACCCGTGGCCCAAGCCGGGCCAGCTGCCGCTGGGCGAGGTCGTGGTCACCGATCGCTTCTGATCGGTTGCGCGTCGACCCGCTGGGGCACCGGCTCGCGGAGCGGCCGCTGCAGCGTCAGGATCTCGTAGGTCATCTTGAAGTCGCCCAGCACGGAGTAGAGCGGTTGCTTGAAGGTCCGCGGCCGGTTGTGCTCGACCAGCAGGTGGCTCAGCCACGCGGCGCCGTACGCGACGATCACGCCGACGAGCAGCAGCCACCAGGTCATCGAGATCGCGGCGAGGAGCACGGCCGCGAACAAGCCGAGCGTGCCCAGCACGTGCCACACGCGGGTTGCGGGCTTCTGGTGGTCGGCGAGGTAGGCCGGATAGAACTCGCCGAAGCACGCACAGCCTTCCGTCTCGGGGCAGGCCTCTTCGACGTAGCTGCCGCTCGGGGGCTCGGCGTGGATCATCGACGTCTCCTTCGGGCGTGGGGTCGCTGGTCGGGCCCGACGCTCCGCCGGGCGGCCGCACCGAGCCCAACCCCTCTCGGCACGGCCGCTATTCGCGATATCATGAGAAAGGTCCGCGATGCCGCCCGCGGTCATATCGGTCCTACCGGGCGGGCTGTTGGTCGGGGCCCCGCTGGCAGGTGGAGTTGATCATGGCCGTCCTGAGCGCGTTCCTGAGCAAGCACAGGAATCACCACCAGCACGCGTCCTACCTGACGCTCGTCAAGGGCGTGGTGGGCATGCTGATCGACCCGGAGCACACCGAATCGGTATTCGACATCGAGGACGGCCTCCGCAAGTCGGACGCGACCTGCGAGCTGCTGCGATTCTCGACGCAGGATCCGGGCGTGATGGCGATGGTCGAGGAGCGGTACCTCCAACCCGTGCCCGACACCGATGCGCTCCGCCGGCTGCCGACGGGCACGCTCGGCCGCGCCTACGTCGATCATCTCGAGTCCATGGGCTACGACCCGGACTACTACCGCAAGATCGAGGTCAAGACCGACGCCGAGTACATCATGATGCGGATCCGCCAGACGCACGATATCTGGCACGTCGTGACCGGCTTCGACACGCACCCGCTCGGCGAGATCTCGGTCAAGGCCGTCGAGCTGGCGCAGACGCACCGGCCGATGGCGGCGGCGATCTGCGCGGGCGGCATATTCCGCTACATGATGAAGCAGCCCGACGAGTTCGGCGACTGCATCGACACCATCGTCGCGGGCTACCACCTGGGCCTGCGCGCCAAGTCGCTGCTCTCCATGAAGTGGGAGCAGCACTGGGCCGAGCCGCTGGAGGACCTGCGGCGGCGGATGGACGTCGAGCCGCTGGGGCCGCACGGCGGGCAGCTGACGGTATCGCTCACCCCCCACTCTCGCTCTGTTGCCGACCGCTGGGTGCGATCGGAGATGGCCGACGCGCTGGCGCGGATCGAGCGGGAGGATCCCGAAGCGGCCGCGGCCGAGCCCGAGTCGGACCACGACCACAGCGAGCACGCCTAGAGCCCGCGCGGTGCCTGGGGTGTGCGGTCGCTCGCGGGACTACCGTCCCGCGAACCCCCCGAGGAGCACCGCATGCCCACGACCGTCAAGGCGATGGCCGCCGAATCCGCCGGCGCCGAGCTCACGCCCTTCGAATACGAACTGGGCGACCTTGGCGCGCACGAGGTCGACATCGACGTGGAGACCTGCGGCATCTGCCACAGCGACCTCTCGATGCTCAACAACGACTGGGGGCAGAGCGCCTACCCGCTCGTCGCGGGCCACGAGGCCAGCGGCCGCATCGCCGCCGTGGGCGAGCACGTGCAGGGGCTGGAGGTCGGCCAGCGGGTCGGCCTGGGCTGGTTCAGCGGCTCGTGCATGCACTGCCGCCAGTGCATGCGGGGCGATCACAACCTGTGTGCTGAGACTGAGGCGACCATCGGCGGCCGCCACGGTGGGTTTGCCAGCCGCGTTCGGTGCGGCGCGGAATGGGCCGTGCCCATCCCCGACGGCGTCGATCCGGTAAAGGCCGGCCCCCTGTTCTGCGGCGGCATCACGGTGTTCAACCCCATCGTGCAGATGGGCGTGCGGCCGACCGATCGCGTGGGCGTCATCGGCATCGGCGGGCTGGGGCACCTGGCGCTGCAGTTCCTGGCCGCGTGGGGCTGCGAGGTGACGGCATTCACCTCGACGGGCTCGAAGGCCGACGAGGCCAAGACGCTCGGGGCCCACCGCATCGTGGATTCGCGAAGCGATGCCGCCATCGAGGAGCAGGCCGGCCGCTTCGACTTCATTCTCTCCACCGTCAACGTCGGGCTGAACTGGGACGCCTACCTCGCGGCGCTCGGGCCCCGCGGGCGGCTGCACTACGTCGGCGCGGTCGCCGAGCCGATCGAGTTCGGCGTGTTCGATTTGCTTATGCAGCAGCGTGAGATCTCCGCGACGCCGCTGGGCAGCCCCGCGACGACGGCGAGCATGCTGGAGTTCTGCGGCCGCCACGGCATCGAGGCCGTCACCGAGACCTTCAAGATGTCCGAGGCCAACGACGCGCTGCAGCACCTAAGGGGCGGCAAGGCCCGCTATCGCATCGTGCTCGAGCAGGATCTGGCGTAGGCGTGTGGCACGCTCCGGGCGATCGTCGCCGCGGTCCCAGCCCGGCCAGAAAACGCGGAGCGGGGATGTTCGCTATCGGAGCCGCCGTCTCTGGACCGACGGACTGAGCATGGCCGTGTACCTCTTTAATCCGCGCCGCACCATCCGCAACGCGCAGCGGGCCCGCGAGATCCTGCAGACCTTCGCCCGCTTCGGGTTCCAGGAGTTCATCCACGAACTGCAGCTCGATCGGCTGGTGCTGCGGGGCAGTCGCTTCGTCGGGCTGGCCAAGCCGGACGCCAAGGTCCAGCGCACGCCGCTGGCGGTCCGGCTCCGCCAGGCGATGGAGGACCTGGGGCCGAGCTTCGTCAAGATGGCCCAGATCCTGTCGACGCGGCCCGACCTCATCCCGCCCGAGTGGGCCGAGGAGTTCCGCACGCTGCAGAGCTCGGTGCGGCCCGTGCCCGCCGACAAGATGCGGGCCCACCTCTCGACGCTGTATGGCGGCGATGCTGGCAAAGGCGTAGACGAACGATTCCGAGTGATCGACGAGGAGCCGCTGGGTTCTGGGTCGATCGCGCAGGCGCACCGGGCCGAGCTGCGGGACGGCACCGAGGTGGTGCTCAAGGTGCTGCGTCCCGGGATCCACCGCGTCATCGAGGCCGACGTCGAGATCCTGCGCGTGCTGGCCCGCTTCGCGGAGAGCCGATTCCGTGATCTGGGGTACAGCCCGATGCAGATCGTCGAGCAATTCGCCCAGCAGGTGCAACGCGAGCTGGACCTTACCCGCGAGCTGCGGTCGATCGACCGCATGCGGGCGGCCTTCCGCGAGGACGACCGCATCGTCTTCCCGCGTGTATTCGCCGAGCACAGCACGGACGCGGTGCTGTGCATGGAGCGGGTCCACGGCACGCTGCTCGGCCGGGCGGCGGACGACGAGTTCACGCTCGCCGAGCGCGAGTCGATCGTGGCCATCGGCAGCGACATGGTCTTCCGCCAGTGCTTCGAGATCGGCTTCTTCCACGCCGACCCGCACCCCGGCAACCTGTTCGTGCGCCGCCGGGAGGGCCACGTGGATGGGGACGACTCGCCCGTCCAGCTGTGCCTGATCGACTTCGGCATGACCGGCGAGATCGATCCCCGCACGGCCGAGCTGCTGGCCGACATGGTGCATGGCACGGTCTCGGGCGATCTCGATCGCGTGCTGGAGGGCGTGCTGGAGCTTGCGGGGGCCAACCCGCTGCGGATCCGAGAGCGGGCGCTTCGCACCGACGTGTGGGAGTTCATGTCCCGCTTCGAGACCGCGAGCCTCGATGGGCTGAAGATGGGCGGGCTGCTCGGCGACTTATTCGTGAAGGTCCGCCGCCACGATCTCGAGATCCCCGCCGACATCGTGTACCTGGTCAAGGCCATCGCGACCATCGAGGGCGTGGGCGAGCAAGTGTGCCCGTCGTTCGACCTGGTGGGCCACGTCACGCCGCACATGGAGCGGCTCGTGCGGCGGCGGCTTGGGTTCGGCGCGCTGCGGAGGCGGGTCGAGCGATCGTCGATGGCCTACGCCAAGCTGCTCGACCGCGTGCCCACCGCCGCCAGCGGTCTGCTGCACACCGTCCGCAGCGGTGACCTGGAGGTCCAGCTCCGCCACAACGGGCTGGACAACGTGACCCACGAGATCGAACGGGCCAGCCGCAACATCAGCTACGCGCTGGTGATCAGCGCCCTGGTCGTCGGCGGGGCCATCCTGATGCTGGCCGATCGCGCCGGCTCGGGCCCGCAGGCGGGGTTGCTCTTCTGGGCGGCCATCGGCTGCTTCGTGCTGGCGGTCGGCCTCGGCATCGTGCGGGCCCTGACGCGGACGAGTGTGTAGGGGATCACCGCAATCGCGAGGCCGATGCGGCTAACAATGCCCGCATGGACCAGCCCGACAGCGACGCTCCGAGTCCGACGCCAGGGCAGCCACCCCTGCAGGAGGCTGCGCATCCCCCGCTCGAGCGGCCGGCCGCCCCGCTGCTGCTGTCCTCCGGGCCGACCCGGGGCGGCGAGCGGATCGCCGGCATCGACGTGCTCCGCGGCTTCGCGGTGCTGGGCATCTTCGTGATGAACCTGCCCACCTTCGCCTACAGCCGCTACGCCTTCATGGACCCCTCGCTCCAGGGCGGCCTGGATGCCGCCGCCGACCGCTGGGCGTGGATCGGCTCGCACGTCGTCTTCGAGATGAAGATGATGACGCTCTTCAGCCTGCTGTTCGGCGCCGGCCTGTTCATCATCGCCGACAGGCAGCGCCGCCGGCGAAAGGCCTGGGATGGCATGGGCCGCCGCCCCGCGAGACCCGCGGCGGTGATCTACAGGCGGCTTGGCGTGCTGCTGCTCGTCGGACTGGTGCACGCGTACCTCGTGTGGGAGGGCGATATCCTGTTCACCTACGCGGTGCTGGGCGCGCTCGTCTTCCCGCTCTACCGGCTGCCCGCGGGCTGGCTGGTGGCACTCGCGTGCCTGCTGCTACCCGTCGCGATGGCGAGCAACTTCGGCTTCGGCTGGTTCTTTGAGGCCTCCCGCGACGCCTGGGATCTGCAACAGGCCGACCCGGAGCGATTCGCGGCCCTCCCGGGCTGGCAGCAGGAATTCGCCGACGAATGGCCCGACCTGAGCCGGGACTTCGCCCCGACCGAGGAGATGCTGGCCGAGGAGCGGCGGGTCTTCCAGGGCGGATTCCTCGACCTGATGCCCAGCCGGGCGGAGCAGGCGTTCTTCATCCAGGTGCCCATGATGCTGATGTTCAGCCTGTGGCGGGTGGGCGGCCTGATGCTGCTGGGCATGGCGCTGTTCAAGAGCGGCGGCCTCCGCGGGGCCTGGTCGGTGCGGACCTACGCCGCGCTGGCCGTGCTCGGGCTCGGGCTGGGATATCCGATGGCGTTCTGGGGCGCCCGAGGCATGCTGGCGAGCGACTTCGACGTCGTGCACCTGTTCAAGGTGGGCTGGAACACCAACTACGTCGCGAGCCTGCTGGTGGCGATGGGCTACTTCGGGCTCGTGTTCTTGATCTGTAAGATCAATATTTTCAGCATGTTGCGCTTGGTGCTGGCCTCGATCGGCCGCCTGGCGCTGACAAACTACCTGATGCAGTCGGTCATCGCGGCGACCCTGTTCTACGGCTACGGCTTCGGCCTGTGGAACGAGATCGGCCGGGCCGGCTTGCTCGGCGTCGTGGCCGGGGTCTGGATCGGACAGGCCGCCTTCTCTACTCTTTGGCTTCGCGTTTTCGATTTCGGGCCGTTGGAGTGGCTCTGGCGGCGCACGACCTACCCGTCCGCTACGTAGCCATTTCCCCGCCCGCGAGGAGGGTCTTCCCGTGACTCGCGACACCCGACAACGCCGCGCGATCCGCACCGTCTTCGCCGACGCCGACGGCCCGCTGAGCCCCCAGGAGGTGCTCGAGCGGGCCAAGCACACCGTGGCGGGCATCGGGCTGGCCACGGTCTACCGCAACATCAAGCTGATGGTCGAGGACAGCGAGCTGTCGCCCGTGGACCTCCCGGGTGAGCCGTCTCGGTACGAGTCGGTGCAGCGGGCCCAGCAGCACCACCACTTCTTCAAGTGCGAGCAGTGCGGGCGGGTCTTCGACATCATGGGCTGCGTTGGCAACCCCGATTCGCTTGCGCCCGACGGCTTCTCGGTCACCCGGCACCACATCGTGCTGTACGGCGACTGCCAGCGAGAGGACTGCAAGGCCCGGGCCCATGTGTCCGCGTAGGCGAGCCGGCTCGATCTCCGGATCGATGCGGCTGCTCGCGGCCGCCCTGCTGGCGGGGTCCTGCGGCGGGTGCGCCGCCGCCGCCGCGGTGCCGATCTTCAGCGTGGCGTCGGCGGGCGCGTCAACCGCCAACGTTGGTTACGCGACCTGGCGGGGCTCCAGGCTGCAGTACGTCGACCTGGTGGGCATCGACCGGATGACCAGCGCCGCCCTCACGGTCTTCGACGAGTTGAGCCTCACCGTCAGCGAACCCCGCGACACGGCCCTGGAGGCCGTGATCGTCGAGCGGAGCTACGTCGTTCGCACCGAGCGGGGCCGGCTGGCGGAGATCCAGATCGACCGGCTGACGCCGTCCATGACCCGATTCACGATCGACGTGGGCCTGTTCGGCGACCGGGCGTCGGCGCGGCTGCTGGTGGACAGCATCCAGCGCGAGCTGCGGCGGATGATCGACGCCGATGCGGCCGCCGGCCGGTCGCCCGGGGCCGCCGATCCCTGAGCAATTCGCGAATCCTCGGGTCGCGGCGGTTGCCATCGTCCGGAGGGTTGCAGATACTCCCGGCACGCCGTCGCGGGGCCGGAGATCGGTCCGCCACCCGCGCCGGCCGCAATCTCAGGCACCGCCCCGCGCGGCGTCCGGAGCTCTTGGGGATAGACGGCCGACGGTCCTCCGCGGACCCGCTCGCATCGGCCCTTTCCGCCCACGGTCTCGGCGACCGTCGGGCGAGAAAGGAAGCCCGATGTCCTTCGAAGCCGCCGTCCACGCCCAGGCCATCGATCTCTGCCGCATGTCGCTCGACATGACCGATGCCGCCGGAAGCGGACACCCCACCACGGCCATGAGCCTCTCGCACCTCGTCACGGTGCTGATGTTCCACACCATGCGGTGGAGCCCCGAGTACCCCGACTACCCGACCAGCGATCGCCTCGTGCTGAGCTCGGGCCACGGCGTGCCGGTGGTCTACGCCGCGGCCTGCAAGCTGGGGGTGATGGTCGGCAAGGATCCCGACAACCGTCGGCCGCTGACCCTCGACGACGCGATGAATCTGCGGTCCCAGGACAGCGAGCTCGACGGCCACCCCAACCCGATGGAGGGCTTCCCGTTCTTCGACGCGGCCACGGGCTCGCTGGGCCAGGGGCTGAGCGTCGCCTGCGGCGTCGCCGAGGCCGACATCCTGGATGAGCGCGACCGCCTGGTGTACTGCATCCTGGGTGACGGCGAGGCCCGCGAGGGCCAGGTCTGGGAGGCGATCGACTACATCGCCGAGCGCGGCCTCCGCGGCGTGCTGCCGATCTTCAACTGCAACGGCTTCGGCCAGGCCGGCCGGGTGAGCAACCAGCAGTCGCCCGAGACGCTGCACAGCAAGCTGGAGAGCGCGGGCCTGCGGGTGTCGCGGATCAACGGACACGATCCGTCGGCCATCCTCGCGGCCTTCGAGGACTTCCGCCAGAACGCCGGTGCCGACGACGCGAAGCCCTTCGCGATCGTGGCCGAGACGGTCAAGGGCTGGGGCGCCCCCTCGGTGCAGGGCGGCGGCTGGCACGGCAAGCCGCCGTCGGGCCCGGCGCTCGAGCGGGCCAAGAGCGAGCTGGACGAGCGGCGCGGCGAGCTGACGAGCGCGCTCTCGAGCGCCGATAGCTTCGCCATCCAGCCGCCCAGCGAGCCCAAGCAGCCCGCGGCCGGCGCGGGCGAGATGCCGAGCATGGGCGAGGCCATGAAGCAGTTCGACATGGAGAGCCTGCTGCACACCGGCAGCCTGGCGACCCGCAAGGCCTACGGGCTGGCGCTGCGGGCGATGGGCCGCCCGCTGCCCGAGGTCGTGGTGCTCGACGCCGACGTGAGCAACTCGACCTTCGCCGAGACCTTCGCCAAGGACGCCGAGCTGGCCCCCCGCTTCTTCGAGTGCAAGATCGCCGAGCAGCACATGATCTCGATGGGCGTGGGCCTGAGCGCCGCGGGCAAGACGGCCTTCTCGTCGTCGTTCGCCAAGTTCGTTACCCGCGCGTACGACCAGATCGAGATGGCCATCAACAGCGGGGCCAACCTCAAGATCGTCGGCAGCCACAGCGGCGTCACGCTCGCCGCCGACGGCCCCAGCCAGATGGGCCTGCCCGACATCAGCTGGTTCCGCAGCTTCACCACCATGCGGGACCACCGCGGCAACCCGGGGTGTTACGTGCTGCAGCCCAGCGACGCCTACAGCGCCTACGCGCTGACGCAGGTCATGGCCGAGTACGAGGGCGTGTGCTACATGCGGACGCACCGGCCCGACGTCGAGTTCCTCTACTCGAGCGAGGACGTCTTCAACCTCGGCGGCTTCGAGGTGCTCAACGAGGGCCGCGACGTGCTGATCTGCGCGTCGGGCTACATGGTGCACGAGGCCAACAAGGCCATCGAGCTGCTCGACAAGGCCGCGATCCAGGCCACACTGGTCGACATGTACAGCCTGCCCTTCGACACCGACAAGCTGCTGGACCTCATCTCGGCCAACGGCGGATTCGTGATCTCGCTGGAGGACAACTACGGCGGAGCGCTGGGCGGCGCCATCGCCGACGCCATCGCCGAGAGCGGCGACGGCTTCACCCTCAAGCAGATGCACGTGCGGCACATCCCCAAGAGCGCCCGCACCCCCGAGGAGCTGCTGGCGGCCTGCGGCCTGACGGCGGACGACCTCGTAGAGAGCGTGAAGGACGTGCTGCAGCTGGTGTAGGGGCGGCGGCGGATGCGGGAGAGACCTCCGGCCTCGGGCGACCGCGATGCACCGCTTGCTACCCCTCTCCGAGATCCTGCGGCGGACGCTGGGGGTATGCGCCGATCTGCACGACGACCTCGAACGGAAGCCGCTCGAGGTCGACGCGATCGGCTCGACGGCGCAGTGCGAGCCACGACGCCGGGTGGCGCCCGACGGCGTGCAGAGTACCACCTTTGGATCGACGGTCGCCATGAACGACCGGCACCTGCTCGTCGGCGACCCGATGGTGGTGCGGTGCGCCGCACCGGGTTCCTGCTACGCCGGCGCCATGCACGCCTATCGCCTGGTGGATGGCGCCTGGACGCTCGGGCAGATCGTCGTGCCGCCGGACGCAACCTACGGAGATCGCTTCGGCTACCGCATCGACCTCGACGGCGATCGGATGATCGTCGGCTCGGTCTTCGCGCAGCTCGCGGGCTTCAGCGCGGGCGCGGCCTACGTGTACGAGTTCGACGGCACGCAGTGGATCGAAACCGGCCGCATCGCGCCTCCCGAGCCCATTGCCTGGTCGGACTTCGGCTCGAGGGTGGGCATCGACGGCGACCTGGCGGCGGTTGGCGAGGGGGCGGCCTATCTCTTCCGCCGGCAACCGGACGGCGACTGGCGGCAGGCGGCCCGGCTCGTGCCGCCGACAACGAGCTACCTCTTCGGCTTGTCGGTCGCGACCTGGGGTGGGCGCGCTGCCAACGCCGCCCCCGCGAGCCCGACGGCGACAACGGCGGCGCGGTGCACGTGTTCGATCTTGCTTGCCTGCTGTGTGCGCCCGACCTCGATGCCGACGGCCAGCTCACCCTCTTCGATGGCTCGCCTTCCAGGCCGCCTTCGATGCGGGCTGCGATGGCTAGCTGGCGCCGCGGCCTAGTACACCCGCTCCACGCGGGCCCCGGGATAGAAGTTCGCCAGGATCCGCTCGGCGTGCCACCGCCGCATTGCGAGTGCGTGCGCCGAGAACTGGCACATGCCCACACCATGGCCGAAGCCGCGGCCGCGGAAGACGAAATGGCCGCCCGACGCCACCGCTTCTAGGTCTCCGCTCCGCACGAGCTGGTCGCCGGTTGCCGCGGGCAGGCCCTCCGCCGCCGCGTTGAGCGCTCCGCGGAGTTGCTCGGCCTCGAGAACATAAGATACGCCGTTGCGCTCATGCACCGAATAGTGCGTCGGCCGCCCGACGCGGTTGGTGGAATGCACGCCGATGAACACGACGTCGCGGGCGAGCCGCAGGTCGTGTCCGTTGGTTGCGCCCCAGGCCCGCAGGCGTCGGGTGACGTCCTCGGTCGAGCGCCGCACCGTCCAGCGGTGGTACGGCGACGCCTCACTTGCGTGCACGATGCGTCGCGCCTGCAGCGGAGCCGCCAGGTTGTAGCCGAAACCCGGGCCGTCGGGCCAGGTGTCGGCGGCGCTCGCGGACCGCCCCCCCGCAGTGGAGGAGTAGTACGCCTTGAGCGGCCGTCCGCGCCACGACAGGATCCGTCCGCGCGTGGCGATCGTCGCGTCGATCGCGCGCCTTAGCGTGGTTCGGCCGCCGAACGCCTGATCGGCGGTCGAGGCCATGACGTCGTAGCCGCGGCGTGCACGCAACGCTTCGCCCATCTCGTGCACGGCGTACGAACGGGCGGCGACGGCCTGCGCCTCGAAGGCGGCCGGGTGCCAGCTCGGATACAGCTCTCGCGCGATGACCGAAGCCACGTACTGCTCCAGATCGACGACGTTGATCGCCGTGAGCCCGTCGCCGCCCGCCTGAACTTGGACCTCGCCGGCGTAGGCGGCGCCGTCGAGTTCGACCGCGGGCGCCTCGGCGAACCACTCGGGCGTGTACCGGGGAGGCGGCGGCACGGCGCGGGGTTCGGCCGAGGCCAGCGTGACCGAGCCGGCCACCCGTAGCCGTTCGCCCGCGGCGTCGAGCACGACGGTCGCTCCGTCGGCGATCATCCGAATGGGGGTGCGGAGGACGCTGGTGCGCCCCGTGTTCCGGATCAGCACGAGCCGCGGGCCGGTCACCAGGATCTCGTCCGCCGCGTGCGCGATGCGGACCCGGATGGTGCCACCGTGGGCCGGCAGGCCGGCCACTCCGTCGAAGGCCGGCGGCGGCCCCGCCGATTGGCATGCCGACGAGCCAATAGCAACGCAGCACGCCAGCAGGCACGCCGCCCGCAGGCACCAGTGCGCGATGCTCCGTCGGCGAGCCATCCGTGCCCTCATCGACGCGAAACAGGAGTTCGGGGTGAATCGAGGCAAGCGTAGCGTGCCGCGAGGGCGGTTTTCTGTCTGGTGCTTGTCCGGATGCCACGATCCGGATATACGATTCGGCATGCCCGAGGCGACGGCGACACCGACCTCGTCCCACCGGAGCATGCTCGCGCTGACGCTGGTCGCGGGCCTCGGGCCGGCGCGCATCCGTCGGCTGGTGGCCGTGCTCGGCTCCGCCGAACGCGCCGCCCACGCGAGCGCAGCCGATCTCTCGAGCATCCCATCGATCGGGGAGGCCACGGCCCGGAAGCTGGCCGCCGGCCTTGCGCAATCCCGCCAAGAGACCGACGCCGAGCTCGAGTTGGTCGAGCGCGCGGGCGTCAAGCTCGTCGCATACACCGACGGGACCTACCCCGCCGCCCTTCGCCACGATGAGTACGCCCCCGCGTTGCTGTACGTCCGCGGCACGCTCGACGGCCTCGCCGATCGCGGGCTGGGCATCGTCGGCTCGCGGAAGTGCTCGGCCTACGGCCTCGATCAGGCGGCGCGGTTCGCCGGCACGCTCGCGGGCCAGGGCTGGTGGATCGTGTCGGGTGGAGCCCGGGGCATCGATACCGCGGCCCACCGCGCCGCCCTGCGGGTCAACGGCCAGACCGTCGCCGTGCTGGGCTGCGGGCTGGGCCGCTGCTACCCCGAAGAGAACGCCCCGCTCTTCGACGAGATCGCCGAGGACGGCGGCGCCGTCGTTTCCGAGTTGCCAATGCGGCGAGGACCCGAGCCCCGCAACTTCCCGGCTCGCAACCGGATC